>JAEYPL010000049.1 GCA_023410905.1 Pseudomonadota bacterium
CGCGATCTCGAGCCGCGAGGGATCGGCGATGATGCGGTCGATGTAGAATGTCTCGGCGAAGACGCGGCCCATGTTCGCCCACATCGCGCGCGCGATATCGCGGCGTCGCGCATCATCGTAGTCGGGAAAGGCCAACGCGAGGTTCTGCATGGCGCGACGGTTCTGGCGCAGCCAGGGGCCGACGAGCCGACACACTGCAGCAACGAAGCCGACGCCAACACGCATGGGCAGCATACGAAACAGCTTGATCGCGACCCACACGAGCGTGAACTCCGCGCGGTGCTTGATGTCCCGCGCCCTGTCGACCGCGCGCTTGGGCCGCTCGGTGACGGTGGGCTCGGGCGGCGGGCTTACGACCTGATCCATACTTTTAGGACCACCGCCTGTTGGACCACATCCACTGCTCGGGTGCTTCCCTGATCCAAGCTTCGAACTCGCTCTGCATCTTCGTCGTGATCCATTTGACGTCGTCGGCTTGGCTTGCCGTCCGCGGCACCTTGAGTTCCTTGATCTCGATGGTGAACCGGCTCTGGTTGCCGACACGCAGGCACCGCGCAAGCCAGATGCGTGCGCCAACCCGGCGCGCGATCATCGCCGGGATGACGACGGAGGAGGCCGGCTGGCCGAAGAACGGCACCGGCATGCCATATTTGTCATAGAGATCACAGACCAAACCGAGCCTGCCCCCTCGCCGCACCAGATCCATGATCTGGCGGGCTGTCTTCTGGCCTTCCTCTCGGCTGCCGTCCATCTTGCCCTTGCCGAGCAGTCCGGCCGGATAGAGATCCTTGCGCTGGTTCCTCAGGAAGGCGTCGACATAGGGGTTGTTCACATTGCGGTACACGGCGGCAGGGTTGGCGCCTGCGACCGTCAGCGGCCAGATGGCCAGCTCCCAGTTGCCCATGTGCAGGGAAACGCCGATCGCTGGGCCGAGCTTGTCTTTGTACCGATGGAAGACTTCACTGTTCAGAATCTCGATGCGGTCGGGCTCGGCGATGATCCGGTCGATCTGCATGGTCTCCGCCATGACCCGTCCGAGATTACCCCACATGGCGCGCGCAATGGCCTCGCGCTCGGCTTCGCTCTTTTCGGGGAAGGCGATTTTCAGATTGGCGAGGGCGCGCTGATGACGGCGATTGCGCGGTGCGATCTTCTGCCACGCCCAGGCCGAGAAGTTCGCTGCGGTGTCGAGGGGCAGCAGTCGCACGAGGCCGACGAGCAGCCGCAGTGCGGCGTACTCGAGCCGATAGCGAAGGTCCCTCAGCAGCGCGTCCATGAAGCTCCGACGCTCCAGCGTCGTTCTGTGCCCGATCGACGGGCGATGTGTCCCGCATCCCGCGCGACGGCATTGCCGTAGGATGCGGCGCGTGGTCTGTGGAGCGAATGTCGTGGTGCGCCCCCTCGCGTCAACCCTTCATGACGTAATGACAGTGGGTTTCGGCCATGTCTTGTCGGCGAATTGCATGTCAGTATGTCCCGGGGGCCGCAGGACGAAATCCCCGCTACCGCCTTCCGACCACGCGATCCTGGATGCGTGGTTTAGCCGCAACATAAGCCTGGTATCTCTGCAACAGACATGACCATTCCGATCATCGAGCGCGCCGGCCCGCTTCTCAGCCGCTATCGCGTCCTGCTCTGCGACGTCTGGGGTGTCGTCCATGACGGCATCACTGCCTATCCCGGTGCGAACGAGGCTCTGCCCCGGTTCAGGGAGGCCGGTGGGATTGTTGTGCTCGTTTCCAATGCCCCGCGGCCCGGCCCCTCGGTCGCCCACCTTCTGGATGAGAAGTCGGTTGTCCGCGAGACCTGGGATGCCATCGTCACGTCCGGAGATATTGCGCTGAGCCACATTGCCGAGGTCGGCTACCAGCGCCTCTACCGCATCGGGCCCGAGCCGCGCGACAGCGCCTTTTTTGACGGTTTGCCGGGGCCGCACGTGACCATCGAAGATGCTGAGGCGATCGTCTGCACCGGCCTCAACCGTGACCGGCACGAGCAGCCGGAGGCCTATCTCCCTCTGCTCGAGGAGGCCCTGGCGCGCCGATTGCCGTTCGTCTGCGCCAATCCGGACCTCGCTGTCCACGTCGGGGCGGACCTACTGCCGTGCGCCGGCGCCGTCGCCGCTCTTTACGAGGCCCGGGGCGGCCCGGTTTTCTGGGCAGGCAAGCCGCACCCCGTTGCCTACAGGACCGGGCTCGCGCGCGCCGCCGAACTGGTGGGCAGCCCGGTCGATCGGTCCCAGGTTCTCGCCATTGGCGATGCCGTGCGTACGGATCTCGCCGCCGCGGCGGGCGCCGGAGTGGACTCGCTCCTGATCGCCGGTGGTCTGCATCGCGACGAGGTCATGACAGGCGGAGCGATCGACCCGGTTCGGCTGGCCACTTTGCTCGCGCCCCCTGCGCCGCGTCCGGTCGCCGCGATGCTTCATCTCGCATGGTGAATGGGACGCCACTCGCCTGAACAATCCGCATCAATACAGCCGGCCGACGGATGCACGCCTTCACGCGGCGTGCTAACAGTCGCTGTTTCCATCAGATAGAGCCTACTGGGCGCCCTTCCGCCCGGCCGGAGCTGGAGATCTTACTGAATGCGCATCAGCAGATTCTTCATCGACAGGCCGATCTTCGCCGCGGTCGTTTCGCTCTTCATCACCATTGTCGGCGGCATTGCCTATCTGGCGCTTCCCGTCACGCAGTTCCCCGAGATTTCCCCGCCGACGATTACGGTTGCCGCCACGTATCCCGGTGCCGGTGCGCAAACCGTCGCCGATACCGTGGCCGCCGTCATCGAGCAGGAAATCAACGGCGTCGACGGCATGATCTACATGTACTCGCAGTCGACGCAGCAAGGTACGCTGTCGATCACCGTGACCTTCGAAGTCGGCTTTGACATCGACAAGGCGCAGGTGCTTGTCCAGAACCGTGTCGCGGCGGCCGAGACGCGGCTGCCCGAGGAAGTCCGCCGCCAAGGTGTTCAGGTCCGTAAAAACTCGCCCGACCTTCTCCTGGTCGTGCACATGGTGTCGCCGGATCTCACCTACGACCAGGTCTACATCTCGAACTACGCGCTGCTGAACGTCCGTGATGTGCTCGCCCGCATTCCCGGCGTGGGCGAGGTCAATGCATTCGGCGCGCGCGAATATTCGATGCGCGTCTGGCTCGATCCCGAGCGCATCGCCGCACTGAACCTGACGGCCGAGGAAATCCTGGCGGCCTTGCGCCAGCAGAACGTTCAGGTCGCGGGTGGCGCGATCGGTGAGCCGCCGATGCCGAACCAGGGCGCTTTCGAGCAGTCCCTCCAGCTTCGCGGTCGCCTTATCGAAGCTCGTGAGTTCGAGGAGATCGTCATCAAGACGGGGGCTGACGGGCGCACCGTGAAGCTCCGCGACGTCGCCCGCGTCGAGCTTGGCGCGATCTCGTATAACACGTACGGGTACATGGACAGCGTTCCGGCGACCGTGCTCGCCGTGACCCAGGCGCCCGGCAGCGACGCCTTGAAAACGGCGCGCGTCGTCAAGGACACCATGGCGCAGATCGCGCCGAATTTCCCGCGCGGGCTCGAATACAAGATCGTCTACAACCCGACGGAGTTCATCGAGGTCTCGATCAAGGCGTTGATGCTCACGATCCTGGAGGCGATCG
>JAEYPL010000102.1 GCA_023410905.1 Pseudomonadota bacterium
AGCGTGATCTGCGCCTTATCGACCGAGTTTTCCCGCTCGACCTCGCAATCGACAGTATGTGTCGGCAGCGTAACCTTGATCTCTTCGGCGGAGAGAGCGCCGACGATCATATCGCGCGGCACCTTGAGATCGACTTCGCACTTGGCGGCGACGAAACCCCAGCGCAGCTTCTTGGCCGAGCCTTCCTTCATAGTCTTCTTCGACCAGACCTTGCTGAGGGGGCACTGCAGATCGCCGTTTACGGGTTTCTTCGAGACGACCACCTGGCAGAGGGACTTCTCGCAGGCCTTGAGCCGCGATTTCTCGTCGGCGCGCGGTTCGAGCGCCATCGCCTTGCCGAACGGCGCGGCGCCCCCCAGGAGGAACACGATGGCGGCCGCGGCCGCCCGGACATTCAGCATCCTTGTCTGCATGACCATCCCCCTCAGAAGTTGGGCCGCATAGCTGCCGCCACGCGGTCAGCCGCTGCCATTAACCTGTCCCGAACGGCTTCTCCTGTCGGCGGCTATTGCGGCATCAGCGTGACACCGAAAGCGCAAAATTCAGCATTTGCGCACATGATACACACGGCGATTGACGGTTCGGTATAAGCTTGATTCCAGGTGCTATGATTCGCTGCTCTCAGGGGCGGCGGCTGCCGCTTGAGGAGATCGATAATGCGCTGGACGATGTCGCTGCTGGGGCTCGTCGCCGTGGCCGGTTTCAGTGCGGCCCCGCTGCAGGAAGCGGCAGCGGATGGCATGAAGGATCGCAGCAAGCGGAGCGTGGCTCGCAAGGTCGTCAAGGAGTACGACCGGTACGCCTTCCCCGTCGACAAGTACGCCTACCGGTACAGCCCGCGCGGCTACTATCCGTATTACAATTCCAGGTACTGGGCGCCGGCCGGCTATGTTCGCGCGCGCCAGCTGGCCCACTACCACGATTGGATCGACATCCGTCCGCCCTACTTCCAGGCTTGGGGTCATCCGCGCAAGGACTGGAACCAGCGTCGCTGGCACGCGGAGCATCACGGCTACATCTGGCGCCATCACTGGTAAGCGCCGAGGCTCCTGATCGCCCCTCAATATGCCGTCGTCGGCGACCAGCCGCTGAGCGGCATGGGAGTCGTCACACCTGCCGAGATCACCGGCGCGGCAGGACGCCGGATCTCCCCTTCGACAGCCTCCGCCATCAGCTCGGCGAGACACGCGTACGACGTGTCGTTCATGTGGAATTTGTCCTTCCACAACAGCGCATCGACCGAGTGCTGACCGCTGGCGATGAGATGCTGCATGATCGCGTACCTGCGGAAAACCGGCACGCCCTGCTCGCGAGCGACGCTTCGCGTGACGGTCACGTACTCGGCATAGCTCGGGACATTCGCCGCACGGGGATAGAACTGGGGATCGACGAGCACGACTTCGATGCCCGCCGCCTTCAGAGCGGCAATGCCGCTGACGAGGATCCGGCGAAACTCTCCGACATCGACGCCAGTGATCGCATCGTTGACCCCCGTCTGCCACAGAACGAGGGCCGGCCGCGTCGGAATCACGTCGCGGACGAGGCGCGCGAGCATGTCCTTGGCAAGCTCGCCGCCTTTGCCGAGATTGACGACCTGGAAATCCTTGCCCGGAAAGCGCCGGTCCATCTCCTGGTCGAAGCGAGCCGGGTAGGTCGCCTGTTTGGTGGAGGCGCCGGTCCCCTCGGTCGATGACGAGCCGAGTGCCACGACCCGGATAGCGCCTCCGCGCTCGACGGCCCGCGCAAGGGCACGCAATGGCGCTTCGAAGCTCACGAGCGCCCCCGGCGCCTTGCAGGGCACTAGATCGACCGCCATGGAAGGCTGAGATTGGAGGATAAAAGTCGTCAGCCCCAGGGCCAGCAAAGCCGCCCGGCTGCAAGATCTTGCCTTCGCAGAAGCCCGACCCGGCTTCTCCGCACAACGCCCACGCCGCATGGCTTGCCCCTAAGCAGCCCAATTCGCGGCGGGATACTAGGCGAAGTGCCAATCACTTGTCGAGATTTCCTTCGACGCGGTTAGCAGTGTGGCCATCGGGAAACCCTGGCGCAAATCCCTACGTTACTCACGCGACAGTGATGGGGCGTGGTTTGGCCGCAGGCCCTGAAATCAGTTATAGGTCCGGGCAATGATGAACACGCAACCTTGCTGCTGCCGCAAAGCGCATCTATGCGGATCAATGGGACGGTGCAGTTGCGTGCATAGCGTCCGGCAGGTCGGCCGGCTCTTAGAACACCGATCGTGAGCACAAGATGACAAAAGAACGGGGTAAGGGGGGCGCCGCCCATAGGGCGGTCGCCGGATCCAAGAATATGACGCGGAGGCAGACTCTTGCCGCGGGCCTCGGGCTCGCCGCCGGTCTGTTCGGTGCCAAGGCCCACGCTCAGGAATGGTGGCAGCAGTTGCCCGGCTTCGCTTCCTTTAGCGATCCAGGCCAGCGCGACCGCCGCCCGCGCCCGTCGGCCCAGGCCGATGCGCTCGACGACCTGCGCGAGGGCTCGATGCCGCTCCGCTCTCAGCAAATGCTCGACGCGATGGCCGATGCCATCAGCCGTGTGGAGCGTGTCGTCGCCGATGGCGGCTGGCCGACCATCCCCGGCACGCGCATGATCCGCCCGGGCGACGAGGACGATCGCATCCCGATGGTGCGGCGCGTTCTCGTTCTATGGGGCGACGTGCGGCCGGAGCGCGGATATCGCACCCTCACGCTCGACGGAGAGATGGAGGCCGGTATCCGCCGCTTCCAAAGCCGCCACGGTCTGCGTGTCAGTGGCCGCGTCGACCGTCCGACACTGCAGCAACTGAATGTGCCGCCGGCTGCGCGTCTCGCCCAACTGCGCATGAACTACAATCGCATTCGCGATCTGCTCGCGCTCAAGATGGATGACCGTTACGTCCTCGTGAACTCGCCGGGCTTTCAGCTCGAAGCGGTTTCGCGAAATGTCGTCGAGGCGCGCCATCGCGTGATCGCCGGCAAGCCGGATCGCCAGACGCCCGTCGTCACGGCCAATATTCGTGCACTCAACTTCTTCCCCTTCTGGCGCGTGCCGGAGAGCATCGCCAACCTCGATGTCATTCCTAGGCTGGTCAAGGAGCCGGACTATCTCCAGAAGGAGCACATACGCGTTCTGACCGGCAGCTTCGTCGGCCCCGAGATCGACGTGACGAACGTCGACTGGCGGACGGTCGATGCGAAGAACTTGCGCTTCCGTCAGGATCCGGGCCCGCACAACGCGCTCGGACTCGTGCGTATCGACATGCCGAACAGCGAGGGCGTCTACATGCATGACACGCCCATGAAGCAGCTCTTCCAACAGAGCTCCCGTGCGTTCAGCGCCGGCTGTGTCCGCGTGCAGGAAGTCTTCGACCTCGCAGCCTGGATCGCACGCGATGAGCCCAATATGAGCCGGCAGCGCGTGGAGGACATCCTCCAAGCTGGCCAACCTGTCGACATCACGCTTGCACGATCCATCCCGGTCGCCTTCGTCTACGTCACGGCGTGGGTCGAGGAGGATGGTCGCCTGATGTTCCGTCCCGACATCTACGGCAAGGATCAGGTCAGAGAGCTCGCAAGCGATCGCGAGCGTGAACACGATCCCGACGCACCGCCCATGCCGCGCGAGACGCTGGCGCCTTGATTTTGTTTGCCACGGGCTGTTGGGAAGAGGCGCTTCCCAACCCGCGGCGGCAATATCGACAGCTTGGAGTTTGACGCAGCGGGCTCGCGCCTGCGGCGCTATGGGGCTTTCGCCCCTGGCCCCAACCCGGGGGGACCCGGACCCCCTCCTTTTTATGACTTGGAGTTCGCTGCCAACGCGACTGATCCCTTCTCCCCGTCCTATACGGGGAGAAGGTTAGGATGAGGGGTGGGAGCGTGCGCTGACGTTTGCGTATACCGCCGTCCCTCACCCTACCCCGGCCTTCGCAAGCGAGGCAGAAAACCCTACTCCTTCTTCCGCGCGTTCGCTGTGCCCGGCAGCGTTCCCATGTACTTCGCCAGTATCGTGAGCATGATCTCGTCGGCGCCACCGCCGATCGAGGAAAGACGCGTATCGCGATAGGCGCGACTGACGACCGTGTCGTTCATGAAGCCCATGCCGCCCCAATACTGCAGACAGCCGTCACTCACCTCGCGGCTCAAGCGCCCCGCCTTGAGCTTGGCCATGGAGGCGAGCTTGGTCACATCCTGCCCCTGCAGATAAAGCTCGCAGCAACGGTAGACGTGGCTCCTCAGCAGCTCGATCTCGGTTTGCAGCTCGGCGAGCCGGAAATGCACGACCTGATTGTCGAGAATGGGCCGACCGAAGGCCATGCGTCCGCGCGTATAATCGATCGTCGCGTTGATGATGCGCTCGCTCCCCTTGAGCGCGCGCGCCGCCGCCCACAGGCGCTCCTCCTGGAACTGCAGCATCTGATAGGTGAAGCCCTTGCCCTCCTCGCCGACGCGGTTCCGCTGCGGCACGCGCACGTCGTCGAAGAAGATCTGCGCGGTGTCGGACGCGTGCATCCCCATCTTGTCGAGCTTGCGCGCCACCTCGACGCCCTTCGTCTTCATGGGCACGCAAATGAGCGTTTTGTTGAGATGCACCGGCCCATCGGACGTATTCGCGAGCAGGCAGATCCAATCGGCCTGCGTGCCGTTGGTCGTCACATCTTGCCGCCGTTGATGACGTAGTCGTCGCCGTCCGAGCGCGCGCTGGTCTTGATCGACGCGACGTCCGAGCCGGCGCCGGGCTCAGAGACGCCGATGCAGGCGACAAAGTCGCCGGCGATCGACGGCGCCAGGAACTCGCGCCGCACCTCGTCCGAGCCGAAC
>JAEYPL010000119.1 GCA_023410905.1 Pseudomonadota bacterium
CAGGTCATGATCGAGGGCCCGGGCCACGTGCCCATGCACAAGATCAAGATCAACATGGACAAGCAGCTCAAGGAGTGCGGCGAGGCGCCGTTCTATACGCTCGGGCCGCTGACGACGGACATCGCGCCGGGCTACGACCACATCACGTCGGGTATCGGCGCGGCGATGATCGGCTGGTTCGGTTGCGCGATGCTCTGCTACGTGACGCCGAAGGAGCATCTGGGCCTGCCGGATCGTGACGACGTGAAGTACGGCGTGATCACGTACAAGATCGCGGCGCACGCGGCGGACCTCGCGAAGGGGCACCCGGCGGCGCAGTTGCGTGACGATGCGCTGTCGCGCGCGCGCTTCGAGTTCCGCTGGGAGGATCAGTTCAATCTCGGCCTCGATCCCGATACCGCGCGCAAGATGCACGACGAGACGCTGCCGAAGGACGCGCACAAGGTCGCGCATTTCTGCTCTATGTGCGGGCCGAAGTTCTGCTCGATGAAGATCACGCAGGACGTGCGCGACTACGCGGCGAAGACGAACGCGGGCGCGTCCGCGATCGTCGAAGCGGAGAAGGGCATGGCCGAGATGAGCGCCAAGTTCCGCGAGATGGGCGGGCAGGTGTACGTCGAGGCGGATGGCGCGGGCGCGGTGAAAACGCCGGGGCACTTGCCGGGCGAGGCCGGGAGCTCCGTCGAGGCGGTGCGGAAGAGTAATGAGGCGTTGGGGTAGGGGCACACAATCAGGCTTCCCTCTGCAAAAGAGGGAAGCCTCCGGGGGCTTGCTTGGCCGATGTTGACTAGTAGGGGAACTCTGCTTTGGATATTTCAGAGGGCATCCAAGGATATTGCGGGGCCCCGGCGATGAAGTCGCTGATGTAGGTAGGGAAATCGCCCCAGTACTCTGGGGGATCGTTTTCGCTGATCTCGCATCTCAGCGCATCGAAGTTTGTCCAAAGTACATTTTTGTTCTCGCCGCGTTCGCGGGGTAGCGAGTAGATAAAGGTGGGGTCAATCAGCGTTCCTTTTGCAAGGTTATCGTTTCGCACTAATTCAGTTTCACCTTCGATCTTTAGGAGGATTTCTTTCATGCTGGTGTTAATTTCGCCGAAGTGATCGTTGATCGCCGTTCGGGAGAAAGTTGCGGAAATAGTCTTCTTAAATGGAGGAGCGGTTTCCCTGGTAACCTCAGTATGGGGCACAATCTCTGTGACGAATATGCGGTGCCGGGCTAGGCCTGGAAAGGCCTTTAGTATGGCCGGAGATATTAGGTTGGACACGGTGAATGAGCGAAAATCACCAGGTCCGGAATTTTGCAGCATG
The DNA here is from genome assembly GCA_023410905.1 of Pseudomonadota bacterium. Taxonomy (GTDB): domain Bacteria; phylum Pseudomonadota; class Alphaproteobacteria; order Rhizobiales; family Hyphomicrobiaceae. The sequence goes on from JAEYPL010000119.1 coordinate 1,311, forward strand.
GCACACGTGTACTCGATTTGCAGGCGGATCCAGGTCTCAGCGTTGTTCTGAAAGAGCCGCACGTCGCATAGGCCGGATCCCAACGTCGACAGTTCCTTGTACCATGTGTGCTCGGTATTGGTCGGAACTGCTCGATGAGTTTGGGTCATTTCGGTTAGGCATTGCTCAATGCCAAGAAATACGTGCTTTACGTTCTGTTTTATTACCTCGATATCGTCGGGCTTTAGTGGGCGAAAATGTGCAAGTGCATTACGGATTGTTGCAATCTCATCTAGCTTGTTTCTAATAATCTCCTTCTTTCCCCGAAAGAAGGGCTCGAATATGGGCCAATAAGCGTTGGCGTCGATTATGCGCGTAAGCTCGCCGCTATTGAGATACATGAGCGGGGAGTTGATTTCGTAGCCCAAATAGCCGAAGCCTTTGGACTGGCTTATTCGTTTGCTGGCTGTGGCCGAAATGGTGGATTGAGTTTTCTCATCAACCTGAAGTGCGGTATCCAGCCACTTCTCCTTAAACTCATTCTTGAGAACAACATACGCGAACACTCGAAGAGCATTCTCGGTTCGGAAGAGTATGTTTAGTGCCTCATAATAGTGTATGAGTAGCCATCTCGTTGGGATTATTGCCGTCCCATCGTCCTTAATCGCGGCCGATTTCCAGTCCATATGTCCCCCGATTGCAGTGTCGGCAACAAGAAGTTGGTTCGCAAAAGCAGGTTATCTATACACCGTCTCACCGCGCTGGGGCGACGTGCTCTTCTCAATCCCAACTTATCCCCTCCACCCCACACCACTGCACACTCCCTCCCACTCATCCCACGAGGGGGCGCTGTCGACGCGCGTCGCGGTGACGGATGAGGCCGCAGCATGGGGTGACGCCAACATGGCGCATCCGGGAAAGAACGAAGAGGCCGGATCGGCTCGCCGGTCGCCGTGCCCGGTTCCCATTCTGTGGCGTAGGGCGCGGCGTGGTTCTTCGCCGGCATCGAGAGCCTGGCGTCCGCGCCTTGCTCCCCTCGTATCCTCTCAAATCCCCGGCGCAGTGCGTGCGGGGGCGCGTCTGTTGTGTGCACGTGTGTGCGGGGTGATCTTGCTGAAAAGAGCGGTGTGTGATGGAGGTAGCGCGCTAGTTCAGGGGGGATTGGGGAACATGCGCCTGCGCATTCATCAGGTCGGCGAGTTGATCGGGATATTCCTGTTGCTCGCCTCGACGGCCATGCAGCTCTTCTATCTCGATCCGCTGAAGCGCGAGATCGAGATGCGGCTGATCGCATTCAACATGCAGCAGTCGGCGCAGATCCAGTTGCGCACGGCGTACGAAAATCAGCTCGGGCTGCTGAAGGTGATGAACGCGCCGGCGGAGCAGGTGAGCGCGACGCAAGCGCAGCGCGATAAGGTCGTGGCGCAGTACAGGGTGTCCGACGGTGATATCGCGGATGTCGTGATGGAGAAGGAGAAGGTCGAAGGCTATATGGAGATCGTCGTGATCGTGCTGTTCGCGATCGGCAGTATTCTCGCTGGATTGGGTCGGCTGATCGAGTTCCAGGTGGCAACGCGACTGCAGCGGGAGTGAGAGCGCTACTTGAAACGCGTCACCTTATAGACGTCGCCCTTGGCGTCGTAGGTCGTCCATTCGCCGACCTGCGCGCCCATGTCGAAGTGGCCCGAGCGCATGATCGTCCCGTCCTTGCGGAACCATTCCCAGTAGCCGTCGAGCTGGCCGTCGCGGAGCCAGCCCTTGGCGCGCACGCTGCCGTCCTTGTGATGATGCGTCTCGCGTTTGCGCGGTGGTTTGGCCATGCGCTCAATCGAGCGAGTGCAGGTAGTCGAGGACAGCCGCGGCTTGCTCGCCGCCCATCTTGGCGTGCGTGACGAGCGGAATGCCGTGCGGACCGGGCGCGTTCGCGGCGCGTGGATCGGCCGTGATGGCCGCCTTCACGACATCGAGGTGGCCGAGCATGGCAGCCGCGAAAATGTCCATGCGGGCGCCGTTCTCGAGCAGGAACTCCGCGATCTCGCGGCGGCCGGTGTGCGCTGCGGCGCCAAGCGCGCTCTCGAAATCGCCGCCGCCCCAGTCCC
>JAEYPL010000136.1 GCA_023410905.1 Pseudomonadota bacterium
GAGCCGCCCGGACCGCTGCGGCGCATGGCGGGACTGCCATACTTCACCGAGAGGAAGACGCCGTCGAGGTTGATGGCATTCTGGCGCTGCCAGTCGGCGAGCGTCATCTCGAGTATGGGGACCATGACACCGATGCCGGCGTTGGCCACCAGAATGTGGAGGCCGCCGAAGGCACTCTCAGTCGCCGCGATCACTTCCGGCCAGCGCGCTTCGTCGGTGACGTCCTGCTTCAGGAAGATGGATTTGCCGCCATTGACGGCGATCTTCTCGACGAGATCCTTGCCCCGTGCCTCGTCGATGTCCGTGATGACGACGCTGGCGCCTTCTCGCGCCAGTGTCAGGCAGCATGCCTCGCCGATACCCGAGGCCCCGCCCGTGACGAGGGCGACTTTGCCTGCGACCTGACCCTGCTTCTCCGTCATCGTTCCTCTCTCCCAGATCATGCTCCCGCGCGGGCGGGGTTGTTGTGAGCAGCACGTTAGGCATTTCGGCGGGCCAACGCCACACGAGGAGCGCGAGCGAATGGCGCACTTCCGTTTTTGCGGGCCTCTTGTCGGGCTCGGCTGGACTTGCGCCCCCTGAGCATTCGGTCAATTGTCCCTCTCAAACTGTCGGTCGATCCGGGGAGAGGAAGCAATGCAGGCATTCAACGGGCTCAAGGTGCTCGATTTCACGACCACGATCGCGGGCCCCCACTGCGCGCGCCTTCTCGCCGATCTCGGTGCGGATGTCGTGAAGATCGAGACGGCTGAAGGCGACCTCATGCGGAGCCGGCCGCCGCTTCGGGAGGGCGCGAGCACATCGTACGGCCAGCTCAATGCCGGCAAGCGCAGCATCGTTCTCGATCTCAAGCGCCCCGAGGCCGTGGCCGCCGCGCGCAAGCTGATCAGCAGCGCGGATATCATCGTCGAGAACTACCGTCCCGGCGTCACCACGCGGCTCGGTATAGACTATGCAACTGCGTCGGCCGAGAACCCGCGCCTCGTGTACTGCTCGATCTCCGGTTACGGTCAGACGGGACCCTCCGCCGACAAACCCGCATATGCGCCAGTCGTGCACGCGACATCAGGCTACGAGATGGCGCACATTGCCTATCATCCTGGGCGCGAGCGGCCCGACAGTTGCGGCATCTTCACGGCGGATGTGCTCGCGGGCACGTATGCCTTCGGTGCGATCTCGGCTGCGCTCTATCAGCGGTCCGTTACCGGCAAGGGGCAGCATCTGGATGTTTCCATGTTCGAGGGCATGCTCTCCCTGATGACGGTCGAGCTGCAGGCTTCGCAGTTCAAAGTGCCGCCCATGCCGAAGCGCGCGCTTTACGGGCCGGCGGCGACCGCTGACGGCTTCGTCAATATTGCGGTCGCGAGCGAGCGCACGTTCCATGAGCTTTGCAAGACGGCCGGGCGCGGTTGGGGCTCGGATGCGCGCTTTGCGAAGTATCTCGATCGTCGCGCCAATTGGGCCGAATTCATGGATGAGCTCGAAGCGTGGACGCGAACGATGACGACGGAAGAGCTCATGGCCGTGTTGGAACGTGCCGGCGTGCCAGCTGGGCCGTATCGCACGATCAAGGAGGCACTCGCCGATCCGCAGCTCACGCATCGCGGTGCGCTGCAGGAAGTTCACGATGCGGCCGGGCCCTTCAAGGTGCTGAACCCGGCCTTCCGCATGTCCGCATCCGAAACCAAGGCAGGCCCGCGCGCGGCGTCACTCGGTGAGCACACGCGAGAGGTTCTGACGGCGGCGGGCTTCAGTGAGAACGAGATCGCGGCCATCACCGGCGGCTGAGCTGCACTACTCGTATTTGCGCGGCTTCCACCACGGGAATGTCGACGGCAGGTCGCTCGACACGCGGCCCGGAAAGCGCGCAGGCCGCTTTTCGAGAAATGCCGCGACGCCTTCGCGCGCATCCGCGCCCGCGCCCGTCTGCACCATGAGGCGGCTGTCGATCTTGTGCGCTTCCATAGGGTGATCGGCGCCGAGCATCCGCCATTGCATCTGCCGCATCAGCGCGACGGAGATGCCCGACGTGTTGTCCGCGATTTCGCGGGCGAGCGTGCGCGCGGCAGGTAGTAGCTGATCCGGCGGCAGCACCTTCTTCACGAGCCGGCCTTCAAGCGCTTCGGCAGCATCGAACACGCGTCCCGTCATGGTCCATTCGAGAGCCTGCGAGATGCCGACGATGCGCGGCAGAAACCAGCTCGAACAGGCCTCCATGACCACGCCGCGGCGTGCGAACACAAAGCCGAAGCGCGCCGTATCCGAGGCGAGACGGACATCCATCGGCAGCAGCATGGTGGCGCCGATGCCGACGGCGGGCCCGTTGATGGCGGCGATCACCGGCTTCAGGCATTCGAAAATGCGCAGCGTGAGGCGCCCACCGCCATCGCGTGCGCTGTCATCGGAGAGGTCGGCGCTCTGCAACGATCCGCGCGCGGCATAGTCGAAGGTCTTCGAACCGCCGGAGAGATCGGCGCCCGCACAGAAGGCTCGTCCCTCGCCCGTGATGATGACTGCGCGCACGGCATCATCGCGGTCGACCTCGTCGAAGGCCGCGATGATCTCGCGGCCCATGTCGCGGCTATAGGCGTTGAGTTTCTCGGGCCGGTTCAGCGTGATTGTCGCGACGCCGTCCTCGACCTCGTAGCGAATGGCGGTGAAGTTCATCGCAACCTCCCATCAGAACAGGGCGTAGCCGCCGTCGATGAGGAACGTGTCGCCGGTATGGAAGCGCGATGCCGAGCTCATGAGATAGATCGCGATGCCGCCGAAGTCGTCGCCCGTGCCCCAGCGGCGCATGGGGACGCGCTTCAGCACATTGTCGTGGAATTTTTCGTTGGCAATGAGGTTGGCGGTCATGTCCGTCTCGATCCAGCCGGGGAGCACGGCGTGGGCGCGAATGCCGTAGCGCGCATACTCGACGGCGAGCGAACGGACGATGCCGATCATGGCGCTCTTCGTTGCGGCGTAGTGCTCGTTGCGCGGCGGGCCGGAGATGGCGGCGAGCGAGGATGTGCCGACGAGAACGCCGCCGCCACCGCGCGCGACCATGTGTTTGGATGCGGCGCGGAATGTATAGAACGCGCCGTCGAGATTGATGCGCGTCACGCGCTTCCATTCCTCGGTCGGCATGTCGCTGAAGGATGTGTGCCCGCCGCGGCCGCTGACACCGGCATTGGCGAAGCAGCCGTCGACGCGACCAAGCACCTTGACGGTCTCGGCAAAGCCCTGCTCGACCGCAGCCTCGTCACCGACATCCACTTGCAGCGCCAGCACGCGGCGGCCGGTCTTTTCGAGTTCGGCTTTGGCCGCCGCATTCTTGGCCGCGTTCGTGCCCCAGATCGCGACGTCCGCACCCGCTTCCGCGACGGCTCTCGCCATGCCGAGCCCGATGCCGCCATTGCCGCCGGTCACGAGGGCAACCTGCCCGCTGAGGTCGAATGCCTTGTGTGCCATGAGCGCCTTCCCGATCGATGCAACTTTGGGCGCCATCATGCCCCGTAAGCGGGCGCGCGCAAGTCCGGATCGCGTATCAGGCCTGATGACGCCCGCCGGGCAGGGCGATAGGTTGGGCCACGCAATGTCCAGCAACGGGGTATCACCAATGACCGATCACGTTCTCAAATCCCGCGTCGGGACTGTCCATTGGGGCTATTTCGATGCCGAGGAGAAGCCCGTGCTCTCCATCAAGAGCGGCGATCGCGTGACCATGGAGACCATCAGCGGCGGTCAGGATGTGATGCCGCCAGCGTCGTCCGGTTTCAAGATTCCGCCGGAGCTTCTGGAGGTGCACGAGCAGGTGCCGCGCAAGCTGCCCGGCCACATTCTGACAGGCCCAGTTGCCATCGAAGGCGCCATGCCCGGCGACATCCTCCAGGTCGATATCGAGGCCATCGAGTGTCGCCAGGACTGGGGTTACAACGCCATCCGGCCGCTCGCGGGTGCGCTGCCGCTCGAATTCGATCGCGTGCGCATCGTGCACATTCCCATGGATCGCGAGAAGGGCGTCGGTAAGCTCTCGTGGGGCGCGGAAGTACCGCTGAAGCCCTTCTTCGGCGTGATGGGCGTCGCGCCGCCGCCCTCATGGGGCATGATCACGTCGCTCGCGCCGCGCCAGCACGGCGGCAACATGGACAACAAGGAGCTTGTCGCGGGCACGACCGTGTTCCTGCCGGTGCATGTGCCGGGCGCGAATTTCTCGGCCGGCGACGGGCATGGCGCGCAGGGTGATGGCGAGGTGTGCGTCACGGCCATCGAAACGGCGCTCAAGGGTACGTTCAAGTTCACGCTGCACAAGGGCGGCAATCTCGATTGGCCACGCGCCGAGACGCCGACGCACGCGATCACCATGGCCTTCGATCCTGATCTCGACAGTGCGGCGCGCGCCGCATTGCGCGACATGATCAAGCTGCTCGGCGAGAAGAAGGGCCTCTCGCGCGAGGATGCCTACATGCTGTGCAGTCTCGCCGCGGATCTCCGCGTCACGCAACTCGTGAACGGCCACAACGGCGTGCACGTCATGCTGGAGAAGCGGTATTTGGAGTAGGATTGAGCGGGTCTCGCCGCCCTAAACCTTCCCCTTCCACGGCACGGCCCAGCGTTCGAACCAGCGCATGAGCAGTTCGAACGCGAACGCCACGACGCCGATCAGCAGAATGCCGAGGATCACGACGTCGGTCCGCAGAAAGTTCGAGGCATTGAAGACCATCTTGCCGAGGCCGGCGTCGGCAGCGACCATTTCCGCCGCGACAAGCGTCGTCCAGCCAACGCCCATGCCGATGCGCAAGCCGACGAGGATTTCCGGCAGCGCGCCCGGCATGATGATGTGTCGGATGACCTGCGCGCGCGAGGCGCCCATGGAAAGCGCAGCTTGAATCTGCTCCTGCGAGACGGAGCGGACACCCGCGCGAGCGGCGAGCGTCACCGGCGCGAAGATCGCGAGAAACAGCAGGATGATCTTCGATTCCTCGCCGATACCGAACCACACGATCATGAGCGGCAGATAGGCGAGCGGCGGTAGCGGCCGGTAGAATTCAATGGGCGGATCGAAGATGCCGCGCGCGATGCGGCTCGTACCCATGAGAATGCCGATCGGGATGCCGAGGGCGACGGCGAGGGCGAAGGCACTGAACACGCGGCCCATGCTGGCGAGGAAGTGACCCCAGAGCGTCGCGTCGTCGAGCTCGCCGTTGATCGCCTGGATGAAGGCGTTCCAGATGGCTTCGGGCTTCGGCAGGAACAGCCGGCTCACCCAGCCCATATGCGTCACGAACCACCATGCGCCGAGCAGGATTGCGATCGTAACGAGGTTGATAGCGAGCGTCGAACCTTCGCCGAGGACGCGGTAGCGGCTCGTGCGGACGCGGCGTGCGGGTGTGGGAGGAGCACTGGTTGCTTCGCTTACTGCCATGGTGATCTCCCGCCGATGACGCCACTAGTCACGGCGTTGAATGTCGCTCAGGACCTGCTCGCGCATGGCGATGAAATCTGGGCTCGCCTTCACCGTCCGCGCGTTCTTGGTCTCGATGTAGCGGCGTCCGAAGTCGAGGTCATAGCTCTTCTCGATCTTGCCGGGCCGCGGCGTCATCACGATGAGCCTGGTCGCGAGGAAGATGGCCTCTTCCACGGAATGCGTAATGAAGAACACCATCTTGCCCGTGCGGTGCCACACGTCGAGAATGAGTTCCTGCACCTGCTCGCGTGTCAGTGCGTCGAGCGCGCCGAGTGGTTCGTCCATGAGCAGGACTTCGGGATCGGATGCGAGCGCGCGGGCAATGCCGACGCGCTGCTGCATACCGCCTGAAAGCTCGTAGATCATCTTCTCGGCGAAATCCCCGAGCCCGACGAGTGCGAGCTGCTCGCGCGCGATGGCATAGCGCTTGTCCTTGCCGACGCCGCGCATCTTGGGACCGAACGCGACATTGTCGATCACGTTCAGCCACGGCATGAGCGCGTGCTTCTGGAACACGACGCCGCGGTCGGCGCCGGGCCCCTCGACGGGGGCGCCGTCGAGCAGGATCTCGCCATCGGATGGTATGAGAAATCCGGCCATGCAGGAGAGAAGCGTCGTCTTCCCGCAGCCCGAGGCGCCGATGGCGACGACGAAGTCGCCGGCCTTCATGTCGAGGTTCACGTGCGACAGGGCTTCGACGATGCCGTCGCGCGTGGCATAGCGGACCGAGAGATCCCGGATATTGAGCGTGGCGGTGGCGGACCGTCGCTCGGCGGCGGGCCGTGTCATCGTCACCATCAAACCTCTCGGTCCTGCGCGTCGTTTGTGCGTGGTCTTACTTCGCAGCCGCGGCCGCGAACTCGGGATTGACGAACTTGCCGAAGTCGGCCGGCACTTCCGTGATGCGCTTCTGCTCGAGCAGGAACTTTGCGGTGTTCGCCAGTGCCTGCGCCGCGCCGCCCTTTGCGCCACCACCGAGCCACTTGTCGGAAGCTTGTTCGGCGGCTGTCGGGAAAGCGTAGTCCTTGAGGACGTCCGGCACCGTCTCCGGCTTGGCGCCGACGACCTTGGCGATCGTTGCGGCGTTCTCGGAGCCCGCTGCGTACTTGCCCGGGTTGGCGCGGTAGTCCGCGTCGGCGGCGGCGAGGGCCTTCACGTACGCGGTGACGAAGTCCTTGTTCTGTGCGGCCCAGGTGCGGTTGACCATGATGCCGTCGAAGGTCGGCGCGCCCTGCTTGCCGACGTCGGCGGCCGAGATGATGACCTTGCCGTCAGCTTTCACTTTCGAAAGAACCGGCTCCCAGATGAAGGTCGCGTCGAGGTCTCCGCGCTCCCAGGCGGCGGCGATCTCGGGCGGCCGCAAGTTGAGGATCTGGATTTCCTTCGGGTTCACGCCCGCCTTGTTGAGCGCGAACAGAAGCTGGTAGTGCGCCGTCGAGACGAAGGGCGTCGCAACCTTCTTGCCCTTCAAGCCGTCGAGCGACGTGATGCCCGACTTGTTCGAGGCAATGAGCTGCTCGGCATTGTTGATGTCATCCAGGATCCAGATGAGCTGGAGGTCGAGGCCTTGAGCCATGGCGGCAGTAATAGGGCTCGACCCTGCTTCGCCGATCGGGACCTGACCCGAGGCCATGGCCTTGATGACGTCGCCGCCGCCGGCGAACTGCTTCCAGGCGATCTTGTAGCCCGTGGCCTTTTCGATTGCGCCTGCCGATTGAGCGACGCGATAGGGCACGATCATGTCCTGATGGGCGATCGTGACTTCTTTTGTCTGGGCGACGGCGGCGCTGGCGGCGACGGCGAGAGCCATCGGGATCGAGAGCAGAAGTCTCGGATTTAGCTTCATTTATGCCTCACTACAGATGCTGCGCATTCACGCTTCGCCGGCCGATCGTACACGCGGAAAAAGCGCGCGCCACACGAGCGGATCGACGAATTTCTACAAAGCATTTCTCCTCCCCGGCTCGGCTCCCCGCAGCCGGACGCAATAATCCTACACGGGCTGAACCGAATTGCCAGCAAATGAGACAACTCGTTCTGCCGGATGAAACAGCAGCACGGCGGGTGACGGCGGAAATATTGGGCGAACAGAACGGACTGCCGCGTTAGCCCGCCAGATCGGGTTCCTCGCGGTCGTGCGCGTGGCCAATGGCTTGAAGAACGTCACGGGAAAGTTTCGCCGGATTCACGACAACTTTTCCATCATGGACGCGGACGATCGCAGCACCCGGTATCGCGAACTCGCCGGCGTTCTCGACGAAGAGGACGAAACTGTTCCCGCTAATGCTGCGCACGGCTCCGATGCCTTCTTGGCCCTCGGCGAGGAACACCATGTCTCCGATTGCGACGTCCTTGATCATGGCTGTTCCTCTCATCAAACTCCGCGCTGTCGCATGGCGGCCGCGGGTATACCGCCCCATGTGAATGCGTTAGCACCTCTTCCCAGCAGCCCGCGGCAAAAACTAGAAAGCTCTTGCCTGCATGCCTTCCTGATAGCGCTTGAGATACTGGCCGACGAAGTCGTAACCGACATAGCGGCTGTAGGCATCGGCAAGGCGCTTGGTGATCGGTCCCCAGACTTGTCCAGCCGGGCCTATGTCGACACCATTGATCTTCGTCACCGGGCAGATGCACAGCGATGTCGAGGTGAGGAACATCTCGTCGGCGACGTAGCTGTCGTAGAGATCGATGTCCGCTTCGGCGACAGGAATGCCCTCCTCGCGTGCGAGATCGATCACCGTCTGGCGGCTCACGCCCGGTAGCACGAACTTCTCACGCGGTGTCAGTATTTGGCCGTCGCGCACGGTAAAGATGTTCGAGCCCATGCCTTCGGCAAGATTGCCGTTCATGTCGAGGAGCACCGCCCAAGCCTCGGGATCAGCGCTCTGCACTTCCTGGTTGGCGACGATCATGTTGAGGTAGTTGTGCGTCTTGGCGCGCGGCGTGAGCGACTCGGGCGGCGTGCGCCGATGCGACGGCACGATCACGCGAATGCCTTCCTTGAAGAGCTTGGCGCGCTGCACGAGCGGCAGCGGCGAGCACTCGAGCACGACATTCGGGCCGTGGTAATCGAGATTGTCGCCCGGCACTTCCTTCACGCCGCGGCTGATGCGCTGGCCGATCCAGTAGTCGTCATCGGGGCCGAGCAGATGACGATTGCGCTCGAAGAGTTCTTCCGTGAGCGCAACCATTTTCTCCGGGCCGAAGCCCGGCTCGATGCGCAGATACTTTAGCGAGCGGTAGAGACGGTCGACGTGCTCTTTCACCTTGAAGAGATTGTGGTGAAAGCTGCGGGTCATGTCGAAGCAACCATCCCCGTACACCCAGCTCAGGTCGCGGAATGGAATGCGCACCTCGCTCTCGGGTACGAACTTGCCGTTGAACCAGGCAAGGCGGACGTTGCTGCGTTCGGCCATTTTGGATGTTTCCCTCTAGCGTTTCCATGCCATCGCGCTTTCAGCGCGAGTGGGGCCGCATGCCTCTGGCATGCCTCCGGCATGACCCCACACCCCGACCGGAGGCCACCCCCGGTC
>JAEYPL010000241.1 GCA_023410905.1 Pseudomonadota bacterium
TGTTCATTTCGTCCGGACAGACCGGGATGTCATTGCCAGCCGCGCGTCAGTGCCGACATGGATGCAGAGCCGTTCTCGCGGCTCTGATCGCGGTCGGCGTGACTGCGTGTGCCGAGGAGCCGCCGGCCGAGCGCTATACTGGAGAGATCGAAGCCCAGCAGGAGCAGGAGCGGCTCTCACTCAAGGACAGTTGGGACAACGGCACGAGCGTGCATCGCGCGTCACCGCCTCTCGCGAAAGTCGTCTATGCGCCGCCGCCGGAGCCGCGTTCTGCGCCCGCTGCTCCCGAGAGGCCTCGCGTCGCCGCGCCTGCACCGCCACCGGCAGCGCCTGCCAAACCCGCATCGCCAAGGCCTGCTCCCGATCTAGCGATTTCGGCGCCACCGGCTGCTCGCCCTCCGCCGGCGCCCGCGCCGAAAGCGCTCACCGAGAGTGATCTGCAACAAGATACCGCGCGCTGCGGCGTCGGCGTCGATTGCCTCGCCCTGCTGCGCGCGATGATCGCCGATCCGACGCAGTCCTGGATGATGCGGGCACCGACGCCCATGGAGTTCTCCAACGGCACGCGACTCTTCGCCTACCGCGCGCTGCGCAAGACGCTCGACTGCGGCAAGCTGCGCTTTGCCAGCGCGGAACTCGACTGGGCGCTCGATACCTTCGGGCGCGACGTCGACGGTATGCAGGCCGGCCAGCGCGCGCGTGTCGCGGCACTGGCCGGAGAAGTCCGCGCTGCGCTCGAAGCCGAGATCAAGCAGCGCTGCTGACGTCGCCCGAGCCTCAGCTCCGCTCGAGCAGCTCGATGGAGACGCCTTCCGGTCCGCGCAGGAAGGCAATGCGCACGCCAGGCCGAATGTTGTTCGGCTCCATGGTGAATTCGGCGCCCTTCTTCTTGAGATCCGCGACCACCGCATCCATACCGGTCACTTCAAGACCGAAGTGATCGAGGCCCTGATAGGGCGTCTTCGGCGGCGAGGCGACGCCATCGCCCGGCGTGACCTGCGCGATGAAAACGCTGCCGCCACCGATCTTGAGGTCGATGCGGGTTTTGCCCCCGGGCTGCGGCGTGCGGATCACCTCGGCGCCGAACATGCGTACGTAGAAGTCGGCCGTCGCCTCGGGGTCGGGGCTACGCAGGTGAATATGGTCCCACTTGAATGTCGCCATGGTCTCCTCCCGTGTGAGCTGTTTGCTTGGTGAGAGCCTAGCGCGCGGCGAGGCTCCTGGCCAAGCTCATCGGCACAGGGGAGGAATACCGGCGTGAAGCACGTCAGGCGTCCACCGCGACGAGCCGCGGCCCCTCGGTCTCGGCGCCGAAGCGACGCAGGAACGTGCTGGCTGCCGCGAAGGAGCGGCGCGATTGCGTCACCTCGCGCAGCTCGAACATGAGCGTCGACAGGGCTGCTACGTCCTCGGCGTCCAGCATCATGGCCGGGTAAGTGCGGCGAACGGGCTGCTCAGGATCATCGTTTGTTTCTTCGTACATTGTGGCGGCTCCTTTGGCCGACAGGCCCCGGGCTCCAGTTCCAGGCGCCTTATGCTCGGCCACTGCATAAAGATGAGACGCTGGAGCCTGCCCACAAGTTCGGTGGGGCATCAGCTTTTTGTGAGAGCATCGAAGCGCGCAAAGCAAAAGCGGCACGCCACTTGATGGCGCGCCGCTCGATCTTGCAGTTCGTTTCGGCGCGGCTTCAGCGGCCCAGGACTTCCATGCGCACGCGCGCAATGCCTTGACCCTGCATACCGATCACGCCGGCGGCAGCTTTCGACAGATCGATGATCCGCCCCGCGATGTACGGTCCACGGTCATTGATGGTGACGACCACCGAGCGGCCATTGGCTGCATGGGTGACACGCACGCGCGTGCCGAAGGGCAGCGTCTTGTGGGCGGCTGTCATGGCATTGGGATTGAACCAGCCGCCGGAAGCGACGCGCTGGGGCTGCCAGTAGAACGAGGCGATGCCGTGATGTCCGCCACCGCTCGTGCTCGCCCCGGCATCGTTCCCGAGTGAAGCGACCCGGCGCGCACTGCGGCGCGAGGCCCGCCGCGTTTCCCGGCTCTCGTCATCGCGGACGCGAGCTGTGCGGTTACGGCGGCGCTCCTGACGTTCGGCGCGTTGTGAGGGACGTGCCTCCATGGCGCCGAGGTTCGAGCGGCGGTAGGAGTTGATCGAGATACTGTCGCGATATTCGCTTCTGCCTTCAAATGTGTAGCCTGAATCCGCCAATGCCGGCGTTGCCAGGGCGGCAACAGTCATACCGATGGCAATTGGCAGTGCTCGCAGGATACGCATACGACCTCCAGTCTTCAAAAGGCGACCCGGGCTGCTTCATACAGTCCCGTGGTGGAGGCTCAGCACCGCATCGACACCGGAGGCCGGAATGTCAGCCGCTCAGTGCGGCTGCCGCATTCGCATTCGGGCTTTCGGTGTTGTGCTCCCTCGCTCGGACCGCCAGATGGTCCCCCGTCGCCGGCTGACAAGCCGCGGTGTTGCTTTCCCCGCGTCTCTGGCAGGCCGAACACAAGCAGGGGGAAGCGTGGTCGTCAACCATGGCGTCTGAATTCGATTCAGCAGGTGCTTGAATTTGGCCACAATTTATGCGTCAGAAGGCCGCATTATGCCGCATGCGTTATGTGCGCGAGAGCATAAGCTCCGACCGCTTGCCGAGGGTCGGAGAGCAATACTGCTATCAGTCGAAAAAGTGGGCGACGTCAGATGCTTGCCGCGTCGAGATGCAGCATCTCGCGGCGGAAGGTGCCGTGACGATTGAAGTAGTAGGGGATCGGCACTGACGCGTCGTCGAGCGAACGCTTCGCTATGCGTTCGCCGAGATCCTCCAGGATCACGCGGGTGATCGGCGGCAGATCCAGCTCGCGCGCCTCAACGAGCGTCATCCACACGAGACCCGACAGCTCGCCGTCATTGTGATCCGTGCTCTTGGCGATGGCCGACGCCTCCACACAGAAGAACCGCGTATCGAAGCGGCGCGGGCGGCCGGGCGGCGTGATGGCACGCGCGAGAAATGTGAGCGACGCGAGATCGGGCACGAAACCGTGCGCCTGGAATTGGCGCCAAGACTTTGCCGCGGGACTGTCCAGCGACGGGTTCTCGGATGGCGGCGCGATTTCGGGCGGAGCCGCCGCGCTGCCGCCGATGATGATGCCGGCTTCCTCGAAGGTCTCGCGCACGGCCGTCATGCCGAGGCCACGGGCGCGCGCGGGACTGGGATGCCCCTTCATGTCGAGCAGCAGTTTATCGGCTTCGCTTTGGCGCAGCTCACGCGAAGCCGTCATGATCTTGTCGTCGGCGTCGAGACGCCCGCCCGGGAAGACGTACTTTCCCGGCATGAATTTGAGATCGTCGCGGCGCTTGCCGAGCAGCACGCGTGGTGCCGCACCTTTGCTGTCGATGATGATCAGGGTCGACGCATCGCGCGGACGCAGTACAGGTGTCTTCGCCTTGGCGGGAGGGGCGCCGGTCTTGGCAGCGGCGCGCTCGGCCACCAGGGCCTTGAAGGCTTCGTTCTCGCTCAACGCGCGCTCCCGCGATCTCCGGCAACGGCGGGCATCGGCTCGGGCTCGGGCATATCCTCGCTGCCGCCGAAGCCATGCATGCGCTTCGACCACTGGAGACCGATGAGCGCGCCCTTCACGGCGGGCAACATCGCGAGGCAGAGGAAGAGCGTCAGCGGCAACCAGATCGCCATGTGGACCCAGGTCGCGGGCGAGAGCGCGCGCTCCAGAATGAGTGCGCCAGCAACCACGATGTGACCCACGATCGAGATGGTGAAATAGGCTGGCGCGTCATCGGCGCGCTGATGATGCAGCTCCTCGCCGCAATGATCGCAACTATCTGCAACCTTGAGATAGGCGCTGTAGAGGTGTCCTTCACCGCAAGCCGGACACTTGCCGAGCGTGGCGCGCCCCATGGCCTGCCACGTATCGCGCGGCGCGAGGGGATCGACGGCATGGTGTGCGTGAGATTCGTGCGTGTGGGTCATGGTCTGCCCTTCCACCCGGCGACATCGGGAGCATCGCTGCCCGAATAATCAGCATGTCGCCTTTCGAGGAAATAGTGCCTAACGGCAGCTAGGTCCATGTGGCAAACCGCATGGCAGGCTGCGTCATGAGCACACGTGCGGCTGAGGCCTATGACGCTGTCAGCGGCGCCTATGGCGACGGTTACCAATACGCGGTCCGCGCCGGTGCGTGCCGCCCCCGCGGCCGGCATGACCGCCGGGCATCGCACCCGGCTCGCTCAGCATCTCGAACCTCAGCGCGCCGGCCATGGGTATGGCTTCCACCAGCCGGACCTCGACCGCGTCACCTAGGCGAAATCCACGCCCGCTGCGGTCGCCGATCAGGGCGTGCGCTTCTTCGACATGGCGCCAGAATTCGCCACCGCCGAGCGTCGATGCCGGAATGAAGCCGTCGGCGCCCGTATCCTTGAGCCGCACGAACAAGCCCGAGCGCGTGACGCCCGATATGCGGCCCGCGAACTCCGCATTCACACGATCCGCGAGGAAGGCGCTGATGAGCCGGTCGATGGTCTCGCGCTCGGCCACCATCGCACGCCGCTCGGCATCCGAGATCGCCTTGGCCGTTGCCGTAAGCGTCGGCTTTTCTTCCGGCGTCAGCCCACCGGCGCCGAGCTTCAGCGCCGCGATCAGCGAGCGGTGCACGAGCAGATCGGCATAGCGGCGGATCGGCGAGGTGAAGTGCGCATAGCGCAGCAGATTGAGGCCGAAGTGCCCGAGGTTCGTGGTGTCATACACGGCCTGCGCCTGCGAGCGCAGGATCACCTCGTTGACGAACTCGGCATAGGGCTGGTTCTTGGCTTGCGCGAGTACGGAATTGAAGTGCTTCGGCCGCACATGATCGCCCGGCGGAAAGCGCAGATCCAAGCCGTCGAGCAGCTCGCGCAGTGACTTGAGCTTTTCCGTGCTCGGCTTGTCGTGCACGCGATAGACGACCGGCGCGCGCGCCTGCTCCAGCGTTTCGGCGGCCGCCACGTTCGCCTGGATCATGAATTCTTCGATGAGGCGATGTGCATCGAGGCGTTCGGGCACATGCACGCGGCGCACCATGCCGTCCTCGCCGAGCTCGATCTTGCGTTCGGGAAGATCGAGATCCAGCGGCGCACGTCGATCGCGGGCGGCTGAGAGGACAGCGTAAGCTGCCCACAGCGGCTTGAGCGCCTTGTCCAGCATCGGCGCGGCGCGTTCGCTCGGGTTGCCGTCGATGGCCGCCTGCGCTTCCTGATAGGAAAGCTTTGCCGCCGAGCGCATGAGCGCGCGATGGAAAGTGTGCCGACGCTTCTCGCCATCGCGGTCAAAGATCATGCGTGCCACGAGACAGGGCCGCACCTCGCCCTCGCGCAGCGAGCAGAGATCGTTTGAGATGCGCTCCGGCAGCATGGGCACGACGCGATCGGGAAAATAGACGGAGTTGCCGCGCGTCATGGCCTCACGATCGAGACGCGTGCCTGAGCGCACGTAATGCGCGACATCGGCAATGGCGACCGTGACGATGAAGCCGCCCTCGTTAGCCGGATCGGCATCCGGCTCGGCGAGCACGGCGTCGTCATGGTCGCGCGCATCGACGGGATCGATCGTGATCAGCGGCAGCTTGGTTAGATCCAGGCGGCCCTGCGTCTCGATGGGTGGCAGATCTTCGACTTCGGCAAGCACGCTATCGGGAAAACCATCGGGCAGGCCGTGAACATGGATGGCGATCAGGCTGATCTGGCGCTGGTCCTGCGGATTACCGAGCCGCTCCGCGACGCGCGCTTCGGGCACGCCCTCGCGATGACGGCGCACGATGTCGAAGCGTACGAGCTCACCGTCATCGGCGTCACCCTCGTTGCCGGCGTGGACCGGCCATTCCTTGAGATCCTTGCGATCAACCGGATCGATCATGCCGCCGCCGCCGCGCTTGGCGGCACGGAAGATGCCGAGCAGGCGCTTTCTCTCGCGCGGCAGGCGCTTGATGGGCTCGGCGGCATGCGCGTAGCCGAAGGGATCGGTATCGCTGAGGCGAGCAATGCGCGCCAGAATGCGGTCGCCGATCGCGAGGGCGCCATTGCCGTCGGGTCCGATCGATCGGCGGCCCTGCTGCACGAGGATCTTCGGGCGCTCGCCTTCGGATGCTTCCCAGTTGGTCGGAACGGCGACGAGTTCGCCCTCGTCGTCGCGCGCGACAATCTCCAGCACGCCCACGGGCGGCAGCTTGCCGCGCGGTTTGACGGCCTTGCGATTGCCGACGATCGCGCCGTCCGTCGCAAGCTCCGAGAGGAGCGCCTTCAGGGCAATGCGATCCTCGCCACGGATGTTGAAAGCGCGGGCGATCTCGCGCTTGCCGACCTTCTCCGTAGTGCTGGAC
>JAEYPL010000331.1 GCA_023410905.1 Pseudomonadota bacterium
GTGCTGGACCATATCCTGCGCGAGATAGGCGAGGACGGCATAGGCGCCGCCGAAGGTCACGACTGCGAGCTTCGAGAAGAGCAGGCTGAGCTGCGACGTGACGTGCGCGCCGCCGAGGATCATGGCCAGGATGGCGAGAGGTGCGATCCAGACGACGAGCCAGATGGCGGCCGTGCGCAGTGTGTCCGTGAGACTGACCGTCGGTAGGGCGCGTGCGGTCTGATCGGCGAGACCTGCGCCGCTCGCGAAGCCGTAGAGCGCGGCCGCGAGAACGATCAGCGGGAAAGGTACGGCGAAGAAAAAGATCGCAACGAATGCCAGGGCAGCGAGCCAGCGATGGTCGGTGGCCGTCAGCCCGCGCCGCGCGATCCGGATGAGCGCCTCGACGACAATCGCCAGCACGGCCGCCTTGATGCCGATCAGAAGCGCCGTCGCCAGCGGCAATGCGCCGAACATCGCATAGAGCGCCGCGAGCAACAGGATGATCAGCGCACCGGGCAGGACGAACAGAAGGCCGGCGGCGAGACCGCCGATCGTCCCGTGCATCCGCCAGCCGACATAGGTCGCGAGCTGCATGGCCTCGGGGCCGGGGAGCAGCATGCAGAAATTGAGCGCCTGGAGATAGGAGCGCTCGTCGATCCACTTGCGCTCATCGACCAGTATTCGATGCATGAGGGCGATCTGTCCGGCCGGGCCGCCGAACGAGATGAGGCCAATGCGCGCCCACACGCCGAGCGCTTCGGTGAGCGGCGGCGCGGCCGTGCTGTTTTGAACGTCACTCATGCGCGTGCCTGCCCCCGCCTGCTATCGTCCCGGTTGCCCGATCGCGCATATTTGCATTTCGATCGTGTGACAGTCGCGCTCTCGATCGCAGTAGGCGGGTTCATCCCGCACTGCACGACGACCGGGTTTTGACACGCTCCCGGCGCTGATAGCCTGACACATCGTGAGCATTGATTCCTCGGCCCCGAACCTTCGGCACTGCCGGTCTTCCCGCTCATGCCGCCGCTGCGACGCTACGAGATCGGGCATTCGGAATGCATTCCTCCTGGCTGGCTCCTTTCCAAGAACGGACGTTCCGTTTCCAGTGGCCGGCAGCGCTCATCACCGTCTGGGCGCTCGAGATGGAGACGCTCATTCTCGGCTGGTACGTTCTGGTCCAGACGGGATCGGTGGTTCAGCTCACGGTCTTTGCCTCCTTTCTGTATTTCGGGACGCTGTGTGCGCCACTTCTCGGCGTCGTGGCGGATCGCATTGGGCATGGCAACACGCTCGCGCTCATGCGGTCGTGGTACATGGTGCTTGCGGCGGTGCTTCTGACCTTCACGGTCTCCGGTAAGCTGAGCCCGCAGGTGGTGCTCGTTCTGGCTTTTCTGAACGGCTTGGTGCGGCCTTCGGATTTGGCCATCCGGAGCGCGTTCATGGCCGGCAGGCTTCCACGCGAACTCCTCAGCGGCGCCATGGCCCTTGAGCGCATGACCATCGATACTGCGCGCATCGCCGGCGCGCTAGCGGGCGCCGGTTTGTTCGCGGCGCTCGGCATTGCGCCGACGTATGCGCTGATCATCGTGCTCTATGCGCTCGGCGTGAGCCTGACGCTCGCCGCAAAACGCAGCGCGCCAGCCGCAGAGGTCAGTGCCGATGCAGCTCCACCTTCTCAGAAGTCACGCAATTCGTTCTGGCACGAGCTCAAGGAGGGCGTGGCGTATGTCTGGGCGCGTCCGGTTCTGCGTGCGGCCATGTGGCTCGCACTCCTCGCCAACCTGACGGCATTTCCGCTCACCAATGGTCTCCTCCCGTATGCGGCGCGCGAAGTTTTTCAGGCTGACGAGCGCGGCCTCGCCTTGCTGGTCGCGAGCTTCGCTTCGGGCGCTCTGATCGGATCGCTGACTTTCTCGGCCATGAGCCGCCGGATGCCGCTTGCACGGCTCATGCTCGGATCAGCAGGCATGTGGTACGCCATGCTCGCCGTATGTGCGGTCATGCCGACGCTTTACGGCGCGGCAGCGCTTCTCGTGCTCGCCGGGCTCGCGCAGAGCCACTGCATGATTTCGATGGTGGTGCTCATCCTGCGTGCCGCGGCGCCCGCCGTGGCGGGGCGCGTCATGGGCGTGCGCATTCTGGCGATCTACAGCCTGCCGATCGGCATTCTCGCCGCGGGATGGTTCATCGAGCGGATCGGCTTCTCCGCGACGATCTTCGGCTATGCGCTCTTCGGGCTCGCCATGGTGCTCGTGATCTCGCTGCGTTTCCACGCCGATCTGTGGCGTGTCGAGGCGCCGGCGAACAGTGCGTGAAGTATCGCTTCGGGTGTGCCGCAGGCAAAGGCGCCTGCGGCACGATCAAAATCACTGCACTGGAGAGTGCGCGCTCGGAACCATGATGAGATTGTTCATCTCGTCGAGCAGCGGGCCGCCGGTTTTGAGGAAGGCCTGCCAGCCGGGATCCTTGACCGAGTCGCCGCGCGCCTTCGCACGGGCATTGAGATCGGGATAGGCCCACAGGTGCATGACCTCGTTCGGCTGGCCGGCTTCGGTCGTCCAAAGGCCGGCGATCTTGGAATACTTCTCGCGGACTTCGAGTGCCCCGGTGAAGGCGTCGAGCCAGGGCTTCTGGCCGCCGGGAAATGTACGATAGTAGCGCAGCTCGTAGACATTGCCGCTCGTCGCGGGTGCGCGCAGCGGGATGATAGGATTGAGCAGGCGGATGTCCTGGCGCACGAGATAGGGGCGGATCAGCGGGATGTACTCTTCCGTCCAGCGCTTGTTCTTCTGCAGCTCGGTGCGGAGGCGGGCGCGGTCGTTCAGGCTCTCGTACGTCCACAGATGCACGACCTGGTTGAGCGCGCCGATCTCGGTGATCCAGTAGCCTTCGAGCTTGCCGTAATTGTCGCCGCGGATGGCACGCGCGACAGTGCCGGAATTCTTCGCGACTTCCGGCGCCGAGCCGGCCTTGAGCGTGTAGATACGCAGCTCATTGATCATGGGCTTTCCTCCAGGGTGACGTCTGTCATTGGGAATGGAGCGCACGATAGGACGCCGGGTCGGCGTTGTCATCCGCGCAACCGGCCATGAGACAGCCATTCGATGGCGGCCTGGACCATCGTCGGCGCATGGGTGGGATCGTCAGCCAGTTCGGCCAACTCCGAAAGACGGTGCGCGCCCGTGAGGGTCGCAATGCGCGCGCGATCGAGCGGGAGGCCGGAGAGCGCCTCGTACGCCCGGATAATCCGCGCCGTGAGATCGGGTGAAATCAGGTTGGAGTAGATGAACTCCTGGTGGCGGCCCCCAAAGCCTGAATCGGCAAAATCGTAGATGCCATTTAGATGCTGCGCGCTGTGGTCGAAGGCCATGTTCCACCCGTGGCCGTCGAAAAAGCCGTAGATGGTGCCGAGCGGGTCGGCAGACAATTGCTCGTAGGCGGAGATGATGTCGGCGGCGGCGTGCCGGAGTTCGGCTGGCAGAGCTGGAAGCGCATTGGCACGCATGGCGGCTGGGCTCTGCCATGGCGCGATCGGCGTGGCGCCGGCCGTCGTCATGCGCTCGACCGGAAGGCGATGAAGCTCGGCGTAGAAGCGCGCGATGTCGGTCGCGAGCTGATCGCGCACCGCGTCGGAGAGAGCGGCGTAGTCCGCGCCGAGGAGGTGCTGGCCATCGATTTTGCGGTGGCTCGAGAAAAGCGGCGGGCCCTCGTGAATGCGCAAATCAGGCACCGACATCGTCAATGCAGGACGCACGGCGGCGAGTAGTGCGGCTTCCTTGATGAGTGCGGCTCGCGCGATTTCATGGCGCGGAAACTTGAAGACGAGACGATCGTCGGCCTCGATCGCAGTGGAATGCCACCCTTCGCCCAAAACTTCGAGCCGCGCGTCGGCCAGTTCCGGGAACTCTTTGCGGATCGCGTCGCGCAGATGTGCGGGCACGTTGCCCGGCTTACCCGTCATGCCTTCGTGAGATCGCGGGCGAGCAGGAGCGCATCTTCGCGCGCGCCGCCGGGAAGCGTGTAGTAGGCGTTTCGGCGCCCGATCTCTTCAAAGTCACAGGAGGCATACAGCGCGCGGGCAGCGGCGTTACTGTCGGCGACATCGAGGAAAAGCCGCCGCGCGTCGGAGCGTTTTGCTGCGCGCGCTGCGCCCTCGACGAGCTGGCGGCCGATACCGTGTCCCTGCTGATCGCGTGCGACGCCCACCGTGAGGATCTCAGCCTCGTCGGCAGCAATCTGGGCAATGATGAAGCCGAGGATCTCGCGGCCGGGCCGCACCGCGACGAGAGCGAGTGACGCGGGATGCTCGATCAGAGCTTGGATGGCATCACTGTCCCACGCGGTCGGGAAAAGGGTCGCGTGCATCTTGGCGATGGCGTGCGAGTCCTCCGGTGCGGCCCAGAGCAGGCTGACAGGCGGGACCGCGGGACGCTTGCTCATGGACGCCTCGCGATGGGCTGGGGTTGCGGCTTTACATCGGGTGCGCGCAGGTAGAGCGGACTGATGTTCGCGCTCGGCTCGCGTGATGCGGCGAGCTGGGCGAGAAAACGCGCGTGCGGCTCGATGACTGGAAGCGCCGTCTCGATGGCAGTTTCCGCCGCCTCGGCCACGAGTGCCGCACCCGAGCCGATGACGATTGCATTGTGCGCGCGGGCAAGGATGGCGGCCTCGTTAGCCGTGAGCAGGGCGGGCGTGCTGTCGGCAGGTCGATGGTCCGTCCCATGCAGCGCGCAGTAGAGTGC
>JAEYPL010000002.1 GCA_023410905.1 Pseudomonadota bacterium
TCGAGCAGCTCATAGCTGCGCCGCTTCGGCGGAGGGCGCGACTGATCGAAGCCGCGAATGTCGGCACCCGCAATGAAGCTGCGGCCAGCGCCGATCATGACGAAGGCCTTCACGTTCGGATCGGCATCGCCTTTCTCGAGCGCGGCGACGATGCCCTCAGTCACGCCTGGGCCGAGCGCGTTGACGGGCGGATTGTCGATCGTGATGACGCCAATGCCATCCTCGACATCGTAGCGGACGACGGGTTTGTCGTTCATGGCGTTTGCTCCTTTAGGTGCTTCTTGTTTCAGGCCACTTCGGCGGCGAGCTGCTTCAGGTACCACTCGCCGTCGCCGAGCAGCGTCTCGCACAGCGCGAGGCGCTTGTAGTAGTGACCGACGACGAGTTCATCGGTCATGCCCATGCCGCCGTGAAGCTGAATGGCTTGCCCGCCGACAAAGCGCGCGCACTGCGCGGTCTTGACCTTCGCTTTCCAGATGGCCTGGCGCGCGTGCGGGTCGTTGTCGTCGAGCGCCTGAAGCGCGGCGTGAACCAGCGCGCGCGCTTCCTCGGTCGTGACGCTCATATCGACGAGCCGGTGCTGCAGAACCTGGAACTGCGAGAGGAGCTGGCCGAACTGCTTGCGCGTCTTGAGATAGTCGACGGTGATCTGTGTGACCTCGGCCATGGCGCCGACCGCTTCCGCGCAAACGGCGATGGCGCCGCGATCGAGGATGGCACTGATCGTTGCGCTCTGGTCGGTATCGCCATCGCCGAGCTTGGCGCTCGCCGGGACGTGCACGCCCGTGAGCGTCACGGCCGCGCCGCGTCGTCCATCGAGCGCCGGGGCTGGCGAGAACTTGATGCCCGTGCTGCTGCGCGGCACCAGGAAGAGCGCAACAGGGCCGGTTTCGGTTCCAACGCGCGCGCTGACGACGAGCGTATCCACGCCATGGGCGGCGATCGTGTGCGCCTTGGCGCCATCGATGACATAGCCATCGCCATCGCGCCGCGCGATCGTGCGCACGTAGTTGCGGGCATAGCCGCTGTCCGGCTCGTAGTGGCAAAAGGCGAGCGTCAGCTTGCCTTCGGCGATATCGCCGAGCAGCTTCTGCTGATCCGCCGTGCCGGTCTTTTCTATGAGGCCCGCGCCCAGAACGATCGTGCCGAGCAGCGGTTCCAGCAGCAGAAAGCGGCCCGCGCCCGCCATGACGATGCCGAGTTCCGTCGCGCCGCCACCCGCGCCACCGGCACTCTCCGGCAGCGACACACCGAGCCATCCCATCTCCGCGTAGGTTGCCCAGTCTTCACGCCCGAAACCGTCGCCATCCTCAGCGCGTGCGAGTTTCTTGAAGTGCTCGAAGGTGTACTTGTCGGCGAGCAGGTCGCGGAGGCTGTCGTTCAGGAGCTGCCGCTCCTCACTCGAAAATGCTGGCATTTCACTGAACCTCTAGTGTCCGGATTCCGAAGTTCGCCAGACCTCGATGCTGGTGTCCCGAGCGAACTTCGGAATCATAAGGGACACTAGAAACATAAACTTGCTAGTGTGATTCAGATCGAGAAATTCGCTCGATGCCGTGCCCCGAGATGTGGCGAATTTCTCGATCATCACACTAGAGACCGAGAGCGCCTTTGGCGATGATGTTCTTCTGCACTTCGCTCGATCCGCCGTAGATCGTCGCCGCGCGGCGATAGAGATGCTCGTAGACGAGGCCGGTCGTCTCGGCAGGACCGACGAGTTCGCCATTCCAGCCGCTGTGCAGCGCATCCGTCTGGTAGATCTGGCCGTAGCGGCCCAGCACATCCATGACGGACTGATGCAGCGCCTGCTGCAATTCCGTGCCGCGCAATTTCAAAGCGGCAGCGCCCATGAGCGTCGGCGCGCCGCCTTCCTCTGCGGTCGCCGCGAGTTGGTCCGCCATTAAGGCTTTAACAGCCGCGAGATTGACCTCGTGCTCCGCGACTTTGCGGCGCCAGAGCGGATCATCGGCGAGCGGCTTGCCGCCTTCGCGCGTCTCCGCAAGCAAGCGGTTCAAGGCTTCCAGTGCGTGCTCGAGGCGCGAGATCTCGACATTTCCGACGCGCTCGTTGGCGAGCAGGAACTTGGCGTACGTCCAGCCCTTACCTTCCTGGCCGATGAGGTTCTCGACGGGCACGCGCACATCGTCGAAAAACACCTCGTTGAGGTGATGGCTCATCGTGATCGCGATAATCGGGCGCACGGTGATGCCGGGCGTCTTCATGTCGATCAGCAGGAAGGAAATACCCTCCTGCTTCTTACCACTATCGTCCGTGCGTACGAGGCAGAACATCCAGTCGGCCCAGTGCGCGAGCGAGGTCCAGATTTTCTGGCCATTGACCACGTAGTGGTTGCCATCGCGCACCGCCTTGGTCTTGAGCGCGGCGAGATCGGAGCCGGCACCGGGCTCGGAGTAGCCCTGGCACCACCATGTATCGTTCCTGATGATGCCGGGAAGGTACGTGCGCTTCTGCTCTTCCGTACCGAACGTGTAGATCACCGGCCCGGCCATGTTCACGCCGAAGGGCACCAGCGGCGGCGCGCCGGCGCGGCCGAGCTCTTCGTTAAAGGCTAGTGTTTGCGCGGGACTCCAGCCGAGGCCGCCATGCTCCTTGGGCCATTTGCCGGTGATCCAGCCCTTCGCGCCGAGCCGCTTCAGCCAGGTATCGTACTCGTGGCGTTCGAGATGCTGACCAAGGGCCTGCTTGCGACGGACTTCCGGCGGCAGTTCGCGCTCGCAGAAGGTGCGCACTTCGGCGCGGAAAGCGTCGAGCGACGTATCGCGTTCGACCGACCTGATGAACATACGGGCGCTCCCTCGGTCACTTATGAAAAGCCAGGGCGGACCGTAGAAAGCCCGCGCCCGGTTGGCAACACGCGGATCAGTTGGCGGTCATGCCGCCGTCGATGACCAGCTCGCTGCCCGTGACCCACGACGCTTCGTCGGACGCAAGATAGAGGCAGCCGGCGGCGATATCCGCGGGCGTGCCGAAGCGGCCGAGCGGCGTTGCGGCGAGGCGATGCTGCGCGACTTCCGGATTGGAATGGCCCGGCTTGGTCATGGGCGTATCCACGAAGCCCGGATGCACGGAGTTCACGCGGATCTTGTCCGCCGCGTACTGCAGGGCCGTCGCCTTCGAGAAAATGCGCACGGCACCCTTCGACGCATGATAGGCGCCATTGGCGTGCGAGCCGACGATGCCGCAGATCGACGAGATGTTGATGATCGAGCCGCCGCCCGCGCGCTGCATGGACGGGATCACGGCCTTGGTGCCGAGAAAGATGGACGTGGCGTTGATCTCCAGCACCTTGTTCCAGATCTCGAGCGACTGATCGAGGATCTTGCCGCCGCCGACCATGCCCGTCTGGATGTTCTGGCGAGGATCGCGGCCGGAGATACCGGCGATGTTGCAGAGGATGTCGACGGGGCCGAAGCGCTTCTCGGCGTCTTCGACGATCTCGGCCCAGCGGGCTTCGCTTGCCACGTCCTGCTCGGCGAAAGCGGCGGCGCCGCCCTTCGCGGTGATTTCTTCCGCGATGCTCCGGCCGAGGGCGATGTTGGTGTCCGTCAGTAGCACCTTAGCGCCGTGAAGTGCGAAGGCGCGCGCCGTTTCGGCGCCGATGCCCGATGCGGCGCCTGTCACGATGGCGACCTTGCCGGCGAGCCTTGGTCCGGGTTGCATTCGATGTTTCCTCCTGTCTGTGTTTGTCGCGCAGGGTGGCGCCAAACAGGTTCACCGTCCAGCACCAGAAACGAATACGGGCTACCCAGAAGGGCAGCCCGCATCGCAGTCAGGAGAGAATTCTTGCGTTCGTCGCTCAGGCCGGCGGCTTGCCGAAAATGAGCACCGCGTTGAGCCCGCCGAAGGCGAAGGAGTTCGACATGACGTGGTCGACCTTGGCCGCGCGCCCGACGTTCGGGATGTAGTCGAGGTCACACTTCGGATCGACCTCGTCGAGGTTGATCGTGGGGGGCAGCCAGCCATCCTGCATCGCCTTGATGCTGGCAATGGCCTCGACCGCGCCGCCGGCACCGAGAAGATGGCCGGTCATCGACTTGGTGGAGGAGATGGGCAACTTATGGGCGTGCTCGCCGAAGACCATCTTGATCGCGTTGGTCTCGTTCACGTCATTGAGCGCAGTGGCGGTGCCGTGGGCATTGAGGTAGCCGATGTCCTCGGGCTTCAGACCCGCATCGTCGAGCGCGATCTGCATGGCGCTGCGGGGGCCTTCGACATCCGGGTTGACCATGTCCTTGCTGTCGGAGGACATGCCGACGCCCTCGAGCTCTGCGAGGATCGTCGCGCCGCGGGCCTTGGCGTGCTCAAGGCTCTCGAGGATGAGGGTGCCGGCGCCCTCGCCGAGCACGGTGCCGTTGCGCTTCTTCGCGAAGGGAAAGCAGCCCTCGGGCGAGAGCACGCGCATGGCCTGCCACGTGCGCATGGAGCCGAACGTGACGACGGCTTCCGACGCGCCGGTCACGGCAACATCGACAAGGCCATTGCGGATGTAGTCGGCGCCGAGCGCAATCGCGTGCGTTGCGGTAGAGCAGGCCGAGCAGGTGGCGAACGTCGGGCCCTTGATGCCGTATTCGATGCCGACATGTGCCGACGCCGACGAGCCGATGATCCGCAGCAGCGTCAGCGGGTTCGTCGCCTTCTTACCCTTCACGAAGAGGTCGTGATAGGCGGTCTCGATGGTATTGAACCCACCGGCGCCCGAGCCGAATATACAGGCCGCACGATAGGGATCGGCGAGCGGCGCCTGCAGTCCCGACTGCTTCCAAGCCTCTTCAGCCGAGCGGCCGGCAAACCAGGAGTAGCGGTCGCCGTACTGGATCTTCCGGCTCGCGACGTGCTTGGCCGGATCGAAGCCTTTGATCTCGGCAGCGATGTGGATGTAGAGATCCTGAAGCTCGAAGCTCTCGATCGGGCCGACGCCGCAGCGCCCTTCCCGCATCGACGACCACATCTCGCGTACGTCGAGGCCGATCGGGGTGACGGCGCCGACGCCTGTTACGACAACGCGGCGACGCTCGCCCTTAGACTGTGTCATGGGACGCAATACTTCCTATTGGCGGCCGGAATTTTCTCCGGCGCGCGTGGAGATCATCTTCGCTGGGGTTACGCCTTGGCCGGCGCGCCCGAACCCTCCAGCAGGGCCTTCACGCGATCCACTACGGAGCCGACGGTCTTGAAGTCTTCAACTTCTTCGTTGGCGTTGTAGGGGATCTGGATGCCGAAAGAATCCTCGATGTCGAAAACGATCATTGCAAGATCGAGAGACTCGATTTTCAGGTCAGTCAGCGCAGTCGTGAGCCCGATGTCGTCCCGCGGCTCCTTCATGTGCTTCTTGAGGATATCGATGATCTTGGTGGCAACGTCGTCCATATCTCTCTCCCACCCCCAAGTACTCTGCGGGTACAGGTGCTGATGTCTCGGTTTAGCTACGGCAAAGCCCATCTGACCGCAAGTTGCGCCTGACATAACCGTTAACACTATTCAAGTCCATACGGTCACGGACAGTTGTGCCTGGC
Source organism: Pseudomonadota bacterium (assembly GCA_023410905.1). Classification (GTDB taxonomy): domain Bacteria; phylum Pseudomonadota; class Alphaproteobacteria; order Rhizobiales; family Hyphomicrobiaceae. Next base: position 5,535 of record JAEYPL010000002.1, read on the forward strand.
GTCCGGCGGTCAGATCATCAGATGCGTGTGCAGTACAACCATCAAGGCTGGCGCTCCGAGACAAAAGTGTTCAAAGTCGTTTACCGTGATCGCATAGACTGCTCGCGGCGGCTCATCATTGGATGCGCGACATGCTCTCCGATGGCGATTCCACCAGTCGCCGCCCCAGCCGTGGCGCCCGTGCGCGCCCCAAGCCTACCGTCCTAAATGGACGGGATTCAGGGAGGCATCAAGACCATGTCTGCAGGCACGACAGCATCTGCGGGGGAGGCCGCGCCAGCTCACCTGAGCTATCCCTGGCTTGCGCACTACCCGGCTGGCGTGAACTGGCACCAGCAAATTGCCCCGGCACCCCTCTACCAGCTGCTCGAGCGTGCTGCTGAGCGGCATCCCTCGCGTATTTGCACGAACTTCCTGGGCCGGACAATCACCTATGGCGAGATGTCGCGCCTCGTGGACCGGGCCGCTGCCGGGCTCGCGGCCCTGGGCGTGACCAAGGGGACCAAAGTCGGCCTGTTCCTCCCCAACTCGCCAACGTTCATCATCTTCTATTATGCGACGCTCAAGGCCGGCGGCACGGTTGTCAACTACAACCCCCTCTATACCGTCGAGGAACTGACCTTCCAGGTGAAGGACAGCGAGACCGACCTCATGGTCACGCTCGACCTCAAGGTGCTGTTCGACAAGGTCGAGGCACTCATGGCGGCCGGCACGCTCAAGCGGGCCATCGTCGCGCCGTTCCCCGCCCTCCTGCCGACGGCGAAGTCCATCCTGTTCCGGCTGTTCAAGGGCAAGGAGCTGGCGAACGTGCGCGGCTCCAAGGTTGCCGGCTCGGTCGTCAGCGAGGAGAGCGTCCTCGCCAACGACGGGCGCTTCCAGGCGCCGCCCATCGCGCCGACCGAGGATGTGGCCGTGCTCCAGTACACGGGCGGCACGACCGGCACGCCCAAGGGCGCCATGCTCACGCACTCGGCCGTCTATTCTAACGTCATCCAGGCCGCAGCAGGTGCGCCGGAGCTCGTGGAGGGCCAGGAGCGTGTTCTGGGCGTCCTCCCCTTCTTCCACGTTTTCGCGATGACCGTCGTGATGAACTTCGCGATTCTCAAAGCGGCCGAGATCCTGATCATGCCGCGCTTCGTCCTCGACGATGCGATGAAGCTGATCGACAAGGGCAAGCCGACGGTCATGCCCGGCGTGCCGACCATGTTCAACGCGATCATGAACCATCCGAAGCTCAAAAGCTTCGACCTGTCGTCGCTGAAGTTCTGCCTGTCGGGCGGCGCCGCGTTGCCGCTGGAGGTCAAACAGCGCTTCGAGCAGCTCACGGGCTGCAAGCTCGTCGAGGGCTACGGGCTCAGCGAGGCTTCGCCGGTCGTCACCGCCAACCCCCTGAATGGGCCGGTCAAGGAGGGCTCGATCGGCCAGCCCATTCCGCAGACGATCGTGTCGCTGCGCGCGCTCGACGACCCGACCAAGGAGGTGGCGCGCGGCGAGAAGGGCGAGCTGTGCGTGAAGGGTCCGCAGGTCATGAAGGGCTACTGGAAGAAGCCGCAGGAGACGGCCGACCAGTTCGTCGGCGACTATCTAAGGACCGGCGACGTCGCGATCATGGATGAAGAGGGCTTCCTGTTCATCGTCGACCGCATCAAGGACCTCATCATCTGCTCGGGCTATAACGTGTACCCGCGTCGGATCGAGGAGGCGCTCTACGAGCATGAGGCCGTCGAGGAAGTGACCGTCATAGGCATTCCTGACGAGTATCGTGGCGAGGCACCCAAGGCGTTCGTCAAGCTCAAGGCCGGCGCCACCGCGACAGTTGCCGACCTTCAGAAGCACCTGGAGCCGAAACTCTCGCGCATCGAGCTGCCCTCTCAGATCGAGATCCGCCCGGCCTTGCCGAAGACCATGATCGGCAAGCTCTCCAAGAAGGAGCTGGTCGCCGAGGAAGCCGCCAAGCGAACCAAGGCGAAGGGGTGATGCGGCCCTTGTGGCGGGCGCGCGCCATCGCTTAGGTTAATGAGAGTGGGACACTCAGGCGGGAAGAGCGGATTGATGCGGACTTGGCGCACGTGGGCGCTGCCTTTGACCATAGCGGTGGCGCTCGCCGTCACGGTATTCGATGCCAGCCCCGCGGATGCGCGGACACTCTGTGTCGGTAAGGACTCCGTCCTGCTCCGCTCCGGCCCCTCTTGGCGCGATAATCCGGTCGGCAGCCTGCCTGCCGGCTCGTGCGGCATCCAGGTTGTCGGCCAGTGCATGTCCGGCTGGTGCCATGTCGAGTTGGGGCAGCGCCGTGGCTGGGTGGATGCGCGTCAGGTGATCGTGCAGGAGGGGAGTGGCGCCGCCGCTGCGCCGAGGCGTGATGAGCCGCCCGCGCCGCGACAGGCTGCACCTTCACCGCCGCCCCGTCCTGCGCCGCCTGCGACGACCGGTGCCGCTCAGGATCGTGAGGGGCACTGCGTTATGGGTGTGCGGCCAGGCGATACGCTGCGCATCCGCGGTGGCCCAGGTGTTGAGCATCGCGAGGTCGGCGGCATTCCGCCCAATGCCTGCGGGGTCGCGGTCGGTGGTCCCTGCCGGGGCTCATGGTGTCCGGTGACCTATCGCGGGGTGCGTGGCTGGTCCAACGCGAGCTACCTCCGCCCGCCCTGGATGCGATAAGTCGGTCCTGAGCGCGCGGTCGCTCCGGAAGAGCGCCCCTTTGGGGCGAGGCGCCGGCCCAAGGGCGCCCCGCGGAGCCGATGAGCGAAGCGAATTTCGGCGTGAGCGGAATAGACACCGGGTGTATGCTGCGCGCCAACACCTGATCCCAAGACACAAGGAGCCCCTGATGGCCAATCCAACGAACGATCCCGTCGTTATCGTCGCGGGCGCACGCACGCCGATGGGCAGTTTCCAGGGCAGCCTGCAGGCCATGACCGCGCCCGAACTCGGTGCTGCTGCAATCAAGTCGGCGCTCGGCCGTACGGGCATTGCGGCGGACGAGATCGCCGAGGTGCTCATGGGCTGCGTGCTGCCGGCCGGTCAGGGCCAGGCTCCGGCGCGCCAGGCTGCGCGCTACGGCGGTCTGCCCGATAGTGTGCCCTGCACGACCGTGAACAAGATGTGCGGCTCGGGCATGAAGACCGTGATGATGGCCTACGAGGCGCTGCACGCGCGCCCGAAGGATGTGATCATCGCGGGCGGTCTCGAGAGCATGACCAACACGCCGTACATCCTGCCGAAGATGCGCTCCGGTGCGCGCCTCGGCCATACGCAGGCCTACGATCATATGTTCATCGATGGCCTCGAGGACGCCTACGACAAGGGCCGCCTCATGGGTACTTACGCCGAGGATACCGCGCAGCATTACCAGTTTACGCGCGAGCAGCAGGACGCCTATGCCATCGAGAGCCTGCGTCGCGCCAAGGCCGCGAACGAGGACGGCTCTTTCGCTAACGAGCTCGTCCCGGTGACCGTGAAGTCGCGCAAGGGCGCGGTCGAAGTCACCCGCGATGAGCAGCCTTTCACGGCCGATCCTTCGAAAATCCCGACCCTCAAGCCGGCCTTCCGCGATGGCGGCACCGTGACGCCCGCCAATTCCAGCTCGATCTCGGACGGTGGTGCTGCGCTCATCCTCATGCGCGAGAGCGAGGCCAAGCGCCGCAAGCTGCAGCCGCTCGCCCGCATCGTCGCACAGGCGAGCCATGCGCAGGCGCCGGCTTGGTTCACCACGGCCCCGATCGGCGCCATGAAGAAGGTGCTCGAAGCGGCCGGCTGGGCGGCCAAGGACGTCGGCCTCTACGAGATCAACGAGGCATTCGCAGTCGTGACCATGGCCGCGATGCGCGATCTCGATCTGCCGCACGACAAGGTCAACATTCACGGCGGCGCGTGCGCACTCGGCCATCCTGTCGGCGCATCGGGCGCGCGCATCATCGTGACGTTGATCAACGCCATGGCCAAGCGCGGCGAGACCAAAGGGATCGCCTCGCTCTGCATTGGCGGCGGTGAAGCAACCGCAGTCGCGATCGAGCGCGTGAATTGAGCGCAGAAGCTCCCGGAAGCGCACCCGCGACGCGGCCAATGGTCGTGATCACGGGCGCCTCCGAGGGCATCGGTCGCGCCTTCGCGGAATACTACGCGGCGCGCGGCCGTGATCTCCTGCTGATCGCGCGCCGCCCCGAGCCGCTCGTGCGCTTGGCGGAGGAGCTTCGCGCCGCGCACGCAGTTCGCGCCGAACCGCTCGCCCAGGATCTGACGGCCGTGAATGCGCCGGGCGCGATCGACGATGCGCTGGCGGCGGCGGGCGCCCATTGCGATCTGCTGGTCAATAATGCCGGCATCGGCCTTTCCGGCGCCTTCCACGATCTTCCCTTGGACGACATCGAGCGCCTGCTCGCGACCAACATGGCGGCGCCGACACGCCTCATGCATCACGTCCTTCCCGGAATGCGCGCACGAGGACGAGGCAGCATCATCAACCTCGCCTCGCTCGGGGCTTTCGCGCCCGGTCCCTATCAGGCCGCGTACTACGCGAGCCGCGCCTACATGCTCTCGCTCTCGGAGGCCGTGGCGGCGGAGGTGGCACGTGATGGGGTGCGGATCACGGCCGTCGCGCCCGGCCCCGTGCGCACGCGTTTTCACGACAAAATGGGTGCGGACAATGATTTCTATCGCTGGTTCATTCCCTCGCTCGCGCCGGAAACGGTCGTCAGTTGGGCAGTGACGGCCCACAATTTGGGCTTCCGCGTCGTCGTGCCCGGTTTTCTGAACAATATTCTGGCTCTATGTTTGCGACTCATGCCGCACCGAATTTCAGTGATCATCCAGGGGTTTCTCTTCTACCCCCGTAACCGATGATGCGATGATGCTCGACGCCGAACCGACCCGCGAAGCACCGCTCGATGGCAATGGCATAGACCGCGCCATCACCCGGCAGGCCATGAAGAAGCCGGTCGTCATTGTCCTGCACATGCCGGGCGCCAAGCCCGGCCATGTCGGCCGCTGGTTCGTCGAGAACGGGTACCCGCTCGATATCCGCCGGCCATTTCTCGGCGATGCCCTGCCCGACACCCTCGCGCATCACACCGGCGCCGTGATTTTCGGCGGCGCGCAGAGCGCCAACGACAAACTCGATTTCATCAAGCGCGAGATCGACTGGCTCGGTGTGGTATTGAAGGAGCAGAAGCCCTATCTCGGCATCTGCCTCGGCGCGCAGATGCTCGCGCACCATCTCGGCGCGCGCGTCGACTGCTGCAATCACGGGCGCGTCGAAATCGGCTACCACCCGGTGCGGCAGATCGATCAGGGCCGCGTGCTCGGCACGCTTCCGGAGCGCCTTTATCAGTGGCATCGCGAAGGCTTCGAGCTTCCGAGTGGCGCCGACCTGCTGGCGACGTCGGATGGCGCGTTCGCCAATCAAGCGTTCCTGTATGGGCCTGCGGCGCTCGGCGTTCAGTTCCATCCCGAGATCATGCACACGCAGATCAACAGCTGGTCGGGGTCGAACCCCGTGCGTCTGCTCATGCGCGGCGCGCACCATCGTCAGGATCAGCTCGCCGCGCATCTCGTTCATGCGCCACGTGTGCACTCGTGGCTCGACCAGATGCTGCGCCGCTGGGTCGAGGGCCGTCTCGCGGCCGTCTGAACGCCTCCGCGTTTACCAAGTTCGCGACGTTCGTACATTCGTAACATCTGCCATGCCAATATGGCTTCAGCGCCGGCTTTCAGGTGTTGCGTACTGGCGCCATCATTTCAGCGGAGCATCGGCAAGACCGATGCTCCGCGATTTTATTTCCGGGTCTTTTCCCGTTTGATCCCCGGCTTCTGCAAGCCCTGCGTTTGACGCACTCCCCGCCTAGACCTACAGAAACTCCAGCGCAGCGAGCGAGGCGGGGTCATGCTGCTTTCGGAAATCGTGCCGGACGATGTAGTGGTGCCGGCGAACGGCCGAGCGATCGATATCGCGGGGATCGCTGCGGACAGCCGGATGGTGAAGACCGGATTTCTGTTTGCCGCGCTGGCGGGCAGCCGCACGGACGGCGCGCGCTTCATTGCCGACGCCCTCGCCAAAGGTGCTGTCGCGATTCTCGCCGCTGAAGGCGCCCCGATCGATGCGCCCGCGCATGTGCCCGTGCTGCGCGCACGCGAGCCGCGTCGTGCACTGGCACTTGCGGCAGCGCGCTATCATTCGCGCCAGCCGGCTCACATGCTCGCGGTCACCGGCACCAGCGGTAAGACATCCGTCGCCGATTTCACGCGCCAGATCCTGACGCAGCTCGGCCGTCCCGCAGCGTCGGTCGGTACGATCGGTCTCGTGCGGCCTAATGGCGCGGTCTACGGCTCGCTGACGACGCCTGATCCGATCTCGTTGCACGCGACGCTCGACGAACTTGCGGGCGACGGCATCACGCATGTCGCCTTCGAGGCCTCATCGCACGGTCTCGATCAGCATCGTCTCGACGGTGTGCGTATTTCGGCGGCGGCGTACACGAACCTCGGGCGCGATCACCTCGATTATCATCCGACGCTCGATGCTTATCTCGCGGCCAAGCTGCGGCTCTTTACCGAGCTTCTGCCCGGCGATGGTACAGCAGTCGTGAATGCTGATGGCGCCGAGGCCGTGCGCGTCATCGATGCCGTCCGGCGACGCGGCATCCGCCTCATCACGACTGGCTTCGGCGGCGAGACACTGAAACTCGTCGATGTTGCGCGCGACGGATTCTCTCAGCGCGTTACGATCCATGCGGATGGGCGCGATATAGCGCTCCGCTTTCCTCTGCTCGGCAGCTATCAGGTCGAGAATGCACTCGTCGCAGCAGGTCTCGCGATTTCGACGGGCGAGCAAACCGAGGCCATACTCGGCACGCTCGAGCAGCTCCGTGGCGTGCCCGGTCGTCTGGAGATCGTGGCGGAGCACAAGGGCGGTCTCGCTGTCGTTGACTATGCGCACAAGCCTGAAGCGCTCATTGCGGCGCTTGATGCGCTGCGTCCGTTCGCGACGGGCAAGCTCGTCTGCATCGTGGGTTGCGGTGGCGACCGCGATCGCGGCAAGCGTCCGATCATGGGCCGCATTGCGGTCGAACGCGCCGATGTCGTGATCATCACGGATGACAACCCGCGCAGCGAAGATCCCGCCGCCATCCGCGCCGAGATGCTGCGTGGTGCCGTCGGCGCGCGCGAGATTGGCGATCGGGCCGAGGCCATTGCTGCCGGTATGGCAATGCTCGACGCGGGCGACGTGCTGCTCGTTGCTGGCAAGGGACATGAGACCGGGCAGATTGTCGGTGGCGTCACGCACCCGTTCAGTGATCACGATGAGATCAGGAAACACCTCAATGGCTGACAGCGCGCCGCTCTGGACCTGGGATGCGCTTGTCGCAGCAGCCGAAGGCACGGCCGAAGGTGCGCCATCCGGCACCATAAACGGCTTCTCCATCGATACGCGCTCACTCGCATCGGGAGAGGTTTT
>JAEYPL010000149.1 GCA_023410905.1 Pseudomonadota bacterium
ACGCGCCCCGTTCCGCGCACCTCGTCCTTCTCGGAAGCATTGAACAGGATGACGCCGATGAAGAGCAGGCCCGCCCAGATCCACTTGATGTCGAAGGCGTAGATCTGCGTGACGAGCGCCGTACCGACGTCGGCGCCGAGCATGAGCGCCAATGCGAGCGGGAGCGTGACCAGCTTGCGGCTGGCAAACGAGGCGAGGAGCAGCGCCGTGGCCGTCGCGCTCTGGAGGACGCCGGTCACACCGACGCCAGTGGCAAAAGCCTTGAAGCGGTTCGCACACGCCTTGCTGATCAGCAGACGCAGGGAGGCGCCGAAGGCGCGCGTCATCCCCGTCCGCACCATCCGCACGCTCCACAGGAGCAACGCCACGCCGCCCATGAGAGTTATGAGCAGCCCGCTTCCTTCCATAGGCACCTCCGGGGTCATCGGCAGCGCGCCGAAACCGACGCTCAGCCCGACTCTCCTTAGTTACTTGTACCAAAGGTTCGGCAGAAAAAGTGCTATTTCCGGAAATGTACAAATGAGGATCACGCCGATCCACTGCAGGATCATGAACGGCATCATGCCGCGGTAGATATCCCAAAGCTCCCAGCTCGGCACCACAGCCTTGAGATAATAGGCCGATAGAGCGACCGGCGGCGATAGCCAACAGGTCTGCAGCGTTACCGCGACAAGGACGCTGAACCAGATCATGTCGACCTGCAGCGCCACCAGGAGTGGCAGGAATATCGGCACAATGATGACGACGATCGGCACCCACTCGAGGGGCCAGCCGAGGACGAAGCAGATCGCGAGAATGGCGATGATCAACATCCTACAGGGCCGTGTCGTAGCCGCGCCGCTTCATGATCGGGCCGGCCATCGGGCCGATGATGGCGACGGACGCACCGACGATGCCGGTTGCGGCGGCGAACGACGTCGCGGCGAAGAGGGTTGCGATGTAGAGCTAGGCGGCCGCAGCGGAGCGAGGCATCAAACTGCGCACGATCATCGAGATCGGCAGCCGGGAGGCCATCCGCGAGGCCGTGATGCACGGCATTGGCATCGGCTATGTGTCGGAAGCCGAATTCATTCCGGACGCGCGCTTGCGTCTGGTGCGCATCTCCGATGCCGAAATCTTCACGGCCGCGCATGTCGTCTATTTGCGCGAGCGCGCCCACAGCCGCCTCATCAGGGCATTTCTCGATGTCGTGCGCACGACCGGAGGCGCCACGACGCCACGACCGAAGCGGCGCCGCGCCTGATGCGAAGCGTGTGCGCTACTTGCGCTCCTGAGCACGACGCAAGGCGGCCGCGAACGCGTTCTCAGCAGGAGCCTCGGCGCTTTTCTTCGGCACAGCACTACCACTGCGCGCGCCCTGAGGTGGGCCCGATGAGCGCGTATCACTGTGCGATGACCTGTCGATCGCGCCGGACTTCATGGTGAGCGCGATGCGCTTGCGTGCGACATCCACTTCCTTCACGCGCACCTTTACCACATCGCCCGCCTTCACGATCTCATGCGGATCCTTCACGAAGCGGTCGGACAGCTCGGATATGTGCACGAGGCCGTCCTGATGCACGCCGACATCCACGAAGGCGCCGAACGCGGTGACGTTCGTGACGACACCTTCGAGCTGCATGCCGGGCTTGAGATCCGAGATCTTCTCGACGCCTTCCTGGAAGGCCGCAGTCTTGAACTCAGGACGCGGATCGCGGCCGGGCTTTTCCAGCTCGGCCAGAATGTCGGTCACGGTCGGAATGCCGAACTCGGCATCGGCAAACGTCGCGGGTTTGAGCGATTTCAAAAGCGCCCGGTCGCCGATCAGGGATTGCAGGGGCCGTTTGGTCGCTTCCGCAATTTTCTCGACCAAAGCATACGCCTCGGGATGGACCGCGGAGGCATCCAGCGGATTCTTGCCGCTCATGATCCTGAGGAAGCCAGCCGCCTGCTCGAAGGCCTTGGGCCCGAGGCGCGGCACCTTTTTGAGCGCGCTGCGCGCCTTGAATGCCCCGTTCTCATCGCGGAATGCGACGATGTTCGACGCGAGCGTCTTGTTGAGACCGGACACGCGCGCGAGCAGCGGTACGGATGCCGTGTTGACGTCGACGCCCACCGAGTTCACGCAATCCTCGACAACGGCATCGAGCGAGCGGGCGAGCCCCGTTTGATCCACATCGTGCTGATACTGCCCGACACCAATGGCCTTGGGTTCAATCTTGACCAGCTCGGCGAGCGGATCTTGCAAGCGGCGCGCGATCGACACGGCGCCGCGCAGGCTCACATCGAGACCCGGAAATTCCAGCGCCGCCAGCTCCGACGCCGAGTAGACCGACGCGCCGGCCTCCGACACCATCGCCTTCGTCAGCTTGAGTTGCGGCATCTTCGCGGTCAGATCGGCGACGAGCCGGTCGGTCTCGCGGCTTGCCGTGCCATTGCCGACACTGACGAGATCGACCTTGTTCTTCATGCAGAGCGCAGCCAGCGTCGCGAGTGAGCGATCCCATTCGCGCTGCGGCTCGTGCGGATAGATCGTCGTCGTGTCGACGAGCTTGCCTGTCTGATCGACCACCGCAACCTTGACGCCGGTGCGGAAGCCAGGATCAAGCCCCATGGTGACGCGCGGTCCGGCGGGCGCCGCGAGCAGCAGATCCTTCATGTTGCGCGAGAAGACCACGATGGCTGCCGCCTCGGCGCGCTCCCTGAGGCGCATGACGAGATCGACCTCGAGGCTGATGGAGAGTTTTCCCTTCCACGCGAGGCGCACGCTTTCGACGAGCCATGTATCGGCCGGGCGGCCACGATCGGCGATGTCGAATGCGGCACGGACGCGCAGCTCGGCGGGATGGGGCTTGCCGGCCTCGTGCGGAATGTCGAGATTGAGATCGAGAATGCCCTCATTGCGCCCGCGCAGCATGGCGAGCGCGCGATGCGAGGGTATATCCTTGATGCGTTGGCCGAAGTCGAAGTAGTCGGAGAACTTCGCCCCCTCGATATCCTTGCCCTTGAGCACCTTGGACGTGAGAATGCCTTCCTCCCACAGCCATTCGCGCACGTTGCCGATAAGCTTCGCGTCTTCGCCGATCCGCTCGATGATGATGTAGCGGGCGCCGTCGAGTGCGGCTTTGGCGTCAGCAATGCCCTTCTCGGCATCGACGAATTTTTCGGCTTCCTTTTCGGGGACGAGCGTCGGATTTTTGAGGAGGAGATCGCTCAGGGGCTCGAGGCCGGCCTCGCGTGCGATCTGCGCCTTGGTGCGCCGCTTGGGCTTGTAAGGCGCGTACAAATCCTCGAGCTCGACCTTGGTGCCAGCGGCATTGAGCGCGCGGGCGAGGTCGGGCGTCAGCTTGCCCTGCTCCTCGATGCTCTTGAGCACACTCGCGCGGCGCAGTTCGAGATCGCGCAGATATGCGAGGCGCACTTCCAGCGTTCTCAATTGCGTGTCGTCGAGGCCGCCCGTCTTTTCCTTGCGGTAGCGGGCGATGAACGGAACGGTCGCGCCTTCGTCCATGAGTCCCACCGCCGCCGTGATCTGCCCTACGGCGACACCAAGCTCCGACGCGATGCGTTGATTGATCTGATCCATTTATCCCCACGCGGCGATGATCGCCCCAAGAGTAGGGGCTTTGCTCCCATGTAAACGGCCAAGGGCTCTTCGTCAGCAGCTCGCGGGCAACAGGGCCACGCGTCGCATGGTCGCCGCGCTCAGGGTTCGACCTCTGCGACCGAAGGCGCCTCATATGTAAACCCGCGGCGCGCGTCGGCAATGAGCTGCACCATGGCGGGTTGTAGCGGAAATCGCTTCGAGACCACGAGGCCGATCGGGCTCACGACTTCCGGATCGACGATCGGAACAGTGCGGAGCGCGCCGGTCAGATCGAGCGCGTCACCGACCAGGCTCGAGATGACACTTACCCAGCGGCCGGTGCGCACATGCGTCGTCAGCGCGAGGATCGAATCAGTCTCGATGGCCGGCCGGACCTCGACACCGCGGCGGCGTAGTGCCTCATCGATGATGCGCCGCTGCTGAAGACTCGTGGCAAAAAGACAGAGCGGCAGCGAGGCAAGCTCCGACCATGCAATCTCGGAGCTGTCGCCGAGGCGGCCGCCCGCCGTCGTGAGCAGGAGATAGCGCTCCTCGTAGAGCGGCAGCTCGTCGAGTTCGTCGCTCGGCGCGCTGCCCATGTAGCGGACGCCGGCGTCGATCTCGCGCGCGTTGAGAAGGCTCGCGATCTCGTCGGACGTGCGCGTCAGCAGCGTGAAGCGGACCGTCGGATTGCGATTCTGAAATGGCGCGGTCAGCGATGCGACGAGCGGCATGGCGGCCGGCATGGCGGCAATGCGCAATTGCGCGCCGTGGCCCCGCTGCATCGCCAGGATTTCCTGGCGCATGGCCTGCGCATCACCGACGAGTCGGCGCGCCCAGACAAGCACACGCTCGCCTTCGGGCGTAAAGCCCAGAAAGCGCGACGACCGCTTGACGAGATGGACGCTCAGCATCTCCTCGAGCTGCTGGATGCCCTGCGAGAGCGTCGGCTGCGCGACGCCGCAGCTTTCGGCCGCGCGGCCGAAGTGCTTTTCGCGGGCCAGCGCGATCATGAACTCGAGCTTTTCCAGCATCGGCGCCTCCAGTGCCCGTGCTCACCGGCCGTAGCCATGAAACAGGTATAGCAGTGGAGTGTTCCGGCTGGCCAGCACCCCGCCAAATGCCGGCGGGGCGCCTGTCCGGCTCGGGCCCTACGACAGCTCGGCCCGGACCAGAGCGGCACCGTCGGCGAGCGCCTTCAGCTTCGCGAAGGCCAGCTCGCGCGGCATGTATTTCATGCCGCAGTCGGGCGCCGGCACGAGCTTGTCGGCGGGGAGGAACTTGAGGCCCGCGCGAATGCGCTCGGCGACTACCTCCGCCGTCTCGGCCGTCTTGTCGCCGAGATCGAGCACGCCGAGCATGACCTTTTTCGGCGCGAGCTCCTTCAGGATGCCGAGATCGAGCTTGGGCTGGGCCGCCTCGATCGAGATGGTCTCGGCGACCGTATCGGCCAGCTCGGGCAGGAAGGAATAGCCGACGGGCTTCGTGGAGCCCGGCACGACCGCCGCATAACCGAAGCAGAGGTGGACGACGGTCGGCACCTTGATACCTTCGAGCGCGCGATTGATGGCCTTGATGGCAATGCGCTTGGCGGCGTCCGGATCATTGCGCAGCCAGGGCTCGTCGAGCTGGATGACATCGGCACCGGCTTTCACGAGATCATGAGCCTCCGCGTTCACCGCGGCGGCGTAGTCCATGACCATCTCGTCGGCGTCCTTGTAGAACTCGTTCTTCGCCTGCTGGCTCATCGTGAACGGGCCGGGAAGCGTGATCTTCGCGAGGCGGTCAGTGTTCGCCCGCAGGAATGCCATGTCACGTACTTCGACCGGGCCTTTGCGGCGGATCTTGGCGACGACGCGGGGAACAGGCGTGCGCGTATTGCCCGTGCGCGCGATGACTTCGCCCGCCTCGCTCGCGTCGATGCCTTCGAGCGCCGTGGCAAAGCGGTTCGAGTAGCTTTCGCGGCGCGCCTCACCATCGGTGATGATGTCGATGCCAGCGCGCTCCATATCGCGGATGGCGAGAATGGTGGCGTCGTCCTGTGCCTGCTCGAGCTGCGCCTCGGGAATGCGCCAGATGTTCAGGCGCACGCGCGGCACCTGCTTCGACAGCATCTCACGGTTCACGAGCCAGTCAGGCTGCGGGTAGCTGCCGACCACGGTTGTGGGCAGGATCTTGTTGGTCATGCGAGTTCTCCCTGCGGGGTAAGCGAAATCGTTCATGCTGCTGCGGGCGCCGGCGTGCCTTGGCTCACCGGGCGCACCACCGTCTGCTGTTGTTGCTGGCTGCGTCCGGCCGACTGCCAGACCACCATGCGCCGCTCGAGTCGCCGCGAGAGGATGTCATAGGCGACCGACAGAACGAGGATGCAGAGGATGCCGGCGAAGACGCGCGGGCTGTCCAGGATCGTACGGTTCAGCGTCACGAGGTAGCCAATGCCGGCGGATGCCGTCAGCATCTCCGCGACCACGACACCGATGATCGCGAGCGCACCACCGAGGCGCAAGCCGCCGAAGACGGTCGGCAGTGATGCCGGAATTATGACCTTGGTGATCTGCTGGGTGACGGTGGCGCCCATGCTGCGCGCGGCAAGTAGAAATTGCGGATCGATGGTGCGAATGCCCGCGGCCGTCGAGAGCATGACAGGAAAGAAGCCGTAGATGCCCGCAAACATGATCTTGGATTGGGAGCCGATGCCGAACCAGGCTGTAAAGATCGGATAGAGGATAACGATCGGAATAGCGTAAAGGCTCGAGAACACGGGTAGGAGAAGATCGCGCAACGCGGCGATGCCGCCGATGGTGGCGCCGGCGACGATGCCAAAGCCGCACGCGATGACCATCGCCAGCACGACCTCGTACAGCGTCACGAGAAGCGCCGCCCAATATTTGTCGAGATCGATCCAGAGCACGGTGAGCGTCTTCGACAAACGCGGCAGGAACAGCTCCGGCAGCATCCCCGTCATGGGGATGACCTCCCACAGCACGAGCAGAGCGATGAGGATGCTCCAGCGGACGGTCTTGGGATCGGGACGTCGCATGAAAGACCTCAGTGGGACTTGCGGATCTGCTGCCAGATGCGGTCGCGCAGGCGCCCGAAGGTATCGGTCGCCATCATCTCGTACGTACGCGGGCGCGGCAGATCGATCATGATGTGATCGATCGTCTTCCCGGGACGCGGCGACATGACGTAGACCTCGTCGGCGAGGTAGACGGCCTCGGTCAGGCTGTGCGTGATGAAGACGACGGTCTTGTTCGTCGTCGACCAGATGCGCAGCAGCTCATGTCCCATGGTCATGCGCGTCTGCTCGTCGAGAGCGGCGAACGGTTCGTCCATGAGCAGCACGGGCGGATCCTGCACGAGACCGCGCGCGATCGAGACGCGCTGTTTCATGCCGCCTGAAAGCTCATGCGGATAGCGCTCGCCGAAGCCCGTGAGGCCGACGAGCGAAAGCATGGGATCGGACCTGCGGCGACGCTCCTCCTTGGACATGCCGCGCAGGCTCAGCGGGAATTCGATGTTGTCGAAGGTCGTGAGCCAGGGAAAGAGGCTCGCCTCCTGGAAAATGACGCCGACGCGCTCGGGATCGGGTTTCGGGATGGGCGCGCCGTGAACATGGATGCGGCCCTCCGTGTGATCGCGCAGGCCTGCCATCATCATGAGTAGTGATGTCTTGCCGCAGCCGCTCGGGCCGACGATGACGATGAACTTTCCGGCCTCGACCTTCATCGACACGTTACTGAGCGCCGGGACGCCGCCGTCCGGCCCCGCATACACGTGGCTCACGCGATCGATCTCGATCGCAGCGCCCGCGATCTGGGCTCCCCTCACGTCCGCCACGTACTGCATCTTGCCTCCAGAAAGCGCACGGTTTCGTTGAATGCGATGGCGACCACCGCGAGCATGATGACGCCGGCAAAAAGCTGCGGCATCTGGAAGTTCTCACCCCAGTTGGAAATGAGGTGACCTATGCCGGTGCGCGAGGCGTACATCTCCGCGATCATCACGCCGGTGAAGTTGAAGATCATGGAGATACGCAGCGTTTCGAGCAGGACAGGCATCATGCTCGGCACGTAGACGCGCCGCAGGATCTGCATAGGCGTCGCGCCGAACGAGCGCGCGACGAGAATGTAGTCGGATTTGACGGACTCGACCGCCGCTGTCGCGCTCATGAGGACGACGAAGGCCGTCGTGAAGGCGGCATACGCGACCTTCTGCTGAAAGCCAATGCCGAAGATGAGGATGAACATCGGCAGGAAGATCGATTTGGGAATGCTGAAGACATAGAACAGCATCGGCTTGAAGATCGCGCCGGCGTACGGGAATTCCGCAATCGCGACGCCCGCGGCCGCACCGATCGGCACGGCGATGATAAAGGCGACGATCACCTCCAGCGCGGTGATCAGGATGGCTTCCTGCACGACCGGACGCGCGATCTGCTTCATCAGCATCGCGAGCACTTCGCTGAGCGGCGGCAGGAGCATGGAATTGACGAAGCCGGCACGCGGCGCGATTTCCCACGCACCGAGCACCACGACCAGGATCGCCAATCGAATGGCGATGATTTGCCAGCGTTTCACGAGAGATCAATCCGCACAGGCGTTGGACGCGTCCGGCTGTGCGGCGCGCGCACAGCCGGTTGATGGTCTACCGGAAACGAGAATCAAGCCTTGGTCGGCACCGGCCTGAAGTTCTCGACGAAGACCTCTTTCGCGTCGGCGAGTTCCTTCATGCCGATGAGACGGGCGTTCTCGAGCGCACGCTCCACCCACTCGAGCTTGAATTCGCCGGTCCGCGAGATGTGCTTGAGGTTGCCGTCGAGTTCGAAGGCGGCGATCTTGTCGGGGATCTCGTCGATCTCGGCAACGAGCTTCACGGCGGCATCGCGATTCTTGTCTTCGACGAGGAAGCCAACGCCACCGTAGAGCGCGTTCACGGCTTTCTGGACAGCCTCCGGGCGCTCCTTGATGACTTTGTCCGTCGCGATCCAGCTACCTGTCGAGTGCGCCGGCACGGCCTGACCGTAATCGATGACCGTGCGCGCGACCTTCTCGTCGACCACCTTGAAGGTGAGCGGCGAGTAGAGGACGGTCGCATCGATGTTGCCTGTAAGCAGGTTCGGCACGAGGCCACCGCCGCCGAGCGGCACGCGCGTGAACTGGACCTTGTGTTCGGCCTGCGTCCACAGCGCCAGGATGTCGGTGCCCGAGCCGGCGGACGTGATGCCGACTTTCTTGCCCGCGAGATCGGCGGGTGACTTGATCGGCGAGTCCGCCTTCACGACGAGCTGCCAGCCGTAGTAGCCGTTGGCGGCATTGGCGACGCAGCGCGCATTGACGCCGCGCTTCAGGCCGCCGGCCACGCTCATCGTCGAGTTCATCACGATGTCTGCAGCACCTGCGGCAAGCGCCTCGAAGCCTTCGGCGCCGCTGCGGTAGATCGTGAGTTCGGGCTTCAGGCCTTCCTTCTCGAACAGCTTCTGGCGGATCGCCGTCTCGGCGATGATGGTCGGGTAATACGTCTTCGTCGGCACGCCGATACGGATCACATTCGACCCTTGGGCGCGCGCAACCCATGGCATGGCCACCGTTGCGCCGATGCCCGCGAGGACAGTGCGGCGCGCAAACTTGGTACCGATAACAGTCGGCTTGTCGTTCATTGGCATCCTCCCAGGGCATTTGTTTTGAAGTGTTATCTATGGCGTGAATTCGGACCCCGTGCGTTCACCATAGCCCGCAGTTGGCCATCCCAACAATATGGCGGCGGACATGGCACCCTGACGAAACCCCGCCCGAAATCGGGCTTGCCAATGCCAGTGGCACGTCGGGTGAGTCGGCGGATGCTCGTCGAGCTATGCATCGCGCGACTGCCCCTGCGACAAAGGCGCCGGAGTGCCGCTTGAGGAAGCCCTAAAAGCAAAGAGTGGATCTCGGCCGCGGGCCGCTGCCTCATGCGCGATCGTCTCTCCCATAGAAGCGAACGCGCAAATATATCATTATAAATCAATAAATTATGCCTTCGCGAATGGTATTCCGCCGCGGCTGAAAGATCGCCCTCACATCCTCGATGGGCCCGAGCGAGAACCGCAAATCGATTCAATTCTTACCGATCGGTTTAGCGATTCCTTGCAGCGCACACGCTACGACTTCATGCAAGGAAGTCAGGGGTCTGCGTAAAATGAAGCTACCGTACATAGCCGCGATGGTCAGCGCCGGCGTCATCTCGCTCGGCGCAGCGACATTTGCCGCGAGCAATCTGTTCGCCAGCAGCCCGCCGCCGGCGCCAGTCGCGGCACCCGCGCCCGCGATGCCCATTCCCCAGCGCCATACGCTGGCTGACATGGAAGCGCTGCCGGAGGGCATTTCCTACGACGACGCCGCGCGCAGGCTCGGCACGGTCGGCCATAGCGAGGGCCGAACGCTGGCCGTCGACATGGGGCTTTCGCAGGGCGGCAACGTCGCGGTGTATGCATGGCCCAATCCGGACGGCTCGCGCGTCGTGCTCGTATTCCAGCACGACCGCCTCGTGCACCGGACGCACGAAGGACTGCGCTGAGCGCACAGTCACCTCAGTTGCAAGACCCTATCGGAGCGCGCGACCCAGTGCTGCGATGAGGCGATCGCAGTCCGCCTCGTCGTTGTAGACGTGAGGCGAAATGCGCAGTCGCCCGAGGCGCGGCGCCGCATAGATCTGCTCGCTGGCGAGACGCTCCATGAGCCCGTCCGGCATGCCCTTCGGAAATCCGAGACTCAGGACGTGCGGCGCGCGCACACGCTCGGCCGGGCACGTGATTGCGAGACCCGAAACGCCCTCGGCAATGCGCCGGGTCAGCATGGCGAGCCGAGCAACGACGGCATCGCTTCCCCAGTCCGCCATCATTTCCATGCCGATCGCGGCCATCTCCATGGAGATGAAATGATCGCGCTCGCCCATGTCATAGCGGCGCGCGTCGGGCACGTAGCGCGTATCGGCGAAATAGACGGGGTTCTCCGCTTTCACGTCGCGGCGACCGAACGAGGTTTGCTCCAGCGGCACACCACCCTGATGGCGCTTGGCCACATAGATGAAGGCGCGGCCGTAGGGGCCGAGCACCCACTTGTAGGTCGGAAAGATCAGGAAGTCGGGATCGAGGCGCTTTACGTCGGTCGCGATGACGCCGACGCCATGCGTGGCATCGACGAGAAAGGCGGCGCCCTGCCGCTTCAGTGCGGCCTGGACGCGCGCGATGTCGATGAGACCGCCATCCGACCAGTGAATCGAAGAGATCGAGCACAGCGAAAGCGGCCGCGCACCGGGCCGCTCGATGGCGTCGAGGATCACTCGCGTCCAGTCCGCATCCGCAGGCTGCGGTATGGTCTCGATGGTGAAGCCTTGAGCCTCGGCGCGCGTCTGCCACTCGAGGACAGGCGATGTGTGGTCGTTTTCGAGCACGAGAACGCGCGAGCCTGTCGCGAGCGCGAGCACCTTGCCCGCGATCGCGACGCCATACCCGACCGAGGAAATCAGCGCGACGTCCTCGGGATCGGCGCCGATCAGGCACGCGGCCGCAGATCGCGTGCGCTCATGCTGCTCATTGGCGAAGGCGGCATCGATCTTCCAGGGCCGGGCTTTGCGGCTGACGGCCTGCCGTGCGGCTTCCTGCGTGGCGAGCGGAAGCGGGCTCCACCCGGCCGCATTGAAATAGGCGACCTCGCGGGGCATGTCGAAGAGATGGCGTTGCGCGGCGAGCATGGAACCTCTGGTTCAGCGACGCAGGAAGCGATGGCTCCTGGTCTACACGATCCGGAGGCGCGCAGCACGCTCGCCCCGCGTTATTTCGCGAAGTGTGCTGCCTGCCGATCCGGGCGCGCCGGACCGTAAATGCGCACGGCGCCGCTCACGTCACCCGGCTGAAGCGTGCGGAAGCCTTCCTGATAGTGCATCGACATGATCTGGCCGTGCGGTCCCGGATGGTCGAGACCGATCGCGTGACCGATTTCGTGCGCGAGCGTGTAGCGCAGATCGTAAACAGTGAGATTGCCGTCGAAGCCGACCTTCCAGCGCTTCGCCGGATTGAAGCAGACGAGCGAGCGCTCGATGGGGCGCAACGCGCCATCACCCTTCACATAGGCGACATCGGCAAAGGCAAAGGCGAGCGGATCACGCTGTGCGCCAATGAGGATGTCCGGCTTCGTCCCCGGCCTGGCGGCCTCGAAGCGGATATTGGCAACCTGCTCCCACATGAGGAAGGCCGCCTCGGCCTCGTGCTCCAGCGTTTCGCGCGTGATGCCGGAGCGCTTCAGGAGACCGTCCATCGGCACCATGGCTCGGCAATTGCGTGCGTCGCTGAAGGTCACTTCGCGCTCGACGAAGCCATACGTGACCGTTGCCGGCTCGCTCATGCTGCCCCAGCGCACGAGCACGCCGTCGAAGTCCAGCAGCCGGAAACCCAGATAGCCCGCAGCGTGCACGCCGCCAGCTCCCACCAGCCCGGCCAGCGCCAGGCCCAACAACCACCTTTTCACGTGTGTCCCCCCGATCCCCTTTAACGCTCTCGCCCCACGAGAGACTCAGGCTCCACCAGAGTTGCGGGTCGTACAGTAGGGATTTTGCAGCGCGCGCCAAGCCTGGATTTGGGGCGGATTGTCGCGCTCGTGGAACTTTTTCAGGCGCCGCGCGTGCGCAGTGATCTGCATGTCAGATCTCTGCCTAACTTAGGCTTCCATGCGCCTAAGAGTGCGCTATGAAACAAGGATAAAGAAACTCAGGAGATCGACATGAGCCAGACGACGACCACAGCCCTCACACCGTTCAATCCACTGCGTCTGCAAGAGCGCACGCTCGCGGTGCAGGTGGCTGCCGTACTGTTTGGCACCGCACTCATGACTGCATCCTCGTATGTCTCCGTGCCCATGCTGCCTGTGCCCATGACCATGCAGACGCTCGCGGCGACCATGATCGGCGCGCTCTACGGCTGGCGGCTCGGCGCACTGACCATCGCAGTGTGGCTGATGCAGGGCGCGCTCGGACTGCCGGTGTTCTCGAATGGCACGGGCGGCATCGCACGCCTCGCCGGCCCGACCGCCGGCTATCTCTTCGCCTTCCCGATTGCTGCCGCCGTCACGGGCTGGCTTGCTGAACGCGGTTGGACGGGCGATCGCGTTGTTCGCTCATTCTCGGCCATGCTCATCGGCAATGCGCTCTGCCTCGTCATCGGCGGCGCGTGGCTGGCCGGCATGATCGGCATCGAAAAGGCCTTCTGGGTGGGTGTCGCGCCCTTCGTGCTCGGCGCGATCGTGAAGTCGGCGCTTGGATCGGCGATCCTCAAGGCCATGAAGGTGACGGCGCAGCGGGCGGCTTAAAGTCAATAAAGGCGGGTGGGTCCGAGAGGGTGTTCATCCCGGTGGAGCGCGAGGCTAGCCTCGCTCGCGCCGCAGGCGCGATGGGGCTTTCGCCCCGCACCCCCACCGGGGAGCCCCGGACCCGCTCCTTTTTATGACTTGGAGTTCTGGGCTAGCCGATGAGCGCGAGATAGGCAGGGGCCACGTGATTCGTGAGCCAGACGCCATTATCGGCCTGCCAGAATGTCTGGCCATCGGCGTGCAGACGCGCCGTATCCACCCGAAAGATCACCGGCGTGCCGTGTCGCATCCCGACGTGGCGCGCCGTTTCCTCATTCGATGACAAGTGGACGTGACGGCGCCGGCCGGGCTTCAGGCCCTCGGCCAGAATGGCATCGATATTCGCGCGTGCAGTGCCGTGGAACAGAGTTGCGGGCGGCACGGACGGCGGCAGATCGAGATCAACCTCGACCGAATGGCCCTGTGCCGCGCGAATGCGTGTGCCGTCCGCGGAGAGCGTGAAGCGCTGTTTGTCACTCGTCGCGACGATTTCGAGGATTGTCGCGTGATCGAGGGTGACGCCCGCTGCATTGGCCTTCGCGATCAAGTCGTCGAGAGAGGTCCAGCCTTGGGCATCGAGCGAAATGTCGATGCGCTCGGGCGCATGACGCAGGACGAGGCTCAGGAACTTGCTCGCTTGCTTGCTCATGCGCCCACACGACTAGCGATAGATGATGTCCGCTTCGATGCTGGTCGGCTTGTCGGGCGTGGGATTGGCGAGCGAGGCGAGCGGGAAGCGCCACGTCGCTTTGCTCTTGTCCGCCGAAAGCTCGCCGTTCGTATTCTCGATGCGCTTGGCCGAGACGCTGAGCGTCAGATAGCGGTTCGCGAACATTGCGGCCATCATGGCGGCGGCCATCTTGGCTGCTTCCGGCGGCAAGTCCGGCTGCTTGGCCGGCGTCATGCCCATGCGCAGGCGATATCCGGACGGGATGCGCGTCATCGAGACATCCTGCTTCGGCACGGCATCGGCGTTGGGGATCTCGGCCTTGTTGGCGCTTTCGACAGCAAGAATCGGATCGGGCACGTCGAAGATCACCGTGCACGTCTCCGTGTCGCCGCGCTTGCCTTTGCGCGTCTCGGCCGAGCGCACGCCATCGGGGAGCGGCTCATCCGCCGGCCAGGGCTTTCCGCAGTCGGCAATGGGGCTGAGCGTTTTGCCGCCGCCGCCCATCTGCTTGATCAGTTCCGGGTTCGAGAGCATGGCGGCGAGCTCCGCCGACAGGCCGATCTCGAGTTCGACGCGTGCGCCACCATCTTCGCGGAACGTCGCCTGCTTCGTGAGATCGATGCAGCCCGCGAGCAGCAATGACGTCGCGAGAACGGCGCCTGTCGCCATCGTGCGCAGATTGATCATGTCTTCCCCCTCCATCGACCTCGAAACCGCGCATCCCATAGCAGAACGGGAGCCGCGTGGCTCCCGTCGTAGACGCCGAAACTGTGGGCGATTTATGCCGCCAGCAGGCCGCCGGCTTTCGACAGCTCGCGTAGGTGGTGATCGGCATTGCCGAACATGAGATCGAGCATGGTGAGCCGCTTGAAGTAGTGGCCGCCCTTGTACTCCATGGTCATGGCAATGCCGCCGTGGAGCTGAACGGCTTCCTGTCCGACATGGCGCGCGGACTTGCCGATCTGTACCTTCACGGCGTGCATGGCGCGGCGGCGCTCGACCTCGTCCGGCTCGTCGATCATGACGCAGGCGTAGTAGGCCATGCTCTTCGCCTGCTCGACGGAGACGAACATGTCGACAGAGCGATGCTGCAGTACCTGAAAGGAGCCGATCGCCACGCCGAACTGCTTGCGCGTCTTGAGGTACTCGACGGTCAGCTCGTGCAGGGCATTCATGCCGCCAACGGCCTCGGCCGCGAGATAGGCAATGCCGTTCTGTACGGTGCGCTCGATGATGGCGAAGGCCTTACCGGGTTCGCCGATCACGGCATCC
The DNA here is from genome assembly GCA_023410905.1 of Pseudomonadota bacterium. Taxonomy (GTDB): domain Bacteria; phylum Pseudomonadota; class Alphaproteobacteria; order Rhizobiales; family Hyphomicrobiaceae. Next base: position 14,888 of record JAEYPL010000149.1, read on the forward strand.
GCACCGACCTTGACGCCGGACAGCGTGACATCGGCGGCGCGCGTGCCGTCCTGCGTGGGATAGCCGCGCCGCGTTACGCCTGCGGCATCGGCATCGACGAGGAAGAGCGCGAGCCCGTCCTTGCTGGCACGATCGCCCGAGATGCGCGCCGAGACGATGAGCTTATCGGCCGTGTCGCCGCCGAGCACGACGCACTTCGCACCTTCAAGGACGTAGCCGCCCTTGCCGTCGGACTTCGCGGTCGTCGCGACATTGGCGAGGTCGAAGCGGGCTTCGGGCTCCTGATGCGCGAAGGCGAGCGTGATCGTGCCGGCCGCAACTTCAGGAATGATAGCGGCCTTCATGGCCTCGCTGGCGCCGAGACGCAGTGCGGATCCCGCAAGTATCACAGTCGGGAAGTAGGGCTCGAGAACCTGCGCCTTGCCGAAGGCTTCACCGACCAGCATGGTTTCGACGGCGCCCTGCCCCATGCCGCCGTGCTCCTCGGCGAAGGGAATGGCGAGCAGGCCCATCTCGGCGAACTCCTTCCAGAGTGCCTCGCTGTAGCCCCTGGGCGACTTCATGAGCTCGGTGCGCGTCTTGAGCTCGGCATAGCGGCTGGCCGTGAGCCGGTCGACGTTGTCCTTGAGAAGCTGCTGCTCCTCGCTGAGATCGAAATCCATGGATGTCTCTTCTTAGTTTGCGGGCAAGTGCCCGCCTCATGTTTACAAAGTGCGGGCTAAGAGGCCCGCTCCAAAACGCGGCGATCGAGCGAGCTGCAACGTCGCAGCCAGGTCACCCGACACGCGAGCGGAATCAGAACCCGAGCACGGCCTTTGCGAGAATGTTGCGCTGGATCTCGTTCGAACCGCCGTAGATCGAGACCTTGCGATAGTTGAAGTACATGGGCGCAAGCGGCGCGGCCCATTCGGCACCAGCCGGCGCGTTGTGTCCGGCCATCTCGTGGTCGTCGTTGTCGAACGGCATGGCGAGCGGACCGGCGAGCTCCATAAGCAGCTCGGTGACGGTCTGCTGGATCTCGGAGCCCTTGAGCTTGAGCATGGACGTCGCGGGATTGGGTTTGCCGCTCTTGTTGCCGCGCTCGGCCGCGAGGAAACGCATCTGCGTCATCTCGAGGGCCTTGAGCTCGACCTCGGCAGCGGCGACCTTCTCGGCGAACTGCGGGTCATCCATGAGCGAACCGCCGGTGCTGCCGGGAACGCGCTTGGCCAGATCCTTGATACGGCCGACGCGCATTTTCGAGACGCCGACGCGGGCAATGCCGAAGCGCTCGTTGCCGAGCAGGAACTTGGCGCAATCCCAGCCGCGATGTTCCTCGCCGATGAGGTTCTCGACGGGCACTTTCACGTCGTCGAAGAAGATCTCGTTGACCTCGGCGCCGCCATCGATGAGCTGGATCGGGCGGCGCGTGACGCCGGGCGTCGTCATCGGGAAGACGATGTAGGAAATGCCGAGCTGCTTCTTGGCTGTCGGATCCGTGCGCACGAGGCAGAAGATCCAGTCGGCGTACTGGGCGAGCGTCGTCCAGGTCTTCTGGCCGTTGACGATGTAGTGGTCGCCCTGCTTCACGGCGGTCGTCTTGAGCGACGCCAGATCAGAGCCCGAGCCCGGCTCGGAGAAGCCCTGGCACCACCAGTCATCGAGCGAGGCCATGCGGGGCAGGAATTTTTTCTTCTGCGCCTCGGTGCCGAACTGGATGATCACCGGCCCGTTCATGGACGTGTTGAAGGCGAGCGGCGGCGGCACGCCGTTAGCCTGCATCTCCTCGAGGAAGATGTACTGCTGGACGGGCGTCCAGTCGGTGCCGCCCCACTCCTTCGGCCAGTTGTATACGGCCCAGCCCTTTTTATGCAGTGTCTTCTGCGCGGTGACGATGTCCTCCTTCGTGAGATGGCGGCCCTCAATCGACTTCGATCGGATCGAAAGCGGTATCTCGTTCTGGAAGAAGGTGCGGACTTCCTGACGGAAGGCGTTCTCTTCAGGGCTGAAGCGCAAATCCATGGGCGGCTCCTCGGTCTTTAAGTGATTTGGCGGCACATTAGGCCGGTCGGGCGCTCAGGTCGAGGCAGGTTCGACTGCGGCACGGCGCGCGGCCTCTTCGGCGACCAGCTCCTTTTTGGAGAGCTTGCCGACGGCGGTCTTTGGCAGGGCCTCCCGGAATTCGAGCGCGGATGGCAATTCGTGACGGCCGATCTTGTCGGCGAGGAATGTGCGCAGCTCGTCGAGTGTGAAGGGGGCCGCACCGGCCTTGAGCTTGATGAAAGCCTTAGCGCCCTGCCCGCGATAGGTGTCGGGCACGCCGATGACGATGACCTCCTCGACGGCCGCGTGCTCATAGATGGCTTCCTCGATCATGCGCGGGTAGACGTTGAATCCGCCCGAGATGATCATGTCCTTCTTGCGATCCGTGAGGAAGAAGAAGCCCTCGGCATCCATGTAGCCGATATCGCCGGTGAGCAGGTAGCCGTCGGCGAACGCGGCAGCGGTCTCCTCGGGACGGTTCCAGTAGCCGCGCGTGACGTTCGGGCCCTTGATGCGAATCTCGCCAATCTCGCCGGGCGGGAGAATGCGGCGCGGATCGTCGAGCGCGACGACGTCCATGAGAATGCCGGGCAGTGGCAGGCCGATGCTGCCGCGCAGGTCGGGGCGGTGCGAGGGGATGTTGGCGCCGGCGGGAGATGTCTCCGTCATGCCCCAGCCGCCGCCGAGCTGGAGGCCGGTGATGGACTTGATGCGGTTCTCGATCTCGACGGGCACGGCGGCGCCGCCGGAGTGGATGCTCTTGAGCGAGGAGAAATCGAGCTTGTCGACACCTGGATGATTGGCGATCGCGATCCACATGGTCGGCGCGCCGGAAAAGGTCGTCGCCTTTTTCTCGGTGATGTCGCGCAGCGTCTGCTCGACGTCGAAGCGTAGGCGCAGGAGGATCTCGTTGCCGTAGTCGAGGCCGCGCGTGAGGCACGCCGTGATCGCGTACATATGGAAGAGGGGCAGCACGCAGATGATGCGTCCATCGCCGGGCTGCATGGTCCCCTGCGGGATGGACCAGGCCTTGCCGATCTCGACAGCGGCAGTCAGGTTCGCGTGGCTGAGGATCGCGCCCTTGGGCAAGCCCGTCGTGCCGCCGGTGTATTGCAGGAGCGCGATATCGTCCGGTACGACCTTGGGCCACAGCGCAGGCGGCTCCGCCGCCGCGACCTCGTCCAGCGACAGAACGCCGTCATCCAGCGCCGGCATGGCCGCCGCCGCGGGCGATGGCCCCCAGGCGGCATCGTCGGCGACGATGACCCGATCGACGAGGCCGGCCGCCTTGATCTTGAGCGCCACGGTCGCCATGGGACCGATGTTCGTCGTGACGAGCGTGCGGGCGCCTGAATCCTTCAGCTTGTGAGCGAGCTCTCGCTCGGCGTCGAGCGGCGAAAGATTGACCACGATGCCGCCAATTCGGACCACGGCGAAGAGCGAGGCCGGCTGCGCAGGGCAGTTCGGGAGATAGAGCGCCACACGATCGCCCTTCGCGATGCCGAGGCGCAGGAGGCCGGCGGCGAGGGCATCGACGCGCCGGCCGAATTCCCGATAGCTGATCTTGCGCTCACGGTATTCAAAAGCGGGCTTTTCGCCATACCTCGCGACGGCCCGGGCGAGCAGGGCCGGCAGCGTGCCGACCTCGATGGGCGCATCCCAGCGCACGCCGGGCGGATAGCTCTTCTCCCAGGGTAAAGGGTGCGCGATCGGCATGGCGTATCAGCAGGTGCTCCGTGCAATGAGCCGCCAACCTAGGCGGGCGCACGGAGGTTGGCAACGGGATCGGAACGGCCGCCGGACTGGTGCGCTGCGGCACGCCCGGGCGTGGCAGGGCAGCCATCCGCGCCGGGGCGCCCCACGGGCTTGAAGTCCTGGACAGTTCAGGCATATGAGAAGCATTCAAAGCGGCCAGGCCGGTCTCCGGCATGGTCCGACAGCCGCTGCGAGAGAGAACCCGAAACCATGGCAAGCCCGTCCGCCCCGAAGACGCTCTACGACAAGATCTTCGACGATCACATCGTCGACCAGCAGCCCGACGGGACGTGCGTGCTTTATATCGACCGCCATCTCGTGCACGAAGTGACCTCGCCGCAGGCGTTCGAGGGGCTGGCGCTCGCCGGCCGCAAGGTGCGCGCGCCGTCGAAGACGCTGGCCGTCGTCGATCACAACGTGCCGACCACCGATCGCCGCGCCGGCATCAAGGAAGAAGAGTCGCGCATCCAGGTCGAGGCGCTCGCCAGGAACGCCAAGGACTTCGGCATCGAGTACTTCGACGAGCTCGACGTGCGCCAGCGTATCGTGCACGTCATCGGCCCCGAGCAGGGCTTCACGCTGCCCGGCACGACGATCGTGTGCGGCGACAGCCATACCTCGACGCACGGCGCGTTCGGCGCGCTGGCGCACGGCATCGGCACGAGCGAGGTCGAGCACGTGCTCGCGACGCAGACGCTGCTGCAGCGGCGCATGAAGAACATGAAGGTCGAGGTCAAGGGCAAGCTGCCCGAAGGCGTGACCGCCAAGGACATCACCCTCTCGATCATCGGCGAGACGGGGACGGCGGGCGGCACCGGCCATGTCATCGAGTATTGCGGCGATGCCATTCGCGCGCTGTCGATGGAAGGCCGCATGACGGTCTGCAACATGTGCATCGAGGGTGGCGCGCGCGCCGGCATGGTGGCGCCGGACGAGACGACGTTCGCCTATCTCAAGGGGCGCCCGAAGTCGCCGAAGGGCGCGGCCTGGGACATGGCCGTGCGCTATTGGGAGACGTTGCGCAGCGACGAAGGCGCGCACTTCGACAAGGTGCTGACGCTCGACGCCGCGAACCTGCCGCCGGTCGTGACCTGGGGCACGAGCCCCGAGGACGTGATCTCGGTCAGCGGCCGTGTGCCGACGCCGGACGAGGCGCCGAACGAGCACAAGCGCGCGTCGATCCAGCGCGCGCTCGAGTACATGGGCCTCAAGGGCGGCGAGAAGATCACCGACATCACGATCGACCGCGTGTTCATCGGCTCGTGCACGAACGGACGCATCGAGGACCTGCGCGCGGCGGCCGCCGTGATCCAGGGCCGCAAGGTCAATGCGAACGTCAGCGCGATGATCGTGCCCGGCTCGGGGCTCGTGAAGGAGCAGGCGGAAGCGGAAGGCCTGTCGAAGATCTTCATCGATGCGGGCTTCGAATGGCGCGAGGCGGGCTGCTCCATGTGCCTCGGCATGAACCCGGACCAGTTGAGCCCGCGCGAGCGCTGTGCTTCGACCTCGAACCGCAATTTCGAGGGGCGTCAGGGTCGCCTGGGCCGCACGCATCTCGTCTCGCCGGCCATGGCGGCCGCGGCGGCAATTGCCGGGCGCTTCGTCGACATCCGGACGTTCAAATAACCGCGCAGGCACTTTCTGAGTTCGCGAACGGCGGATGGCGCAAGGCGCTATCCGCCGTTTGCCGTTCTTGGATGCACAGCGCTCGTCTAGACTGCATCTCAACCAAACAGCAGTCTGAGGAGAGAACGCCATGCGCGCCGCAATCCTGCGGAAGGGAAACATCGTCGTCGATACGCTACCCGATCCGAAGCCGGGTCAGGGCCAAGTCCTCGTGAAGACCTTGGCGTGCGGCATCTGCGGCACGGATCTGCACGCGCGCCTTTATGCAGATCTCATGAAC
>JAEYPL010000158.1 GCA_023410905.1 Pseudomonadota bacterium
TTCTGCAATCCCCCCCTCCTAACCTCCCCCACAAGGGGGGAGGTACTGACACCGGGCAGGTACATCGGGGATCAAGCCGTCTCGTTGAAGATTTCGCGGCCGATCAGCATCCGCCGGATCTCGCTCGTACCTGCACCGATCTCATAGAGCTTGGCATCACGGAGAAGGCGGCCGGTCGGGGACTCATTGATATAGCCCGTGCCGCCAAGAAGCTGGATGGCGTCGAGCGCAATCTTGGTCGCGCGCTCGGCCGCGAAGAGGATCGCTCCAGCCGCGTCCTTGCGCGTGGTCTGGCCGCGATCGCACGCCCTGGCGACGGCGTAGACATAGGCGCGCGACGCATTCATCTCGGTATACATGTCAGCGACCTTGCCCTGCACGAGCTGGAAGGTGCCGATGGACTGGCCGAACTGCTTGCGCTCGTGGATATACGGTAGCACCACATCGAGCGCTGCCTGCATGATGCCGACCGGGCCGCCCGCGAGCACCGCACGCTCGTAGTCGAGCCCGCTCATGAGCACATTCACGCCCTTGCCGATGCCACCGAGGATGTTCTCATCCGGCACCTCGCAATCCTCGAAGACCAGCTCACCCGTCGAGGAGCCGCGCATTCCGAGCTTGTCGAGTTTCTGGGCGACCTTGAATCCCGGCGAGCTCGTCTCGACGAGAAAGGCCGTGATACCGCGCGGCCCGGCTGCCGCATCCGTCTTGGCGTAGACGACAATCACCTGCGCGTCCGGCGAGTTGGTGATCCACATCTTGGTGCCGTTGAGGACGTAGCGGTCGCCCTTCTTCTCCGCGCGAAGCTGCATGGAGACGACGTCCGAGCCCGCGCCCGCTTCGCTCATGGCAAGAGAGCCGACATGCTCGCCGGAAATGAGCTTCGGGAGATACTTGCGCTTCTGCGCCTCCGAGCCATTGCGGCTGATCTGGTTGACGCAGAGATTGGAGTGCGCGCCGTAAGAAAGACCGACCGACGCCGAGCCGCGAGAAATCTCCTCCATGGCGACGACGTGCTCAAGATAGCCGAGGCCCGAGCCGCCGTACTCTTCCTCCGCCGTGATGCCGTGGAGACCGAGCGCGCCCAAGCGCGGCCACAGCTCACGGGGAAAGCGATCCGTGCGGTCGATCTCGGCCGCGATGGGCGCGATCTCGTCGGCGGTGAAGGAGCGGACGGTGTCACGAAGCTGGTCGGCCGTCTCGCCGAGGTCGAAGTCGAGTGTCGGATACTGGTTGGAGATCGACATGATGGGCCTCGTGGTGGCTTGCGACCGGAGGGATGCGCGTCACGGCTCATTGTCGGTAACCGGGTGCAAAGGAGAGCGCAAGCGCGCGCCCACTGCGGGGGACGGCTTGGCCTGCCGAACAGACCGTACGGGAACCGTTGCGCAAATCGGCAACACGCCGGCGGATAGTGTCACCCAGAGGATAAATCATGCTGGACGGCCGGAAAGGGGGCTTTGCATATTCCCGAACGATTGGTTCGTTCACTTGCGCCTCCAGGAGCTCAGTCGATGCGCCGCTTTCTACTGCCTGCCACAATCGTACTCGGGCTCGGCATTGCGCTCGGAACCCTGGCTGCGCCGCACCCGCTTTCGGCACAAACCGCGCCCGAGGCTGCTGAAACAGCTTTCTGGGACAGCGTGAAGGACTCGCGCGACCCGGCCGAGGTCCGCGCCTACCTCGAAAAGTTTCCGAACGGTCTCTTCGCGCCGCTGGCTAAGATCCGGCTGAGGAATCTGGAGGCCGCGAAGACACCCGCCCCCGCGCCGAGCACGGCAGCGAGCACACCGCCCCAACAGCAGCCCGCATCGGCGCCTGCGCTGACGAGCGAGTCGATCATCCGAGAGGTGCAGGATCGCCTCTATAACCTCAACTATCAGATCGCGACCCGCAATGGCCGCATGAACCAGCAGACGCGCGAAGCCATTCGTCAGTGGCAGACGAACGTCAAGCAGCCGGTGACCGGGGACATGAACATCGCGCAGCTCGCGTTGCTGCGCAGGGCGCAGTTACCGACGACCTGGGGCTCGATCGCCTACTTTTCGAAGGGCGCGTCGTCGACGGTGTGGAATCGCCCGACGCGCGAGATCGCCGAACGTGAAGCGCTGGCAGCATGCCGCAAGAACGCGGGCGCGCCGTGCCAGGTGCTGAGTGTGGCGAACAAGATCTGCGGCGCGCTCGGCTTCTACAATGCCGTCGTCAGCGGAAAGCAGCACTGGGGTGCATATGCGTCGGTCCGCCCGACGCTCGGACAGGCGACGGATCACGCCCTATCGGAATGCCGCAGACAGTCCAAGCAGCCCAATGCTTGCGGAATTCGCGCGACGGTGTGTGCAGACGGAAGCCACCGATCGTAACCCTGCAAACTACCGCCGGCGTGATGACTTCATTATAGCCATCACGTGCGGAAGCGCAGCCTCAGGCCACGCGCTTCATCGGGCGGGCGCACAGCGCGTCGGCGATCATCTCCACGGCGCGGCCCCAGTCGAGCGCACCTTCGGCCTTCACGCCAAAAGCGGAAACTGCATCGGCTGGGCTGCCGCCATCGCGGAAAACTCTGGCGCACGCTTGCCGCGCAAAGCCGACAGACTGATGCCAATGGGCAGGATTCACGCTGCGCGGGGTGCGGGCGGAAAGGTCCGTGGTTGCGATGCTCGTCGTCATGGCAGTTGCCTCCGTAAGCAGGTGGCCTCGTCATGAGGCCGTTACTGACTTGCCCAACGCAGTGGGCGATTACGCGTTGCTGCCCTGAGTACGCGGGCTGTGGACAATCGATATGAGGCCGGCGAGCACACCAGAGCCGTGCGACGCAACGCAAAACCTTGATACGCACCGCGCTCATGGACCGCAGGATCCGCGCTCCAGCACGCTCGCCGGTACTTTGGAGCCCTTGGGGGGAGGACAGGCTCCAAATGGAATTCAGTTGGGGGCAGAACGCGTGGGACGGCGCAAATCCGTCTCTCCACGCTTTGACTCGACGCTCGACATTACCGTGAGAAACACTTCACCGATCGGCCGCCACTCGTTACTGACAATGGAGCTCGACTTCAGATCGGCGTTACGAAGACGCGTGGACACGATTGTACATCCTTCCCGGACAGCAGCCTGCGGGACCGACGCGGAACAAGGCCTACAAGGCGAAAACTAGGACAGAAGACGGGAACGCTGACGCAACGCTACAGGACGCAACTTCACTGCCGCAGGCATCTTCAAGGCGGCGAGCCGCGACGCAATACTGGTGAACAGCTCGACACGTGCGACTCGCCTTGCCTTGAGGAGCGCGGTACTCAGAACGCTCTTCGGGGTGATCGGCCGACCAGGGGCGGTGGCCGTTGGCAGGTGCTGACGCTTACGCAACTGAGACGCAAACTCGGACGCAACACGACGCGAACGCGAACGCTTACTCTCGGGCGACTTGGGTACGCGGTCCGATACGCTGACCGAACTGGACTGCCCTGACGCAACGCTACGACTGAAAATCACCGAACCGGGCGCAACGCGGGACTGAGACGCCAACTTGAACTCACTCACACCCATGCTCCTTGCGGCTCACTTACGCTTGACTGAGAACCGTGCTCGGCGAACAAGTGCACTTAACCGTTGTTTTGTGGCGACACCCGGACGCAAAATTGGTGAATCGGAGAAATCGGATTGACATCCATTCATCCTGTTTCGTTCTCCACAAGAAGATGCCATTGGAGGCCTTTTACTGGGGTTTTGAGAGGTGCCCCTGTGGATAACAACAGGTCTCTGACAGCCGCTGATCCCCTCGAAATTCACGCTTGCAGTCCCGGCCGGACTGATTCGCGTCATCGCCAGGGCCGCAAAAGACCTCTTCCAGCATGAATCGCAATAAACCCCATCATTCGAGTCGCCCTGCATCACGTCCGTCGGAGGACCAGGGGCCCGTACGCCTCTATGGCATCCACGCGGTCGCGGCGGCGCTCGCCAATCCCGCGCGCGAGATCGGCCGGCTCCTGCTGACGGACAACGCTGAGCATCGGCTCGTGGCGGCCATCGCCGCGCGCAACGCGCGATCGCAGAAGGTCACACCACGCGACCTCGATCGGCTGCTCGGAAGCGACACGGTTCATCAAGGCGCGCTGCTCGAGACGGCCGACCTGGCCGAGCCAACGCTCGATGAGCTCGCGACCGCATCCACCACGAAGGGACCGCTGGTCGTGCTCGACCAGGTCACGGATCCGCACAATGTGGGGGCGATCCTGCGCTCGGCGGCCGTGCTCGGCGCGGGCGGGCTCATCATGACGCGTCGCCACAGCCCGCCACTTTCGGGCTCACTCGCCAAAGCGGCCTCCGGCGGGCTCGAAGTGGTGCCGGTCGCGCTGGTCGCGAACCTCGCGCGGGCATTGGATGAGTTCGGCGAACTCGGCGTCCGCCGCATCGGCCTCGACGGCGACGGCGACGTCACCATCGATAAGGCGGACTTCTCGGGTGCCGTTGCGCTGGTGCTCGGCGCCGAGGGTAAAGGCCTGCGTCGTCTCACGCGCGAAAGCTGCGACGTGCTCGCTCGCGTCCCGGCAGCAGGCGGTTTCGCTTCGCTCAACGTCTCGAATGCGGCGGCCGTGGCTCTCTATGCAGGCGCACGAGCGCGCACCGGTTGATCGGCGCGCCCGTGCTCACACACTATATATGTGCGTAGAGCGCCCGCGCCGCTCGGCCCCTGAACGTGCGAAAGCACAAGCGGGAGCGCGCGCTGCCCGGAATGCTGGCGGCGCCTTAACTTCCTGGGATTGCTGATATTTCCGCTTATTGCTTGGGAGCCGGCGTTGCCGGCGCAGGCGCTGATGGTGGTATGGGACCGCTGCCGCCCGGTTTGTCGGGATCGTCTGGACCGTCGTAGTAGAGGAACCCGTCCTCTATCGCCACGATGTCCTCGGCCTCCACCTCGTACTCGTCCTCTTCATTGTCATCGAGGCGGACGACGCAGCCGCTCATGCACACTTTGTCCAGTACCTGCGAGGGTCGGATCGTGTGCTCCGTCGTGGTCTCTCCTTCGGAGATGGTGACCTTGACGTCTTTGGTGTCGCGATTGGTGATGCTGGCGGCATCGGCAGCGATGCTGGTCATGAGCAGCGCTGCCGCGCCAGACATCGAGATGAGCCTCGATGGCATTCAGTGATACTCCGTTGCACAGAACAACGGAGATAGTCTTACCGCTTTGCGGCCTTCTTCGCACGCTTCACGGCAACCTTCTTCGCCGCCTTCTTGGCCGGCTTCTTCGAGGGCTTCTTCGCCGCCTTCTTCGCTACCTTCTTGGCAGCGGTCTTCTTCTTCGCGCTCTTCGTCGCGACCTTTTTGGCGGGTGCTTTCTTGACCGCCTTCTTAGCTCTCATTGCCATTGGATATGATCCTTTCCTGCTATTCGTCTTGTGGTGTGGTGCCGATGCATCATCTAATGTGTGCAATCCGTAGCCATCGCAAACGCAAAATTTCGCTGTCATCTATCGATTCTTTCGATACATCGCGCATATCGTCATCAACACAGCGAGAGCACACACCATGGACATCGCGCTCGCACGCACGTTCCTGATGATCGCGGAGACCGGCAGCTTCATCGAAGCAGGACGCCGAATGAACGTCACGCAATCGACGGTTTCGTCACGCGTGCGCAATCTTGAATCGCTTCTCGGACGTCAGCTCTTCGAGCGTTCGAAGGTCGGCGCGCAGATCACGCCGGCCGGCGAACAGTTCCAGAAGCACGCGCTGGCGATGGTCCGCGTATGGCAGCAAGCCCAGCTAGACGTGGGTTTTTCGGGCCAGCACGACCAGCATCTCGCCGTCGGCGCGGAGGCGACGTTGTGGCAGGGCTTGCTCGTCTCGTGGATCGCAAATCTCAAGGCCGCTTATCCGGAGCTGGCACTCACCGCGGTCACCGACACCGGTCCGATGCTGACCCAGCGACTGCTCGATGGCACGCTCGACGTCGCCGTCGTCTATCAACCGCTGCAGTCGCCGGGACTTCTCATCGAGCATCTTTTCGAGGAGGAACTCGTGCTCGTTTCCTCCGGTCGCGGTGATGCACGACGGCGAACGGACGACTACATTCTTGTGGATTGGGGGCCGGATTTTCGCGAAGACCATGCCATGGCGTTCCCCAAACGCGCAGGCGCACGCCTCACGCTCGACATCGGCCCGATGGCCGTCGACTACCTCCTCAACAACGAAGGATCGGGCTATCTGCCGCAACGCCTCGTGCGCGGGCACCTCTCGCGCGGGCGCCTGAAGCTCGTCGCGCGGGCCCGAAAGTTTACGGTGCCGGTCGGCGCGCTTTATCCGGAGTCACGCGAAGAATCCGACTTCGGGCCCATTCTCGACAGCCTGCGCGCGCGCGTGGCGCGGTATGCATAGTATTTACGGCCTAGCGGCCGGCGGGCAGTCGCGCGCTCATGAAGAGGTGTCGGCACTTACCGGCGCGGTGCTGCTGAGAGGTTTCCATCGCAATCGTCGCGCCGCCCGCTGTATGTTTCGTTCGCTGTAACAATAAACAAATGAGGAACGCCGCAATGAGCACGACGCTCACACCCGAGAACCGCGAGAAGCTGAAGAAGATCAGCGTCGCCACGATCACGACGGCGCTCTTCAAGCGCAACTTCCGCAATCAGTTCATCCAGGATGTCCGTCCCGTCGGCACGAAGGCGCCGCCGATGGTCGGTGAGGCCTACACGCTGCGCTACATCCCGGCGCGCGAGGATCTCGACCACATCGGCGTCTTCGAGGATCGCTCCCATCCGCAGCGCCGCACGATTGAAGACTGCCCGCCGGGTCACGTGCTCGTGATCGACAGCCGCAAGGATGCGAAAGCCGCATCCGCAGGCGGCATCCTGATCACGCGCCTCATGATGCGCGGCGCAGCGGGCATCGTCACCGATGGCGGCTTCCGTGATTGCCCAGAGATCGCGGAGATGGAGTTCCCCGTCTATCAGAACCGCCCCGCGCCGCCGACCAACCTCACGCGCCAACGCGCCATCGATATCAACGTCCCCATCGGCTGTGGCGATGCGCCCGTTTTCCCGGGCGACATCATGGTCGGTGACGGCGAAGGCGTGGTCGTCATTCCTGCCCATCTCGCCAACGAGATCGCCGAGGAAGGCCACGAGATGACCGCCTACGAGGATTTCGTCCTGGAGAAGGTGCGCGAGGGCCGCGGCATATTCGGTCTCTACCCGGGCGATGCCGAGACCAAGATCGAGTTTGCCGCATGGCGCAAGGCGAACGGTCGTTGAGTGAGCGCGCAATGAGCCAACAAGTCACCAGCGCTGGCCTCGTGCAGGGCGTGCCGCCTTCGGAAAGCGCGCCCCGCACCGTCGCCGACTTCTATCATGCGTATTTCACCGGACTGATCCTGACGCTGGTCAGCCGCCGCGGCAGCCCGGACGCGGCGCGCTGGATGCACGCCGTGTTCCGCCACCAGCACCACGAGAAGTTCCTCTCGAGCTTCGAGAAGCTGGGGCTTGCCGGAATGCCGCACGCGGTCGCCTGCGCGGCCTATCACTACCTCTCGAACAGCATTGGCGGCGTTGGCGTAGAGTTCATGAGGGAGAGCGACCGCAAGGCGTGGGTACGTTTTGTTCCGCCGCGCTGGATCTACATGGGCGCGGCCATCTGCGGCGTGCCGAGCGAAGTCTCACGCGGCTTCCTCACGGGCTGGTACGCGCAGAATGGCGTCTCGCTCAAGAACCCGCGTCTCGGGTTCGTCTGCACGGCGCAGACCGTCGATGGCCAGCACGGTCTCGCCGGTTACTTCAAGGAATACGACCACGATCTCACACCGGACGAGCGCCTCGTCTTCCGCCCCGGCGAGATGCCGCCGCCCTTTGATCCGGATGCCGCACCGCGTTTACCGGCTGGCGATTGGTCACCGGAACGCCTCGCGCGCGCCTATCGCAACTACGCGATGGAGTATGTCCGCTCGGGCCTGCCACGGCTCATGGAGCTGTTCGGTGAGACCGAGGGCGCCCATCTCGGGCATCTCACAGGCCGCATGATCGGCGCTCAATTCTATAAGGAGATAGCGGGCACGGCGGGTGTCCAGAAGGATGATGCGGAAGCGCTGGCATACCTGCTCGCATGGATCGCGGAGGGCGAAGGCGATAGCGCGACGGTCACGCGCGAGGGCGATATCGTGCTGCTCTCACGCACGGGATGGCGGCTCATGCGCGGTATTGCCAATCCCTCCCCCGGCGTGATGGATGCCTGGAACGGCCTCATCGAGGGCCTCGCCATGGTTCACAATCGCTTTCTGACCATCGATCTCATCGAACGCGTTGATCACGGCGCACCGCAGACCGTCTGGCGGATACGCGAGCGGAAGGCCGGAGATGTGGTGATCGGCTAGTCGGCGCTCGGCATTGTCCCTTCTCCCCGCAAGCGCGGGGAGAAGGAGAAGATGAGCCATGCGGCGATGCCTCGCGCAGGCGCACCAATTCGCACTTGTCGCGCTCGCCACCGCGGGCTTACTCACTCCAACGACGAGCACAACAGGAGGAGCCGCCCGCCATGCCGGAGTTTCGCTTCGCGCCGGTGCAGATGCCGCCGGCCGCGACAAAACTGAGAGCCGAAGTGCGTGCCTTTCTCGACGAGGAAAAGGCCAAGGGCACATTCGCACCGACCGTCGGCGCCATGGTGGCCGCCGATCCCGCCTTCAGCGCCCGCCTCGGCGCGCAGGGTTATCTCGGCATGACATGGCCCAAGCAGTACGGCGGTCATGAGCGCTCGGCACTCGAACGCTATGTCGTCGTCGAGGAATTGCTCGCTGCAGGCTCGCCGGTCATGGCGCACTGGATTGCCGACCGCCAGAGCGGGCCGCAGATCCTCAAGCACGGCGCCGATCGCGTAAAGAAGATGATCCTGCCCGAGATCGCGGCGGGTCGCTGCTTCTTCGCCATCGGCATGAGCGAGCCCGATACGGGCTCCGATCTCGCCAGCGTCAAGACGCGCGCCGTGCCGGTCGAAGGCGGCTTCCGCGTGACGGGCCGCAAGGTGTGGACGAGCTACGCGCACATGGCGCACTACGTCATTGCTCTCGTGCGCACGGGCGGACGCCCCGAGGATCGCCATGTCGGGCTGACGCAGCTCATTGTCGACATGAAGTCGCCGGGCATCGAAGTCCGGCCGATCATCAATGTGTATGGATCGCACGAGTTCAACGAAGTGACTTTCGACGATGTGTTCGTGCCGGAGGACATGAGCGTCGGCGGCATCGGTAATGGCTGGGCCATGGTGACATCCGAGCTGGCCTTCGAGCGTTCGGGACCAGACCGCTTCATGTCCACCTATCCCCTGCTGGTCGAGGCTTTCCGCGAGATTGGCGAGAGCCCGAACGCGAGCGAAGCTGCCGAACTCGGCCGTCTCGTCGCGCACCTCGCAACGCTTCGGCGCATGTCGGGCTCGATTGCGGGAATGCTCAACGAGGGCAAGTCGCCGGTGACGGAGGCGGCGCTGGTGAAAGACCTCGGCACGACCTTCGAGCAGTCCATCCCGGAGATCACGCGGCGTATTCTGCCGCTGGAACCGCGCGGTGGCGGCAATGGCGGTTATGACGATCTTCAGCAGCTCGCGCAGATGCAGGCGCCTTGCTACTCGATCCGCGGCGGTACGCGCGAAATCCTGCGCGGCATGATTGCACGGGGGCTCGGCCTCAGATGAGCAACGAAACAGAAGACGGCGTGCGCGATCTCATGCTGCGGTCGCTCGATCGCATCGTCGAGGAAAAGGCCGAAGGCGCCGCGCAGAAGGCAGATGGCAAGCCGGGTATTCCAGCGGATCTGTGGACTGTTCTCGAAGAAGCGGGCATGACCGCGCTCGGCGAGGAGAACGAGGGCGACCTCGGGCTCGGCAATGCTGCGGCACTCATCGAACGCGCGGCCTATCACACACTGCCGGTGCCGCTTGCCGAGACCATTCTCGCGCGCCGACTGCTCGCCAAAGCAAGTATCGAAATTCCCGATGGTAGCTTGTCGGTGGCGCCGCCATCAGCCAGCCGCGAGGGCCGGGCCGCGGGCGTGCCATGGGCCAGCTCGGCGGTTGGAGTTGTGGTCGCAACCGGTCCCGACATGATCGCCCTGGTCGATGCCCGCGAAGCGTCGGCGCCCGGCTTCAATATGGCCGGCGAACCGCGCGAGAGCATCGATCTCGGCCGGGCCAAGGTCATCGCCTCGGCCAGACTTACTGATGCACCAGGGATTGTGGAGGCCGAGGGGGCCCTGATCCGCGCCGTTCAGATCTCGGGCGGCATGTCGCGGGTGCTGGAGCACGGCCTCACCTGGGCCAACGACCGCGTTCAGTTCGGCCGGCCCATTGCCCGTTTCCAGGCCATCCAGCACCTCATGGCCGAACTGGCGGCCGAAGCGGCGGCAGGCAGCGCATCCGCCCTCATGGCCGTCGAAGCCATGGCCGAGCGCGGCGACCGCCTCTCGGCAGCCATCGCCAAGGCGCGGACGGGCGAGGCCGCCGGTCGCGTGTGCGCCATCGCGCACGAGGTGTTCGGCGCCATGGGCTTTACCCAGGAGCACACACTTCATTATGCGACGCGGCGGCTCTGGAGCTGGCGCAATGAGTTCGGCTCGGAGGTGCATTGGCAGGCGGAGATCGGCCGCACCATTGCCGCGGGCGGCGCCGACAATCTCTGGACAACCCTGACGGCGCATGGCTGAGAGGCGCCCGCCCCGTCGCGGAAAGACCAGATAGGCCTTGCGCGGCGGGACTGCTCTCCGCCAACTTAGATAAAGACCAATGACGTGGTTCACGCCCCAGATCATCGTGAACGGGGCGAAGGGATACGCGCGGGAGGAAATCCAAAATGAAAGTTCTCATCATCGGCGGCGCCGGCATGGTCGGGCGCAAGCTCGCCGAACGCCTTGCCAAGGACGGCACGCTCGGCGGCAAGCCGATTTCGTCGCTGGCACTTTACGACGTGGTGCCGCCGCAGAAGCCGGCCGGCGCATCTTTCCCCGTCGAGATCACCACCGGCGATTTCCCAGCCCCCGGCGAGAGCGACAAGCTCGTCGCCAACAAGCCCGATGTGATCTTCCATCTGGCGGCGATCGTCTCCGGCGAAGCCGAGCAGGAGTTCGACAAGGGCTATCGCATCAACCTGCACGGCACGATGAACCTGCTCGAAAGCGTGCGCAAAGCGGGGAACAAGCCGCGTCTCGTTTTCACGAGCTCGATCGCGGTGTTCGGCGCACCATTTCCCGAGAAAATCGGCGATGAGTTCTTCCAGACGCCGCTCACGTCCTACGGCACGCAGAAGGCTATCGGCGAGCTGCTGATCTCCGACTACACGCGCAAGGGAATGCTGGACGGTATCTCTATCCGGCTGCCCACCATTTGCGTGCGCCCGGGCGCGCCGAACAAGGCCGCATCCGGCTTCTTCTCGAACATCATGCGCGAACCGCTCGCCGGCAAGGAGGCCGTGCTCCCAGTGTCCGAGGATGTCATGCACTGGCACGCTTCACCGCGCGCGGCCGTGGGCTTCCTGCTGCACGCGGCAACGATCGACGGCAACAAGATCGGCCCGCGTCGCGCACTTTCTATGCCTGGCCTCGCGGTAACGGTCGGCGAGCAGATCGCGGCCTTGAAGAAAGTCGCAGGCGACAAGGTCGTCGCACGCATCAAGCGCGAGCCCGATGACTTCATTCAGGGCATTGTCGCGGGCTGGCCGCGAAATTTCGATACGCGCCGCGCGATCGAACTCGGCTTCAAGCCCGACGCGAGCTTCGAGGAAATCATTCGCATTCACATCGAGGACGAGCTCGGCGGCAAGATCGCCTGAGTATCGGCCCGCAAGAAACGAGGACGAGATCATGAGCAAACTGCAGGCCCTGCTGTATCTGTCGAACGCCAAGCCGTATCTGGATCGGCTGGCGGCGGACGGCCTGAACGAGCGCGTCGATTTCAAGGTCATCGCGACCGGCGAACAGGCGAGCGACGACGATCTCGCCAAGGCCGATATCCTTTTCGCTCCGGGCGTACCGCCGGGCACGCTCGGCAAGATGCCACGCCTCAAGGTCATCCAGTCGCTGACGGCGGGCGTCGATCACTGGCTCGCGCGCAAGGATCTGAAGCCCGAGCACACGCTTATCGCCGCGCGCGGCACGCACCGCATCCAGGTGCCCGAGAACATTCTCGGCGCGCTGTTTCACATTACGAAACGGTATCACCAGATCGCGCTCAATCAGGCCGAGAGCCGCTGGAATCGGAGTGTCTCCGACACGCTGGCCGGCAAGACGCTCGGCATCCTGGGGCTCGGCGCCATCGGCCAGGTGCTGGCGGCCAAGGCAGCGGCACTCGAAATGCGCGTCATCGGGACCAAGCGCACGCCCGAGCCCGTCGCGGGCGTCGAGAAGGTCTACAGCTTCGACGAGACAGATAAGGTGCTTGGCCAGAGCGATTATGTCGTCGTGCTGCTGCCGGTGACGCCGCTGACTGAAAACTTCATGAATTCGTCTCGAATTGCGAAGATGAAGCCGAGTGCCTGGCTGATCAACTTCGCGCGCGGGGCCATTATCGTCGACGCGGATCTCATCGCTGCTGTCAAAGCCAAGACGATCGCCGGCGCAGTACTGGATGTGTTCCGCACCGAGCCCCTTCCGCCGGAAGATCCTTTCTGGACGACGCCGGGAATATACGTGCTTCCCCACATCGGCGGCTATCACCCGGAGCGGGACAGCTGGGTCGCCGAGCTGCTCTCGGACAATATCCGCCGCCACCTCGAAGGCCAGCCGCTGCGCGAGGTCGTGGACCGCGAACGGGGATACTGAGCAGAGGGGCGCAAAGGCCGGGATATGGCGGCGATCTGTCGCGCGCATTGCCGGTGATCATGGCTCCCGTGAGGCTGAAACAACCGAAACGGAAAGTTGATGTAGGTCTGGGGCCGTGCTAGACGAACGCCCGTCATTCCGAGCATGGCGCCGCCGGTGTCGCAACCGAGCAGGCGCCGTGTACTATCCCCACGCATAGGGGCGGCAACGACCCGATCGGGCCGACCGCGCACGGGCTGAGCGCCGGTCACGCGGCGCCGATGTTGAGCATTTTGAGAGGGGCAGAGCGCGAGCAGTGGCCACGGACGATACCATCACAGGGGGCGTGGCGGGTCGCTACGCATCGGCCCTGTTCGACCTCGCCGAGGAGGCCAATCAGGTCCGGCAGGTCGAGAAGGATCT
>JAEYPL010000190.1 GCA_023410905.1 Pseudomonadota bacterium
GCCTGGACGAAGATCATCAAGATCGGCCGCACGCACACGCAGGACGCGACGCCGGTCACGCTCGGCCAGGAGTTCTCGGGCTATGCGGCGCAGGTGCGCAATGGCATCGCGCGCATCGAGCAGACCATGCCGAGCCTCATGGAACTCGCGCAGGGCGGCACCGCCGTCGGCACGGGTCTGAATGCGCCCGTCGGTTTCGCCGAGAAAGTCGCCGAGCGCATTGCCGCGATCACCGGGCTTGCCTTCACGACCGCGCCGAACAAGTTCGAAGCGCTCGCCGCGCACGACGCCATGGTCATGACACACGGTGCGATCAACACGGTCGCCGCGTCGCTCTTCAAGATCGCGAACGACATCCGCTTTCTCGGCTCAGGCCCGCGCTCGGGCCTCGGCGAGCTGAGCCTGCCGGAGAACGAGCCGGGCTCGTCCATCATGCCGGGCAAGGTGAACCCGACGCAGTGCGAGGCGCTGACGATGGTTTGCACGCAGGTGTTCGGCAATCAGGCCGCCATCACATTCGCCGGCGCGTCGGGCCACTTCGAGCTGAACGTGTTCAATCCGGTCATGGCGTACAACTTCCTGCAGTCCGTGCGCCTGCTCGCGGACGCGGCCGTCTCCTTCACCGACAATTGCGTCGTCGGCATCGAGGCACGCGAAGACAACATCAAGGCCGGTCTCGAGCGCAGCCTCATGCTGGTGACCGCGCTCGCGCCGAAGTACGGCTATGACAAAGCCGCCAAGATCGCAAAGACGGCGCACAAGAACGGCACGACACTGCGCGAGGAAGCGCTGAAGGAAGGCATTTCCGAAGCCGACTTCGACGCCATCGTGCGGCCGGAGAATATGATCTCGCCGGGTTGAGGAGACGCGAGCGATGGTCCCATCTTCCCGCAAGCGGGGCGAGGGATCGGTCACGCTCGCGGCATTCTCATTTTTCCTTCGGAATGCGGGCGATGACTTTGATCTCGAAGTCGAAGCCCGCGAGCCAGTTCACGCCAACGGCCGTGATGTTCGTATAGGGCGGATCCCCCAAGGCCTTGTTGCGCACGGCCAGGAAGGTATCCAACTGCTTCTCCGGATCGGTGTGAAACGTGGTCACGTCCACGATGTCATCGAACGTGCAGCCCGCTGCCTTCAGCACCGCGGCGAGATTGTCGAAAGCGAGCTGAACCTGCTTCCCGTAGTCCGGCTCCGGCGAGCCGTCCGGACGGCTGCCGACCTGGCCTGAGACGAACAGCAGATCGCCGGATCGGATCGCCGCTGAATAGCGGTGTTTCTCGTAAAGGGCATGCCGGCCTTCAGGAAAGACGGCGTCGCGTTTGGGCATCTTGTGCTCCCGTTTTCGCTGGTTCCGTTCCCGAGGCATATTGGGGCGCAAGTGACTGAGGCAAGATTGGCCGGGCAAGCTCGCTGCAACGCGGGTGCCTTTCGACGCTGATCGCTTCGCGAGCGACCTCGCACCACACAAAAATCTATAAAAAAACGGGGGTTCGGGGGTGTCCGTCGTGTCGAAGACACGCGCCTCCGGCACGATGCGGGTTTCAGGGCGGCAGCCCTGTTCGCGCCGAAGGCGCGATCCGGCGCGCCCTGCCCCCATCTTGACGCAAGTGCGTGCCCAGATATCCGGCGAAAGGCCATCCGAACGGGGATCAACGCGCTTGTGATCCGTACGGCAGCCGTGCGGACGTTGACAGGTAGCGGATCCGGCGGGATGGATGTTTCAGGCGTTAACGGATAGCCCGCCGCGCTAAGCGACGCGGGAAATTCAGTCGTGCGAACAACTGCGAGGCAAGAACGACCATGCTGGTCACGTCGATGAGTGAAGCCCGCCGCCGTACTGCGCGAAGCACGATGCTTCGTCGCCTCTCTGTCGGCCTGCTGGGCGCGCTGGTCATGACCGTCGTCGTACCGGTCATCGAGGCAACCGCACGGAGCGGGCCGCAATCGGTCGCGCCCCTCGCTGAACGCCTGATCAACGCGGTCGTCAACATCTCGACGAGCCAGAGCGTGAAGGGTAAGCAGAGCGGCGTGCCGCTTCCCTCGGTTCCCAAGGGCTCGCCCTTCGAGCAGTTCTTCGAGGACTTTTTCGACCGCAAGGGCAAGCCGGATGATGGCCGCAAGGTCTCTTCGCTCGGCTCCGGTTTCATCATCGACGGACGCGAAGGCCTGATCGTCACGAACAACCACGTCATCGAGGGCGCCGACGAGATCGTCATCAACTTCCACGATGGCTCGAAGCTCAAGGTCGACCGCGTGGTCGGCAAGGACACCAAGACCGATCTCGCGCTGCTCAAGGTGACGCCGAAGAAGCCGCTTCCCGAGGTTGCCTTCGGCAGCTCGAACGATCTCAAGGTCGGCGACTGGGTCATGGCGATCGGCAATCCCTTCGGGCTCGGCGGATCGGTGACCGTCGGCATCATTTCAGCGAAGCAGCGCGATATCAGCTCGGGCCCCTATGACGAGTACCTGCAGACGGATGCGTCCATCAACAAGGGTAACTCGGGCGGGCCGCTCTTCAACATGGACGGCATGGTCGTCGGCGTGAACACGGCGATCATCTCGCCGACGGGCGGGTCGGTCGGCATCAGCTTCGCCGTGCCGTCCGACGCTGCCTTGTCGGTGGTGGAGCAGCTCCGCCAGTTCGGCGAGACGCGGCGCGGCTGGCTCGGCGTGCGCATCAAGAGCATCACCGAGGACGTCGCCGAGACGCTCGGCGTCAAGGAGAACTCCGGCGCACTCATTTCCTCCGTCACGGCCGACAGCCCGGCGCAGAAGGCGGGCATCGAGGCGGGTGACGTGGTCGTGCGCTTCGACGGCCGCGAGGTCACGACGACGCGCGGTCTGCCGCGTCTCGTGTCGCAGACCCCTGTCGGCAAGACGGTCGATGTCGAGGTCCTGCGCAAAGGCGAGCGCCGTACTCTCAAGGTAACCGTTGCGCGCCTCGTGGAAGAGGAAGCCGCGCAGCAGAAGCCTGCGGCCGAGAATACGCCGCAGAGCGGACGGCTGATCGGTCTCGCGCTCGCGCCGCTCGATGACGATCTGCGCAAGCAGCACGGCCTCGATGCCAAGACGAAGGGCGTGGTGGTGACGGAAGTCGATCCGCAGAGCCCTGCCGCGAAACGCGGCATCAAGGTCGGCGACGTCATCGTGGAGGCGGGACCGGATGCCGTTGCGTCCGTTGCCGATGTCGCAGCCGGCATCGAGAAAATCCGCAAGGCCGGCCGCAAGGCGGTGCTGCTCCGGGTCGAGGATGCCAAGGGCGAGCTGCGCTTCGTCGCGGTGCCCATCGAATAGTTGGCGACGCGCGCCCCTCTCTTCGCGTGCAGGAGAGGGGAATTTGCGCCGCTGTCACAAATCCCGTGCCATAGCTCAGTCATCCTGATCGGGGCCACCGCCGGCCAGAGTACGCGGGACAGCACGATGCACGACGATGACATGTACGAAAGCAAGTCAGCCGCCTGCGAGGCAGCCGACGACATTCCCGTAAATCCGGACACCAACCACAGCATCGGCGCCGTGATCGCACGCCGCTTCAGCCGCCGCGATTTTCTGCGTGGCAGCCTCGGCGTCACCGCAGCGACGACACTGTTCGGTGCGGGGGGCGGTGTCACCAACGCACACGCAGAGACGCTCTCGTCCGCAAGCTTCAGCGAACTCGCCGCAGGCATCGACGAGCGCCACCACGTCGCCGAGGGTTATTCGGCGGACATCCTGCTCCGCTGGGGTGATGCGCTCTTTCCGGACATGGCACCTTTCGATCCGCGCAAGCTGACCGGCGAGGAGCAGGCGCGACGCTTCGGCTACAACAACGATTACGTCGCCTTCTTTCCGCTCGGAAACGCGGGCGATCGCGGCCTGCTGTGCGTCAATCACGAGTACGTCGATCCCGAGGTCATGTTCGCGGGGATCAAGCGCGTCACGCGCACGGACTTCTCGCAGATCACCGAGGCGCACGTCGCCGTCGAGATGGCCGCGCACGGCGTGACCGTCGTCGAGATCATGCGCGAAGGCGAGCGCTGGCGTCCTGTCCTCGAAGGTAGAATCAACCGCCGCATCACGGCATCGACGCCTATGACGTTCGACGGCCCCGCCGCCGGCCATGCGCGCGTGCAAACGTCCGCCGATCCTGCAGGCCTGCGCGTCCTCGGCACGTTCAACAATTGCGCCGGCGGCCATACGCCCTGGGGGACGTACCTCACGGCCGAGGAAAACTTCCACGGCTACTTCATGTCGGACAGGCCAAAGGATCAGCCTGCACCCGAGGGCCCCGAGAAACGCAGCCGTGCGCGCTACCGCATTCCGAGCACGTGGTACAGCTGGGGGCGCTACGATACGCGCTTCAACATCGACAAGGAGCCGAACGAGCCGAACCGCTTCGGCTGGATCGTCGAGATCGATCCGAGCGATCCGACCTCGACGCCCGTCAAGCACACCGCCCTCGGCCGCTTCAGCCACGAAGGTGCGGAGTGCATCATCAATAACGACGGCCGCGTCGTGCTCTACTCCGGCGACGATGCGCGTTTCGAGTACATCTATCGCTTCGTCAGCCGCGAGCGTTATCGCGAGAACGATCGCGCGCACAACATGCGGCTCCTGTCCGACGGCACGCTGTCGGTCGCGCGCTACAACGAGGACGGCACGCTCATCTGGCTGCCCCTTATCTTCGGCGAAGGTCCGCTGACGCCAGGGAACGGCTTCCACTCGCAAGCCGATGTAGTCATCGACGCACGCCTCGCGGCGGATCTGCTCAAGGCCACGCCCATGGATCGTCCCGAGGACGTCGAGCCCAGTCGGCGCACGGGCAAGGTCTATGCGATGCGCACGAACAATGCGCGGCGCACGACCGAGCAGATCGACGCGGCCAACCCGCGCGACGAGAACAGGTCCGGCCATATCATCGAGATGACACCGCCGGATGGCAATCACGCCGCCGCGCAGTTCACCTGGGATCTTCTCGTCGTGTGCGGTGATCCGGCAATCGCCGAGGTCGGCGCTCGCTGGAATCCGGCGACGAGCCGCGATGGCTGGTTTGCCTGTCCCGACAATTGCGCCTTCGATGCCGATGGCCGCCTTTGGGTCTCAACGGATCAGGGCTCCAGCTGGCCAAGAACCGGCAAGGCAGACGGGCTTTATGCCGTCGATACGGAAGGCAACCAGCGCGGCCGCTCGCGTCTCTTCTTTCGCGGGCCAATTGGCGCGGAAATCTGCGGTCCCACGTTTACGCCCGATGGCGGGACGCTCTTCCTCGCCGTGCAGCATCCCGGCATGGATGGCGCGCGCGAGTGGAAACCGTTCGGCCGGGCGTCCACATTCGAGGATCCCGCGACGCGCTGGCCGGACTTCGAGCCGAACATGCCGCCGCGCCCGAGTGTGCTGGTCGTTCGCCGCAAGGATGGCGGACGTATTGCCAGTTGATCACGTTAGCTTCGCGAGCGAGGGCTAGCCCTCGCGCTCCCATCGGGAGGGACACCCTCCCGATCCCACCCGCTTTTATGACTTCTTCGCATTCCGCAGCAGCAGCACCAGCGGCACCGACACCGCGGCGGCTGCCGTGTAGAGCCCGAAGGCATTGAGATGCGCGATCATCGCGGCCTGCCGCGAGATCTCGCCTGAGAGGCGCGCGAGCGAAGCCGGGCTCGATGTGTCGAGTGGGCCGACAGCCCAGGGCAGCGCGAGCGTTCGGTTGTAGGGCGATATGAGTTCGGTGAGCACGGCGTAGTTCACGCCTGTCGAACGCACGACCTCCGCGACGCAGACGGAGATGAAAAGGCTCGCTCCGATATTGCGCAGAAGATGATAGACGGCCGTTGCCTCCGGCATCTTCTCGCGCGGCATGTTCGTGAAGGTCACGAGGGTCAGCGCAACGACGATGATACCCGATGACAGCCCCTGAATGGCGCCGTTCATAGCGAGTTCGAACGGCGTCACGTTCAGATCGATCCGCATGAGCCAGATGCCGGCAATGAGCTGCAACGCAAATCCGATGCCCACACTGACGCGCGGATCGAGCCGCGAGAGAAAAATCACCGCGAAGAAGCCGAGCAATCCCCCGAGCCCGCGCGCACCGACGACCTGCCCCACAAGAACATCCGGATAGCCCATGTAAACGCGCATGAGCGGCGGCAGCAGAACCATGGGCGTGAAGTTCAACATGCCAAAGATGGCGATGAGCGCGAGCCCGAGACTGTAGTTGCGGTCGAGCAAAAGGCGCAGGTCGAGGAACGGCCGTCGCGAGGTCAGACTGTGCGCGAGAAACAGGTAGAAGGCGACGACCGACACGAAGAGCGTGACGCGGATCTCTGTCGACTCGAACCAGTCGAGCCGCTGTCCGCGCGACAGTGCGAGCTGGAGACCGCCGATCGCCACCGACAGCAGAATGAACCCGATCCAGCTCAAATAGACCGGCCCCTGCC
>JAEYPL010000238.1 GCA_023410905.1 Pseudomonadota bacterium
TCAACCGCGTCTCCAAGCTTTCGGCCAAGGGCTGGAAGAACTTCGTCCACCACGAGAAGGACAAGATCAAGGATCTGCGCCACGAGATCCAGCAGCTTGCCGCGCTCACCGGGCTCGAGATCGGCGATTTCCGCAAGATCGTGCATGGCGTGCAGAAGGGCGAGCGCGAGGCGCGTCAGGCGAAGAAGGAGATGGTTGAGGCCAATCTGCGTCTCGTGATTTCCATCGCCAAGAAATACACCAACCGCGGCCTGCAATTCCTCGACCTGATCCAGGAAGGCAATATCGGCCTGATGAAGGCGGTGGACAAATTCGAGTATCGCCGCGGCTACAAGTTCTCGACCTATGCGACGTGGTGGATTCGCCAAGCCATCACCCGCTCGATCGCCGACCAGGCGCGCACCATCCGCATCCCCGTGCACATGATCGAAACGATCAACAAGATCGTTCGCACGAGCCGTCAGATGCTGCACGAGATCGGCCGCGAGCCGACGCCGGAGGAGCTGGCCGAGAAGCTCGCCATGCCGATCGAGAAGGTCCGCAAGGTGCTGAAGATCGCCAAGGAGCCGATCAGTCTCGAAACGCCGATCGGCGACGAGGAGGATTCACATCTCGGCGATTTCATCGAGGACAAGAACGCGCTGCTGCCGATCGATGCGGCGATTCAGTCGAACCTGCGTGAGACGACGACGCGCGTTCTCGCATCGCTCACGCCGCGTGAGGAGCGCGTGCTGCGTATGCGCTTCGGCATCGGCATGAACACCGACCACACGCTCGAAGAGGTCGGCCAGCAGTTCTCGGTGACGCGCGAGCGCATCCGCCAGATCGAGGCGAAGGCGCTCCGCAAGCTCAAGCACCCGAGCCGCTCGCGGAAGCTCCGCAGCTTCCTGGATAATTGACCGACGCGTTGAACGACGGCAAGTGAACAAAGCCCCGGTTTTTCCGGGGCTTTTTCATTTTTCCAATGCGTGGCGTGTCGCTGCCCACTGGGAACGAAGTGCTTTGCGCGATCATTTCAAAGGCAGAGACATTTCCAACCACGGAGTACATCCATGCCAGGAAAACTGGACGGCAAACGCATTCTCATACTCGCAACGCACGGCTTCGAGCAGTCCGAGCTAGAAGTGCCGCGCGACAAGCTCAAAGAGGCTGGGGCCAAGGTCGAAATCGTCTCGCCTGAAACTGGAGAGATCAAGGGCTGGGACAAGAAGGACTGGGGGCGTCCAGTCAAAGTCGACAGGTCGCTTTCGGATGCCAGGGCTGATGAGTACGACGCCATCGTGCTCCCAGGCGGTCAAATCAATCCGGACATCCTCCGCGCCGAGCCTGAGGCCGTGAAGCTGGTCAAGGACTTCTACAACGCGGGCAAGCCCGTTGCCGCGATCTGCCATGGGCCATGGCTGCTGGTCGAAGCCGGTGTCGCCAAGGGCCTCAAGATGACATCCTACAAGTCGATCAAGACGGACGTCGTCAATGCTGGCGCGCAGTGGGAAGACGCAGCGGTGGTCACAGATAAGGGCGTGGTCACTTCGCGAAATCCTGGTGATCTCGAACCGTTCTGCGCGAAGATTATCGAGGAAGTTCGCGAAGGTAAACACCAGCGTCGCGCGGCCTAGCGCTGGAACCAGCCGACAATTGACACGTTTCTGCCCGGGCGCCACAACAGCTCCCGGGCATTTTGCTTTCTTTCTTGCGGAGCGCGTGCGTGCGCCTCACCATCGTGGCCGTATTAGCGTTCTGCGCCTCCCTTCTGGCGGAGCATGTTTCCGCGCAGCCCGCAGCGACCTTTCAGGCGCGCTGCAGCGAACTCAAAGACTTCATGAAGGCTCTCGCCGGGCGCGAGGAGCGCGAGATCGTGACCGTCGAGGTGGTCGGCGAGATTCAGATCGTGCGCGAGCAGGACGGCCTCGTGTTCCTCGGCCTTTGCGGGCCGCCCGATCCGCGCGTGCTCTGCATCACCTACGAGGCGAACGGCCGAAAGGTGGGTGACCGCGTGCTCGTTGCTGGCGGTATACATCCTGCCGGCGAGGACTTCATACAGCTCGACCCTTGCCTCCATCACACGCCCACTGCTGAAGACAAGAACTGAGCTGCACCGTATCGAGCGGAGTTGTCCATGTCCGAGGGTTATGAAGACATCGGCGATCCGCTCGCCAGTCGCGCGCGCTTCTTCCGCCGTCTGGGCGCCAATATCGCCCTCGCCGTGCTGCTCATTGCCGTGTCGCTCTTTGCGGGCATGGCGGGCTACCACTGGCTGGGCGGACTCGGCTGGGTCGACGCCTTTCTTAATGCCGCGATGATCCTGTCCGGCATGGGGCCCGTCGATAATCTCACCAACGACAGCGCGAAAATCTTCGCTGGGCTCTATGCCATCTATTCAGGCCTGCTCGTCGTTGCGACTACGGCCCTGATCCTGGCGCCGGCGCTCCATCGCTTTCTGCATCGTCTGCACGTGA
The DNA here is from genome assembly GCA_023410905.1 of Pseudomonadota bacterium. Classification (GTDB taxonomy): domain Bacteria; phylum Pseudomonadota; class Alphaproteobacteria; order Rhizobiales; family Hyphomicrobiaceae. The sequence goes on from JAEYPL010000238.1 coordinate 2,457, forward strand.
AGGACGAGCAGGATCCGGACGACGATGATGACGACACCCCTGGCACGCCTGTAGCGTCTCGCGCTCCGCGCGGTTAGGCTGGTGCGAAATCAGCTCGCGAGGAAATGCTCATGTCATTCTGGAAGAAGCTCTTCGGCGGCGGCAACGGTGGCGGATCGGATGCCCCGGCTGGCCCCGCGAGCACGGCCGAGCATAAGGGTTTCACCATCGAGGCGCGCCCTTATCCGGAGGCCGGGCAGTTTCAGGTCGCGGGTACGATCAGCAAGCAAGTGGGGGAGGCGTTGAAGGAGCATAAGTTTGTCCGCGCGGATCGCTTCCCGACGCAGGACGAGGCGGCTGACTTCGCGCTCATGAAAGGCCGTCAGATCATCGATCAGCAGGGCGACCGTCTCTTCGATTGACATACCTGCGCTGGGTTTCCAGAGTGCTGGCTATGCGCCTCTCGCGTGTCATCTCGAAGCTCTGTCTCGCCATGATGCTGGCGGCGTTTACGCTCGCCGCCGGTGTTCAATCTGCCGCCGCACATGCAGGACATGGTCGTTCGACGGCACCCTCCGCGCATGTGCCGCTCGCGGCTGTAGAGAGCGGTTCACATAAGGATTGCGATGAGGCGCGCGCAAGTCGGCCGCAGGAAAACCGTGCCGCGCCATGTACGGCGAACTGCTGCGCGGCTGGTATGGGATGCTGTGCGGCTTTGATGGTCTTCCCGATGGAGTTCAGGGCGCCCCATGAGTGCCTTTCTCTGCGGGACCTGACACACGACAGTCGGACCGGGATTGAACCGGACGTGCCGCTCAAGCCACCTCGACTTGCGCGAGATCAGGGCAGCTTGGCTGCGTAATTCCTACGCTCAACGATGACTGTTTGCGGTCGGCGGCCTGATGCTACGGTCGCAGCTGCCGTCGTTGTCTCCAGGCACTCCAATTCAGGATACCGGAATGAAGAAAACCATCGCACTTGCCGGGCTGATGTTGCTTGGCATCGCCGGCATCGCGGGAGCTCAGCAAGGTCATCATGGCCATCATGGGGCCGCCGCACCTTCTGCCACGGAAACGCCGTCGACCAAGGCCTTCCGCGCCGTGAACGACAAAATGCACGCCAATATGGACCTGAAGTTCTCAGGCGACACCGATGCCGACTTCCTGCGCGGTATGATCCCGCACCACCAGGGCGCCATCGACATGGCCAAGGTCGTGCTCGAGCACGGCAAGGACGCGCGCGTGCGCAAGCTTGCCGAGGAGATCATCCGCGCTCAGGAGACGGAGATCGCCCAAATGCAGAAGTGGCTCAAGGAAATGGGTCGCTGAGTTCCCTGCAGCGCTCTTGAGCAACCCCAGAAAGCCGAACGGCGCCAGCTTTCGCTGGCGCCGTTCTTGTTCGGTAGAAGTGCCGCCGACGTCAGGGCGTCCCGCTCATGATAGTTCGGAGCGTCGTGATCATGCCCTGCTTGCAGACTTCCGGCGAGACGTACAGGCACGAAAGGTCGTGAATGCCGGTCCAGGACATCTGCGCCGCAACGTAAACGATGATCGCGAGCCCGACCCAGCTGATCCAGGGATACTTCGCGAGCAGATTGGCGATGTAGTTGGCCGCGACGGCCATCAGCACGATCGCGATCGCGAGGCCGATGACGAGGATGGTCGTGTTGCCCTTGGCGGCGCCGGCAACAGCGAGCACGTTGTCGAGCGACATGGACACGTCGGCGATCGTGATCTGGATGACCGCGCCCCAGAAGGTCATCTCCTTGATCTTTGATCCATCGCCTTTGGGCTCTTCGACCGCGGCAGATCCAAGTGAATGCGGGCTTGGCTCGTCATGGCCGTGGCCGCCGCTACGCAGCTCCTTGTACATATTCCAGCAGACGTAGAAGAGAAGCAGACCGCCGAAGAGCATGATGCCCTTGATGGCGAGGAGCTGCATCGTGATGCCGGCGAATAGGATGCGGAGGATGACCGCTGCCGCAATACCCCAGAAGATGACCTTGCCGCGGATGGCGGGATTGACGCGCGATGCCGCGAGACCGACGACGACGGCGTTATCACCGGCCAATACCACATCGATCATGATGATCTGGGCGAGAGGCCAGAGATGAGGCTGCAACGATTCCCACATATCGAGATGAATCCTTCCCCATTGCGGTCTCGATGACCGTCGCGCCCTTGAGGTGCGGGCGTGTGAATGTTTCGGCAACAGCGATTCTGGCGACGCGCCGGACGGCGCTGCCATAGTGCTCCGCGTCCATGCCGCCAAGGCGGCCGAACATGAACTGTGTTCCCCTCACGCGAGCAGGAAGCGCGTGCGTGCCCTGAGCTACGCGCCGATAGCGCCCACATCGAGGTAGCGCACTATCCTGTGAACGCGCCAGGATTGCAACACAATGTCGTGACGCAACGGCCCATGTTCAATGCCCGAAAAGTGCAGGAGCGCGTGACAACATGCCCCAGACGACACTTATTCATACCACCCGTGGACCTGGGCTCTACGAACTGACCGATGAGATCGAGGCATTTGTCGAGGCAGCGGGCGCGGTCACGGGCCTGCTCACGGTATTCGTGCGGCACACGTCCTGTTCGCTCATCATCCAGGAGAATGCCGATCCGGATGTACGGCACGATCTCGAAGCCTTTTTCCGGCGCCTGGTGCCCACCGCTGACGACCCTTCCATGCGCTGGATCATCCACACGACCGAGGGGCCGGATGACATGCCCGCTCATATCAAGGCCGCACTGACCCAAACTTCGATTGGTATTCCGATCGCTCGGGGCCGCTTGGTGCTCGGCACATGGCAGGGCGTTTATCTCTTCGAGCACCGCCAGCGCCCCCACCGCCGGGAGATCGTGCTGCATCTCGGCAGCTAGGGCGAGACAAGGTGCCGGACAAGCTATTGTGTCGTCTGGACTTGATGTGTCTCGGGTGCGATAAGCGGCTCCGACACGACCGGCTGCCTGCGGCCGGCGCATGAGGTGGCCATGGGCATTTTCAGCGAAATCTTCAGCTGGTGGGGCGGCAATACCTGGTCCAACCGCATTTACACGGCGCTCCGGGGTCGCCATGTCGGCACCGATGAAGAGGGCAATCGCTACTTCGTGCAGAACAAAGGCGTTGGCCCGCTCGGCGTACCGCGCCGCTGGGTCATCTATAAGGACGGCGCCGAGGCCTCGAAAATTTCGCCCGACTGGCACGGCTGGATGCACTACACGGTCGATACCCCGC
>JAEYPL010000046.1 GCA_023410905.1 Pseudomonadota bacterium
AACGAGAACAATTCACGTCTGGCATGAGGATTGCGGGCGGCTCGGGCTGACTTGACAACTTGCCAGCAGGAATGCTCGACGCTTGAGCCATGAACTACCGCCACGCCTACCACGCCGGAAACTTCGCAGATGTGCTGAAGCACGCGGTGCTTTCGCGCGTGATCGTGCATATGGCGAAGAAGGATGCGGCCTTCCGGGTGATCGATACACACGCCGGTATCGGCATGTACGACCTCGCCAGCGAGGCCGCCGAGAAGACAGGCGAATGGAAGGGAGGCATCGGCCGACTGATGGGACCGGGGGCGGAACCTCTGCCGCCAGCCGTTGCGCCGCTGCTCGCCCCCTATCTCGACGCGGTCCAGGCGTGCAATCCGGACGGCAGTCTGCGCCGCTATCCGGGCTCGCCCTGCCTCGCGCTGGCGCTCATGCGCCCGCAGGATCGGCTGGTCGCGAACGAACTGCACCCGGAGGACGCGGCGACGCTCGGCCGGAGCCTCGCGGGTGATCCGCGGGCAAAGGTGCTCGGTCTCGATGGTTGGCTGGCGCTGAAGGCCCAGCTTCCGCCCAAGGAGCGGCGGGGCGTCATCCTCGTCGATCCGCCCTTCGAGGAGGCCGGCGAACTCGAGCGGCTGGTGCAGGGAATGCGGAATGCGATGCGCCGCTTTGCGGGTGGCGCGTACGTGCTCTGGTATCCGATCAAGGATCCGCGTCCGATCGCGCGCTTCCATGAGGCCGTGGCGGCCGTCGCACCGCCCGAGAGCCTCGCCATCGATCTCTTCATTCGTGCGCCGACCACGACTGACCGGCTCAATGGGGCGGGTCTGGTCGTCCTCAATCCGCCTTATACGCTCGAAGCGGACCTCGCCGTGCTGCTGCCGTCGCTCGTCGAGCGACTTGCGGACGGCACCGGGGCGACGGCCGAAGTCAAACGCATAAGCTGACCAAACCTGCTCAAAACGCCCGAATTGCCTGTATTTTCGGCACGCTGCCTCAAGGGCGGAGCTTCACGGAATTGTGCTTTGCCCGCATGATTTGGCGGTCGGATATTTTTTGACGCGGGCCTGGTGTGTCCGCACCGACATGCAACGGAGCGCGGACCTGCTCAATGGCATGGCACGTGCGCGGGCATGGTCATGCGAGGGCGTTCTTGTCTCCCGAGCTGAAGGCGCGGGCTGCTCACCACCCTCGTGCAGAAGGATTGCAGGCATGCGGCAGACGGGCGTGGTCAAGTTCTTCAATCAGACTAAAGGTTACGGCTTCATTAAACCGGACGAGGGTGGCGCCGACGTCTTCGTGCATGTTTCGGCCGTAGAGCGTTCGGGTGTGGGCTCGCTGGCGGAAGGTCAGCGCATCTCATACGAGACCGAGCCCGACAAGCGCGGCAAAGGTCCCAAGGCGATCAATCTAGAAATCTCGGGCTGAGTGCACATCGCGCCGCCCTCCACGGGCGTCGCGTAGGTGCGCGGACCGGCCAAAGTGTGCGCGAGTGTTCTGCGCGCGCAACACTTTGCGTGTCTCGGATATCTCTGTTTCCAGAAATGTAACCATATCGACCTAGCCTCTGATCGTTGGTCACGGTCCTGGGTGAGGCGCTATGGGTATCTTGAATGGCGTAGCAGTCGACGAGATCAGTTCGCGTGGAAGCATTCGTGACAGTGACGTTACGGCGATGCGCCGTGCGTTCAACGAAGATGGCGTGATCTCGACGTCGGAAGCAGAGGCTCTTCTTTCGCTCAACAGCGCGTGCCGCGTGACTGATCCCACATGGGCGCCCTTCTTCATCGAGGCGCTGACCGACTACATCGTCCATCAGTCCGAGCCAGACGGCTACATCGTCGTGGACAAGGCGGATTGGCTGCTCGCGCGCATCAGCCGCGATAGCCACGTCACGACGAACACCGAGCTCGAACTGCTCATCAATGTCATCGACAAGGCCCGCTGGTCGCCGCCGAGCCTCGCCGCGTTCGCACTCGCGCAAGTACGGGACGCCGTGATCTCCGGCATTGGCGTGACGCGCGCCGGCCAGATGCTCAAGGCCGGCATGATCGGCCAGAACGAGATCGATCTCGTCCGCCGCATTCTCTATGCCTTTGCGGGCGAAGGCGGCATTGCCGTCACACGTGCGGAGGCTGAGGTCCTGATTGCGATCAACAAATCGCTGGCGCACGGCAAGAGCTCGCCGGCGTGGACCGAGCTCTTCGTCAAGGCCGTGGGCGCGTCGGTGCTGGCGAGCCTCGGGCACCACATCCCGCCGCGCGAGGAAGCGCTCAGGATCGAAGTGTGGGCCAAGGACGCGGATGCACGCGGCGCCACTATGCTGCTGGCGGATTCATTGGCTGGGGGAGAGGACGGATCGAGTGCCCGCGAGCGCATCGGCAAGTTCCTCGGCCGCATGGTCGCGGGCGGTGCCGGATCGGTGTGGAGCACTTTCCGGATGCAGTCGAGCGAGGAGCGTGCGCTGGCGCGGCTCGAACGGCAGCGCCTCGAGATCGTCACGCAGGAGCGCATCGACGACGCGGAATGCCAGTGGCTGATCGACACTCTCGGCAAGGACGGCAAGCTCGATGCGAACGAGATCGAGCTCCTTTCCTTCCTGCAGCGGGAGAGCCCGATGCCGCATCCGGAGCTCGCCGCCTTCGCGGCGCGGCATGGCGTGGCGGCGTAGGGTAATTCAGAAGCGGCCTTCTGAAACCAGGTCGTTCATAGTGGCGACGGCGGAGACAGCGCGCGTCACGTCCGCGCGCAGGCTTTCGCTCAGCCGATCCGGGGCGACACGCGACGAAAGCGGGATGCCTTGCTCCGTATCCATGAGCTGTTGCGCGAGCATGGCGGTCAGGATGGTGCGATGAGCCTCGATGAGCGATGCGCCTTCGCTCTCGTCGATGAGGCTCTCGTCGATCAGCGCCTGCAGGCGCTCAGGCGTGGCGCGGGCATGGATGCCGTGCTTGATCGCAAGGACGCGGGTGCCGGCGACAAGCGGAAAGAGGCCGTGCATCTTCAAGTCGATGCGGCCGTTGCTGTCCGTCTTGAGCTTGCGAAAAATTGTGAGGGGCACGCGGGCGCCGCGCGCGCTTTCCGATAGAAGCTTAATGAAGGCGGGCGTGCGCTTCGCGACATCGAAGGCATGAGCCAGAATGTCTTCGGCCAGATCGAGGGTGCCATGGACGGGCACGGAATCGAAGAAGATATCTACATTGAGCAAGTCCTCGGGATGCTGACGCCGGATCCAGCGATCGATGGTTTCGATCCATCGCGCGCGGCTCATACGCCAAGCTGCGTTCTTGCTCATGACGCCGCCCTTGCAGAAGGGTACGCCGACGGCATCGAGAATGTTCGAAATTTTCTCACCCAGTGCGGCGAACCACTGATCTTCAATCCCGTCCGGTGCGCCCTCGGCATAGACGATGGCGTGGTCCTGGTCGGCAGCGAGGAGGCTCTCGCCGCGCCCCGCGGAGCCGAGCACCATCAATGCATAAGGGACGGGGGGCGCGCCGTGGCCTGCATCCGCGAGCTGCTGTTCGGCCATGAGTGCGGCGCGGCGCGCGAGCGCGCAAATCTCAGAGCTGATGATCGATGAGACGAGGCGTGCGTCGACCTCCTCGTCTAGCAGCAACCGCGACATCTGCGGGAGTTCCGACCATGCTCGGGCGAGCCCTGGGACGTCCGATGCGTTGTCGATCTGGTCGCCGAGCATCATGGCGGTGCTGGCGCGGTGGCGTAGGAGATTGCGCGTCGTCAGGGCGCCTATGACATTGCCCTCGCGATCGGCGACGCCGAGGTGGCGGATGGAGAGCCGGTCCATGCGGCCGATCGCGCGATAGACGAAAGCATGCTCCTCGACGGTGTGCAGCGGGCGTGAGGCGAACGCGTCGATCGGTTGCGCCATGGCAGTTGCGCCGCCGCTGGCGACGGCGCGCAGCACGTCACGTTCAGTGAGGATGCCGATGCCATCCGCGGCGGAGGCAACGAAGAGCGAGCTCACGCGCCTGTCGAGCAGCAGCGCCATTGCCTCCTGCAGGCTTGTGGTGCCGTCGCGGGTGATCGGCGGCGTGCTCATGACGTCGCGGACGCGATGGCGATAGGGAAAGCTGTCGACTTTGACAAGCGTGCGCGTCCGGTCCGTTGCAGGCGGTAGCTCCGGAGCAATGAGGCCGCCGTTTGCTCGAGCATCCTGCTCGGCCCGTGCGTGTGCGGCTGCCTCGACCTCGGCGAGCGTGCGAATGCCGCGCGCGCGCAGGTGCGGAATCAAGGCAACGAAGGCATGCGCCGCCGCCAAGGCATCGCCAATGGCGCTGTGGCGGCCTTCGATCTCGACGCCGAGCGCGCTGCAGATGCTCTCAAGGTCATCATGGGGACCAGCGTCGGTCGTGAGGCGGGCGAGCAAGCGGATGTCGAGCGCACGCGGTGGTGTCCAGGAGCGACCTGCGATCTGATGTTCGCGAGCGAGGATCGCCATATCGTAGCTGATCGTGTGCCCGATCAGGATGGCGTTGCCGAGAAAATGCTCCACGTCGGACGCGAGCGTCGCGAAGTCGGGAGCGCCGGACACGTCTGCTGCAGTAATGCCGTGCACTTTGCTGGCCTGCGGCGGAATGGGGATGCCGGGGTTGACGAGCCGGCTCATTTGTTGGTCGACCTGCACATTCCCGCCGCGAATGCGGACCGCGCCGAACTGGACTAGCCGCGCCGTCTTGATGTCGAGTCCGGTCGTTTCGGTGTCGACGGCGACGGCGTCGAGCGCGACGAGGGGGGTGGAGGGCGTTGGAGACGACATGGCTGATCACTCCTAGGCGCTGGGTCAACCGGCGCGGGTGATGAGTCTACTTGTCTGGTTTGCGGGGTGAAAGTCGTCATTGGGAACGGCGTGGCTCAAATCGCCATACGGGTGTTGCGGAATGATGAGGCCGCTGGCTGGTGAGGTGTGATAGGGAAGTTGAAGAGATCGTTGAGAGGATCGGCATGACCTTTCGGTTCATTCGACCCTTTGTCCGCAGGCTTGGCATGATAGCCGGCGTGGGATTGCTCGCGCTCGTCGCGGCTTGCCGCAATGACGTTCCAGGCTTGCCGGCAGTCGGCGCGCAACTCGACGGCACGACGGTGTCCGGCGTCTCGTCGGGTGCCTACATGGCCGGTCAGGTCCATCTTGCGCACAACAGTATCGTCACGGGTGCCGCGCTCGTTGCGGGCGGTCCTTATGGCTGCGCGCAGAGCGTCTACACCCAGGGCATCGTGGGGCCTGGGTCGGCGCTCATCAATGCCACCCGCGCGATCAGCGGCTGCATGGCCAATGATCTCGCGGCATGGGGCGTGCCGAACCCGGATCAGCTTGCCGATCAGGCTCGCGGCTTTGCGCGCGAAGGGCGGATTGACCCCATCGAAGCGACGAGGGGCGACCGCATCTATCTATTCTCGGGAACGAAGGACGAGACAGTCCTGCCGGTAATCGGGCTGGCGGCGCTGAATTTCTACGAGCGCCTCGGCGTGCCGGCGGACCATATCAAGCGCGTCGCCGACATCCCGGCGGGACATGGCTTCATCGCCGAGGGTAAAGGCGGCGCCTGCAGCGTGACGGGGAAGCCCTACATCAACAACTGCGGCTATGACCAAGCGGGCGACTTGCTGCGCTATCTGCTCGGAACACTGTCGCCGCCCGACGCGAGCGCCAAGGTCGAGCGGCTTGTCTTCGATCAGCACGCCTTCACGAAGGATCTCGCGGATCACTCCCTCGCGCGCGAGGGGGTGGTGCTCATGCCGGAGTATTGCCGCAGGGAAGCGGGGTGCCGCCTCCACGTGGTCTTCCACGGCTGCCGGCAATCGCGCGCGGACGTCGGCGACACATTCGTCGAGGACAGCGGCTATGGTCGCTGGGCGGGACCGAACCGCCTGATCGTCCTCATGCCGCAAGCTGCAGCGAGTACGGCCAACCCTTATGGCTGCTGGGATTGGTGGGGCTACACGGGCTCGGAGTACCTGACGCGCAAGGGGCCGCAGATCACAGCGGTCCGCCGCATGCTCGACCGGCTGGCGTCGGCGAAGTAGACGGCAATTCATCCATTCAGCCAGCGTGCAATCCGATTGCGCCCCTTGCTGCGGCCGATATAGTGCACGCCCTTGCGGCCCAGGTGTTGACCAGCATTTGCGCGAGTACGCGCACTCGGAGGGAACGATTCATGAGCCTCAAACGCATCGTGCTGTGGATGCTGACCGTGGCACTGCTCGCACCACTGCCGGCGTCGGCGCAGTACGGCGGCGGACCCGGCGGCAAGGCGCCCTACGAGCGGCGCGATCAGGAGCGAAATGTTCCTGGGCGCTTCGACTACTATGCGCTGGTCCTTTCCTGGAGTCCGACTTTCTGCGCGTCGTTGCGAGGTGATCGCTACGAGCCGCAATGCCACCGCCGCGACGGCCGGCGCTATGCGTTCGTACTGCACGGACTCTGGCCGCAGCACGAGCGCGGCTGGCCGGAGAACTGCCCGACGCGCGCCCGCCCGTTCGTGCCGCAGCAGCTCATCGACAGTATGCTCGACATCATGCCGAGCTCGCGCCTCGTCATTCACGAGTACCGCAAGCATGGTACCTGCTCCGGCCTGACGCCGGAGGGCTACTACGGTCTTTCCCGCCGTCTCTACAATTCGGTGAAGATCCCGCAGCGCTTCGTGATGCCGAACGACGATTTCACGGTTTCGCCGGACGCGGTCGTGCGGGCGTTCGTGGATGCCAACCCGGCGCTGAAGCCGGACATGATCGGTGTGGCCTGCGGTGGCCCGGGCAATCGGCTGCGCGAGGTCCGCATCTGCTTCAGCCGGAATGGCGAGCCCACGCGGTGCGGCCGCAACGAGGAGCAGAACCGCCTGTGCCGCGCTTCGAGCATGTACGTGCCGCCGGTCCGCACGAGCCCGGCGCCTGGAGGTGGTGGCCGCCGCATCTGACGGCGCAGCCTGTGGATAACTTGTGGCGCGATTGGCCCTCGATAGGCTGCCACCTTGTCGACACAATTGAACGAGTCCAACATCGGGTCTCGAGATTGGCAGGCTCAGCAGGAGCGCGCGCATGCGCGGTGGCGCTCATTTCCGGACGAATGGACCGTCCCCCACGATGCACGCGGGGTATGAACGGCAGCCGACGCCGTCCGGGCCGGCGGGTCGAAGCGCGCCTCCTCGTCTCGATGATCTGGTGCGCGAGATCGATGATCGCGGTTGGCTCGGCGGCCGCGCCGCGCGGTTCGGCTGGGCGTTCGGCGGCTTCCTGATCGGGGCCAGCATCTGGCAGGTCATGGGTTTCTGGGCCGTCCTCGGCGAGGCCGTTCTCAAGCGTCCGGAACCTCAGGTGAGCGTCGTCGCGCGGATGCTGAAACCCATAAGCTCGCCGAACTGCACGACACTCGCGCTCAATCGCGCAAACGGCCGGACCATATCCGTCCCGTGTGCCGAGCGGACGCCTCTCCTCGAGGAAGCGCGTTCCATCAAGCGCCCGAAACTTACGGTCGCCGACGCGCGTTAACGGACCATGCGACGCGGCGCCATCTCGCGCCCGCCTATCCGGCCCCCCAACCCGCTTCTTCTGCTCGCGCGACGTCTATTGCGTCGCTGATTCGAGACGTGAGTGACAGTCCATCGAGCGCCGCCGATTTGACCGCGTGCCGTCGCAATTGAGGGGCTTCATGAAGCCTCTTCAGGAGCGCGGCTGACCACTCTTTCGCGGGATCGTGCGGAGACCTCGATCGAGTGAGACGCAGCCTTGAGGAACGAGCGGCGGTTCCGGTGCTGCATTCATAGTCTCGCGTTGCAGCAGATCGGGCCGTCGCCAACAAATTCGGTTCTCTCGCCGATACCCGGACCGGGGCGTCGGCGGAGTAGGCCGGTGCGATCCCACATCCCGCTCGTTGGGATCGCGCATCGGCGCTTGGCCGCTGTTGGTGAGTGCGTACCAGCCTGCAGAGCGTACGCCGATCGCCAATGGACCATAGCCCGAAGGAACTGTCCGGCGCCGCATCGCCACACACCTCCCTCCCCACTGCGGCGTCGGACGGTTTCTTCAGGCTTCCTTCCGAAAGCCCGCCGATCAACCGACCGTGCCGCGCCGCGTGGCGAGGAAAAGGTGCCAGACCGCGATGCCAGTCACGACTGCCGCCACGCCTTGATGCGCAAGGCCGAGGTTCAGCGGCACATGGGCAAGCAGCGTCCAAATGCCGAGTCCGGCCTGAGCCAGTACGCCGCCCGCAAGCGCGAATGCCGACGGCGTGAGGCGGCCGTCATCCGCGTTAACGAGCGATGCCGCCTGCCAGAGCGACGCGACGACGATGGCATAGGCGACCATGCGGTGATTGAACTGCACCATCGTCGCGTTCTCGAACGGATTGAGGTACCAGGGCGACATCACCCAGAGTCCGTCCGGAATGAGCTGCCCGTCCATGAGCGGCCAGGTGTTGTGCGTCAGCCCCGCTTTCATGCCCGCGACGAGCGCGCCGAGCACCACCTGCAGGAAAATCAGCGACAGCAGAACGCCCGCAGCCCGTCGATGACGCTGTGCGGCCGGACGTGCGACGCGCATCTCGGAACGCGGCAAGAGCGACCATGCGGCCCACAGCAGAAGGGCGAAGATCAGAAACGCGACGGTGAGATGCAGCGCGAGGCGATAGTGGCTGACGTCGACGCGATCAACGAGGCCGGAGCTCACCATGTACCAGCCGATGGCACCCTGAAGTCCGCCGAGGGCAAAGAGACCCGCGAGCTTCCAGGACATGCCTGCGGGAATGCGCCGCCGGATCGCGAAATAGACGAAGGGGATGGCGAACGCGAAGCCGACCATGCGGGCGAGAAAGCGGTGCGCCCATTCCCACCAGAAGATGAACTGGAAGGCTTCGAGGCTCATGCCTTTGTTGACGAGCTTGTACTCGGGGATCTGCCGGTATTTCTGGAGGGCGTCCTGCCAGTCGGCGTGGGTGAGCGGCGGGATGATGCCCATGATCGGCCGCCACTCAGTGATCGAGAGGCCCGAGTCGGTGAGCCGCGTGGCGCCACCAACGACGATCAGCGCGAAGACGAGCGCAGCGACACCATAGAGCCACCAGCGCACGGCGCGCAGGGAGTCATCGGCGAGCTGGTGTCCAGATCCGTCCGGCACGGTGAGATCCTGAGTTGAGGCGGCGCGGCTTACGTCCTGCTTACACAATTCGGGCGACGCGTTCGATCATCGCGAGCGCGGCGAAGCGTCGTGCGGCGGATCGTCCAGCACCAAAGATTGCGCGGATCGGGGGCCGATCAGAGGATGACGAACAGGACGCCGGCAACGGCGAGCGCTGCCGCCAGACCCGCGAGAAAGGCCGGAACTGTGCTCGGCGGAGCGGCAACCGCCGGTCCGCGTCGAACGGAGCGCTCCGCGCGCGCCCGCTGAATGATCATCGGCGATTGCTGCGGCAGATCGGCCGCCGCGGGTTCGTCAGTGCGTTCGCGTGTCGCCGGGGCGGCCAGACGTGGTGGCTCGCGGTGCGTGTCCTTGAACGGCGGCGGGAACGGGGGCGGTGCTTCTTCTCGGACTTCGCTTTCTCTGACTTCCTTGGCCTCCCTTGCCTCGGGCGGTGGGGCGGCCGGGGGGGGCGCCAGCAGCTCGACGACCGATCGTGGGGCCTCGACAGGCGCTGCCGGGGCGGCCTCCGCGATCTCCGCAACCGCCTCGGGCGCCTTGTACGAGGGCGGGAAGCTGTTGAGCTGATCGAGCAGGGACTGCTGGCGCCGGATCAGATCGACGAGACGGATGTCAGTCGCGGACTGATCGGCGAGCAGGAGCGGCGCGTTTTCATCGGGCGCCGAGTCGTTGTCGGGAAGCGGATCGAGCGGCACCTGCTCGGGCGGTTCTGAGAACGGCACCCCATGGGGCGCGGGCAGAACCTCTCCAGCGAGGAGGAGCGGCGGCGTCGGCGGTTCGAGCGCAACCAATGATACGGGCAATGTCGCCGGCTCGATGTGGTCGCCGCGCGCCGACTCCGAAGATGGCGCCTCAGTCAATGCGGGGATCGACACGAGAGGGCGGGCGCCGGCCGTTGTCTCGACCAGCGAGTCGTCGGGCGTGTCGGGGGTCTGTCGGCGCCCGAGTGCGAGAATGGTCGCGAGCGACACCGGCTGGAATTCGGCATCGCTCTTTTCGAGATTGCCGTCGTCGCTTGCAATAAGTGCCGTCGCGGGAGCCGAAAGGCGCTGCGAGAGTTCGCGAAGGCGCCGCGCCGCGATGTCTTCGGCGAGCGACATGTCACCGTCGACGGCGCGCGCAAGCACGAGTGAGCCCTCGGTCATGGGGGGCGCTGAAGTCTCGTGCATAGGGCGCTGTCTTGTGCTCATCAAGTCGATCTGAGGCGGCGTTGCCGCGCTGGTTGTGCTACTTGCGCCTTATCGTCCGAGTATTCTGCGGCAATTGTAAGCCCGCGCGCCGGAAGGTAGATCTCAAGCCTTCGACAAGTTCGAGATGCGGTCGAGCAGGCGCGACTTTATACGTGGTGACCGGCGGTCCTGCGCGGCCTCAGCGGAGTCTGAGCCGTTCGTGGCACCATTCTCCAGCTTGGCGGGTGCCGGTGACGGGGTTTCCGACGTTGCTTTGGCTTCTGGCTCGTCGCTCGTCGCGCCGGCTTTCTCATCTTCTTCGGCATCGCGCCGGGACTGGGCCACGCGCTCCGCGAGCGTCAGCCGCGGAACGGCACGGCGCTCGCGCGGGGCCGACGCCGCAGAAGTGGTGTCCGAGAGCGGGAGCGTTCCGCCGCCGAGACGTCCGACGGCCGCGGCGTGATCCGCGGCCTGACGCGTGAGCTGCTCCTGGAGGGCGGCGATTTCGCTCTTGAGCGCCTTGATCGTGTTTTCCTGACCGGCAGACTTCTCCTCGAGCGCGCCGAGCGTGGCCTTCAGCGCGATACGACTTTCGCCGCCGCCGGCGAAGCCGGCTTTGTCCTGGACCGCGACTGCTGCCTTGAGACGCTGGATTTCCTGCTCCTGGCTCGCGGCAAGTGCGCGTGCCTCGCGCAGCTTTTTCTCGCTTTCGTCTGCTGCTTTGCCTGCCGCAGCATCGGGGCGCATCGCGGTTGGCTTGCTGCTGCTGGCCGCGCGAGGTGCCGCATCGGCCGTCTCGGCGATGGCCTTCTGCAGGCGGTCGATCAGTGCGCTCTGCTCGCGAGAGCGGGTGCGAAGCGTGTCGAGCTCGGCGCGCATGGCGACCACGGCATCCGAATTGCCGTCCGCGGCGCCTGCACTGGCTCTTGCGCCTGCCGTTTCGAGCGCAGTCTCCAGCCTTTCGACTTCGCGCTTCAATTGCTCGTTGATCGCGCCGGCTTCCTGAAGCGCGCGCGCCTGCCGTTCCGCGGTGCGCATGAGGCCCGCTATCTCGTCGTCGCGTCCGGAGAGATGCACCTTGGCTTCGCCGAGGCGCTGCTCGAGACGTGGCAGCCTGTCGGCAACGGTCTGCTCCAGCACGCTGCGAGCGTTGGCGGCGCCTTCGAGCGTGGCCTTGAGCGCCTCGACATCGGCTTCGAGGCCGTTGATGCGCGCATCGCGACGGTTGAGCTCGATGAGCTGGCGGGCCGCAGAAAGTTTGACCTCGTTCAGCTCGGTCTGCTGGTGATGGATTTTCAGAGCGTATTCGGCGCGCATCCGGTCCTTGTCGGCCTGGATCTCGGCCTCCGTCAGCGGCATCGCCTCACGCAGGCGCTCACTCGTCAGCCGCACGGCGCGCGCCCAGAAGCCTGGCGCCGCAAGCAGCCACAGGAGGCTCGCGGCGAGAAAGCCGAGCACGGCGAACATCACTGACTGGATCGTGATCAAGCCCGCATTCCTCGGCCCCGCACCTCAGGCAAGTCCTGCTGACCCCGGTTGCAATACCGCGCCGTCAGGTCCACCCAAGCGTCCCCCAAAACCGTCCCCAAGGGCTCCCTCGCCGGGCGGCTCAAACGCCAACGCCGATGCCCGAGGCGGGCACCGGTGCCGCACGGCCCCACCTTTCCGTCCGATGGCCTGCGGCGCGGCATGGACTGCCGGCACCGCGCGCACCCTCAGAAGGGGTTCCAGGTCGGGCGACGTGTATACTTCAAATAGCCGATATTCGCACCCATGCGAAGGCCAATCCCCGAGCGGATCGGGGCCATGACCATGTCGCCGTTCGCCTGGAAGTTGATGCCGACGCCGCCCACGACGTAGGCGGAGCCCTCGACGCCGCCGAAGCGCTGATACACGTCGTGCGGATCGCGCATCCGGTAGACCAGGATCATGGTCTTGGAGCCATCGCCGCCGGCATCATAGCCGATCGACGGCCCCTGCCAGTACACGGGGTGCTGGCCGGCATCACGGGTGTAGAGCGTCCCGCGACCGTATCTCAGGCCTGCCACGAACGCGCCGCCCAGGTCCTCGCCGAGGATGTAGCCGTTCGGACGCCCCTGCCTGCGGAAGGCATACTCGATGACGCTGCCGAGACCTTGGCTGACGGCGCCGAAGAAGCCGTGACCAGCCCGCGTGATCTCGTGCATCGAGTACGTGCCGTCGCGGGGATCTTCCTCGTAGTATCCCTGGCCGGGCGGCGGCTGGAGCGGCACGTCGCCACCGCGCGGTGGCGGCGGTGCGTAGCCATCGCGATAGGGGGCCGCTTCACGGTAGGGCGGCGGCGCGCTGTAGGCTGGTCCGCTTTCGCGCGGCGCCTGATAGTGCGGCTCGGGCCGTGGCGCGGGCGGCGGGCTGTAGCTATCGCGCGATCCGCCATAGGACGGCACTTGGCGGCCCGTCTCATAAGGCGGGCGGTAGGGCGGAGGATCGATGTTCTCACGCTCGACGTATCCGCCGCCAGCCTGTGCGAGACGGAGCTGCGGGAGCGTCGCGCCGGTAAGCGCGGAATCGCGGTCGCCGGGCTGAACCGAATGGACGATCGGCGCCCCATCCTGGTCGAGCGCCGTGATCTGCGCGTTCGCCGAAGAAATCCCGAATCCGAGAGCGAGGCCGAGCGCGAGTGCGCCTGCCTGAAGTCGCATCGATGTCATCATGAGCATGGACCGCCCGTCGAGCACGAGTGCTGAAACCCCCTGGTGCAGGGACCGAAGTGCATCCGGTTTTGCGGATGCTCACCAGTCAAACGCACTAGCGGCCGCGCCACAGCGGCCGTATGGTGAATAAAGTCTTGCCGGCAAAGTGTTACCAAACTGTGGCTTGATCGGTCGCTGCGCCCGAATTTGGCCGCAACTCCGCAGGTTTCGGTTCAGTTCCGCGCGGGCAGGGCTTGCCGTACGCGGGATCGTTGCGCCTGTGGCGTCTCGGCACTAAACCTGATGCATTCGGACCGCACCAAGCGGGTCCAGTGAAAACGAGAAACGCGGGAAGAAACCGGAAGGGGCTCGCAATGGCAAAGAAGTACAAGACGCTCGTTATGGGCGCGTCTTACGGATCGCTGCTCGGTACGAAGCTGGCGATGGCGGGGCACGATACCGTGCTCGTCTGCCTGCCGGCAGAAGTCGAGAAGATCAATGCAGAAGGCGCCCTGGTGAAGATGCCGGTGCGTGGCCGCGAAGGGCTCGTCGAGATCAACAGCCGCAAGCTCCCAGGCAAACTGAGCGCAGCTGGCCCCGCCGACGTGGACCCCAAGGAATTCGACCTCATCGCGCTCGCCATGCAGGAGCCGCAGTACCGGACGCCGGGCGCTCGTGAGTTGCTGCAACTCGTGGCCAAATCGGGCCGGCCCTGCATGTCGATCATGAACATGCCGCCGCTCCCCTATCTCGCACGCGTCCCGGGCATCGACGTGAGCAAGCTCCGCCACTGCTTCGCCGACGCGACGGTGTGGGATGCCTTCGATCCGAAGATGATGACGCTCTGCAGTCCGGACCCGCAGGCGTTCCGTCCCCCCGAGGAGCCCGTCAACGTGCTGCAGGTACGCCTGCCGACGAACTTCAAGTCGGCGCGCTTCGAGAATCCGGAACACACGGCGATCCTCCAGCAGATGGAGAAGGACATCGAGGCCGCGCGCTTCGACGTCGGCGGCGAGAAGATCGAAATTCCCGTCAAGCTCAAGGTGCACGATTCGGTCTTCGTGCCGCTCGCCAAGTGGGCGATGCTGCTCGCGGGCAATTATCGCTGCGTGCAGAAGGATACGGTGCGGCCGATCAAGGAAGCCGTGCATTCGGATCCGGCGGCGAGCAAGGCGGTCTATGAGTGGGTCGTCGATCTCTGCGTCTCGCTCGGCGCGGACAAGAAGGATCTCGTGCCCTTCGAGAAGTACGCGGCTGCGGCGCAATCGCTGCTGACGCCGTCGTCTGCAGCACGCGCGCTGGCAGCCGGCGCCCAGAACATCGAGCGTGTCGACCTGCTCGTGCAGGGCATCGCGGCGGCCAAGGGGCGCTCGAACCCGGAAGTCGACAAGACCGTCGAGATGGTCAACGGCTGGCTCGAAAAGAATCGCAAGAAGGCATCCTGAAGCAAGAGCGGTAAGCACACATGCAGAAGGTCGACAATGCGCAGGCCGTGAACCGTCTCATGCGGTTCCTGGCCGTGGAAGGCGTGACGGGCAAAGAGGCAGCGATCGGCAAGGAGGTCGTCGCGGCGCTCAAGGAAGTGGGCGTGCCGGCGAAGGCCATCCGCTTCGATGATGCCCACAAGCGCATCCCGGTGCCGTGCGAGACCGGCAACCTCATTGTCGATCTTCCTGGGCGCGGACGTCTCGGCAATGCGCCGCGCATTCTCTTCATGACGCATCTCGATACGGTGCCGCTGTGTGCCGGCGCCAAGCCCAAGATCCAGGGCCGCAAGATCGTCAACACCGTGCGCACCGCGCTCGGTGGCGACAACCGCACCGGTTGCGGCGTGCTCGTGACGCTCGTGGCTGAGCTACTGGCACAGAAGCTCGACCACCCGCCGCTGACACTGCTGTTCACGGTGCGTGAGGAAAGCGGGCTCTGGGGCGCGCGCTTCGTCGATCCGAAGGATCTCAACGGTTGCCGCATCGGCTTCAACTACGACGGCCGCTCGGCGTCGTACGTGACGGTCGGCGCGGTCGGTGCCGATCGCTGGGAGGTCGAGATTTCCGGTCGCGCTGCGCACGCAGGTGGCGCGCCGGAGCGCGGCATCAGCTCGACGCTCATCCTGGCCGAGGCGCTCTCGGATGTGCGCCGCGGCGGCTGGTTCGGCAAGGTCGTGCAAGGTGACAAAGTCGGCACCAGCAATATCGGTCCGGTTTCGGGTGCGAGTGGCGGTCCGGCGGGTGATGCAACCAACGTGGTGACGGACTTCGTGCGTGTGCGCGGCGAGAGCCGGAGCCACGACGCCAAGTTCCACAAGGAGATCACGGCGGCCTACAAGGCGGCCTTCGCCAAGGCCGCCGCCGGCGTGACGAACGTCCAGGGACAGTCCGGCAAGGTGAAGTTCATCTCACACACGGACTACTATCCGTTCCGCATCAAGGACAATGCGCCGGTCGTCCAGCGGGCCATCGAGGCGGTGACCGCCCAGGGCATCAAGCCGGAGATCCGGGTGGCCAATGGTGGTCTCGATGCCAACTGGCTCGTCCGCCACGGCATCCCGACCGTGACTTTCGGCGCGGGCCAGAACGAGCCTCATACGGTCGACGAGTGGGTCGATCTCAAGGAGTACGAGGCGGCCTGCGGGCTCGCCGTCCAGCTCGCGACGATGAGTTAACCTTTGAGTTAACCCGTACGCCGTAACGTCGCTCAAGTTCAGCAAAAAGTGATTCGCTGCATGGCACGTCGCGCCCTGGCCTCAGGGGCGCGACGCGTCCGTGCGCGGCCGCAAATCCGGCGCGACCGGCTGCCAAGAATGGCGCTCGCCAGCGCGCGACAGAGGTCAGCTTGCAGGAGCATCCATCATGCGAACGTCCCCGACGACACAGGGATCAGGTGGCCCGGGCCGGCCAGGATTTCCCACCCTGAAGCTGGGAAGCTTCGGTCTCGCCATCCTCGCCGCGTTGGTCCTTATCACCATCTGGCTCGGCATCTACCGGATCGACGCCGGTCACGTCGGCATCGTGAAGCGCTTCGGCAACGTGATCGACGTCGTCGATCCGGGTCTGCGTTTCAAGTTGCCGTGGGCGGATACGGTCGAGGAGATGGAAGTCCGCGAACGCGCTTTCTCGATGACGCTTGAAGCAGCCTCGCAGGACCCGCTCGAGATACCCATTCAGGTGACGGTCAACTGGCTGGTCAAGCGCAGCCAGGTCAAGGACCTCTACGTTCAGTTCGGCAGCCTCGATCAGTTCGAGAAGCGGATCATTCTTCCGCGCCTGAACGATACCGTGAAAGGCGTGACGAGCGGCTACACGGTCAACGATCTGCTCAGGAAGCGCGTCGAATTCCGCGATGTTTCGATGGCGACCTTCTCGAAGCGCATGCCTGACGACGTGCAGATCACCGGCTTCTCGGTGGTGAATATCGGGTTCCCGCCTGAGTACACGAAGGCCATTCGCGATAAACAGGTCGCGCGCGAGCAGGCGGAGACGGAGAAGTTCGTGCTCGAGCGTCAGCGCCTGACTTCGACGCAGACCACACAGAGCGCCGAAGCGCAGCGCGACGCCGATAAGGCTCGCGCGGACGGTCGCGCGTACGAGATCAAGGTGCAGGGCGACGCGCAGGCCGAGGCCATCCGAGTGATGGGTGCGGCACTCGCGCAGAACCCCCTCGTCGTCGAGTACCGCAAGGTGGAGAAGTGGGGCGGGTCGTTCCCGACGACGTTCATGGGCGGCGATGCCGGTGCCAACACCCTCTGGAGCATGCCGGGGAGCGGGGCGCCGGCCGCGGGCGGCACGCCGCGGGCGGCCAACGTTCAGCAGCCGAGGTAGTAGAGACGCCGATACAAAGCGAATCGAATTGCAACACTCTTGCCAGAAATCGCCTTGTTGCGACCAATGTGCTCGCTATATATGATCGTATCTACTATGTATATCCCTCACTGGGGGATCGAGTTGGAGCGAATAGATGCAAGCCACAATTAGCAAATGGGGCAATAGTTTAGCAGTTCGGCTGCCACGCCATGTTGTGGAACAGGCGCGCTTGATAGAGGGTACAACTGTCGACTTGGAAGTGGCGGACGACGGCTCGCTGCGACTAATTCCTGCGCGAAGGAAGTTCAAACTTTCGGAGTTGCTGGAAGGGCATCCATCTCCTGAGCCTTCCTCAGACGACAAAAGCAGCAAGGAAGTCGATTGGGGTAGGCCGAAGGGTGATGAGGCGTGGTGAACGATGTAGCCTATCAGCCCGATAGAGGTGATTTCATCTATCTGGATTTCACCCCGCATGCCGGCACTGAGCAGGCCGGAAGGAGGCCTGCTCTCGTGCTGTCGCCGAGAGATTTCAACATCGCGACGGGTTTATTCGTCGTGTGCCCCCTCACTAGCACTGTCACGGGAAGTCGATTTGAAGTTCCGGTGCCGCGGGGCACGAAACTTACTGGGGTCGTTTTATCGCATCAGTTTCGCACGTTGGATTGGATTGCAAGGAATGCCCAGTTTCACAGCAAAGCAAATGAAGAACTGATGTGGGAAGTCCTCGGTCGCATCGAAGCTATTCTCGCGATTGAAATTACCTGACACTAAGCCTTCCCGCCCACGACTTCGGCCTTTTCGAGCACGGCGTGCAGGAGCACGTCGGTCCCGGCGGCGGCCCACTCGGGTGTCATGTTCTCGGCTTCGTTGTGGCTGATGCCGTCGATGCACGGCGTGAAGATCATGGCCGCGGGGGCGACGCGTGCAACGTAGACAGCATCGTGGCCGGCGCCTGAGGTGATGTCGCGCGTCGTGTAGCCCAGCTTCTTTGCAGCATTGCGCACCGCCGTGACGCAGCTCGCTTCGAAGGGCTGCGGCGGGAAATCCGCGACCATCTTGAACTCGGCCGTCACGCCCGTCTTCGCCGCGATCTCCTCGAGGCCGGCGCGGAGCGCCTTGTCCATGGAGATTAGCTTGTCACCCTCGGGATGGCGGAAGTCGACCGTGATGAACACGCGGCCGGGAATGACATTGCGCGAATTCGGATAGACCTCGACCATGCCGCAGGTCGCGCACGCACTCGGGTCATGATCATGGCCGATCTTGTTCACGAGCTCGACGATGCGCGCCGCCGCGAGCAGCGCATCCTTGCGGCGGTTCATGGGTGTGGGACCAGCGTGACTTTCCACACCGGTGAGCGTGATCTCGTACCACTTCTGCCCGTTCGCCGCCGTGACGATGCCGATCTCGATCCCTTCTTCCTCCAGGATCGGTCCCTGCTCGATGTGCAGTTCGAAGAGCGCATGGATCGGCCGGCCGCCGACTTTCTCGGGGCCTGAATAACCGATCCGGTTCAGCTCCTCACCGAAGACCTTGCCCTCGGGATCTTTCGTCGCGAGTGCATCTTCGAGCGAGATCACGCCCGCGAAGACGCCTGACGCGATCATGGCTGGCGCAAAGCGCGAGCCCTCCTCGTTCGTCCACACGCAGACTTCGATCGGATGCCGCGTCTGTATGTCGAGGTCATTGAGCGAGCGCACGACTTCGAGCGCGGCCATCACGCCGAGCGCGCCATCGAACTTTCCGCCCGTCGGCTGAGTGTCGAGATGGCTGCCGATGAGCACGGGCGGAAGGCTGTCGTCGGCACCGGCGCGGCGGGCGAACATCGATCCCATTTTATCGATCTTGATGGTGCAGCCGGCCTTGCGGCACCAGTCCCCGAAGAGATCGCGCGACTGGCGATCGAGATCGGTCAGCGTCAGGCGGTTGACGCCGCCCTTGGGCGTCGCGCCGATCCGGGCCATCTCCATGAGGCTGTCCCACAGCCGCTTGCCGTCGATCCTGAGATTGCTGTCCGCGGTCATGACGTACTTTCTTTGATCTCGATCAAGGGAGGGGCCACGAAGCGACCCTGCACCGCCTAAGTCCGCGCATGACCGGTCGGCGCCAATGGACTATTGCCATTCGGGGCTGACAATTGGAAGCTGGAAGGGTAGGCACTGTGCCTAGCTGCAGGCACAGCGGAACGGCGTCCGGAAGACACGAGCCCCGGGAGCGAAGACGACTAAATCAAAGATCACGACCCACCCACAAAGCTCGATAGCATCATCTGAACCGGATCCCTCCCTCATGAGCAACGATGTGATCGGCCTCGGCGCCGGCATGGTCGGTGTGTCTACGGCGCTGCATTTGCAGCAGCGCGGCCGTTCCGTGGCGCTCGTCGACCGGCGCGGCGTGGCTGAGGAGACCTCCTACGGCAACGCGGGCATCATTCAGCGCGAGGGCATCGTGCCCTATCTCTTCCCGCGCGAATGGGCAACCATCCTGCGCTATGCGCGCAATCAATCGACGGACGCCTCATTCCAGTGGTCGTCGCTGCCGAGCATCGCGCCGTGGATGTTCAAGTATTGGCACTGGTCGACCGAGGCCGGGATGCACGCGACGGCGCGCGCCATGGCGCCGATCGTGACGCGCTGCGTCGACGAGCATGAGCACTTCATGAACGAGGCCGGCGTCATCGGTATGATTCGCCGCACGGGCTACCTGCGGCTCTATCGCAATGAGGCGGCGCTCGAGAAGGCCATCCGCGAAGATAACGAAGTCAAGGCGAAGTACGGTGTGGTCGCAAAGCCCGTAACCCGCACCGAGCTCGCCGAAATGGAGCCGCATCTGAAGTCCGTCTACGTCGGCGGCATATTCCTGCCAGATCCCTGCAGCGTCGGTGACCCGAGTGCGCTCGGCAAGGCTTACGGCGATCTCTTTACGCGTCGTGGCGGCGCGCTGGTCGAGGGCGAGGCGCGCTCGCTGACGCGCGACGGTGCCGGATGGAAGGTCGCGACGCGCGATGGGTGGATTTCAGCGCCGGATGTCGTTGTCGCGCTGGGGCCGTGGTCCGACACGGTGAC
>JAEYPL010000057.1 GCA_023410905.1 Pseudomonadota bacterium
CGCCGCCCCTCATCCCGACCTTCTCCCCGTGAGGACGGGGAGAAGGGGAAGTGGGGCGCGCGCGGCAAGCTCCAAGTCTATAAAAAGGAGGGGGTCCGGGGTCTCCCCGGTTGGGGCCAGGGGCGAAAGCCCAGTCGCGCCGCAGGCGCGAAGCCCTCAAATCCGCGGACAGCCCATGGCGTCGGCAACGCCGTTGAAGCTGTCGGTCGAGACATCCCAGTTGGTGCCTTCGGCCGTATCCGCTTTCTTCTTCGGGCCATACTCGGCCGGCCGCGCGACGAACGCTGTGCGGAACCCAGTCTTCGCCGCGGCCGCGAGATCGCTGTTGTGCGCGGCAACCAGCATAACCTCGTGCGGCTCCAGATTGAGAGCGGCAGCCGTGCCGATATAGGCCTGCGGCGTCGGCTTGTAGGCGCGGGCCACCTCGGCGCCGACAATCGTATCCCAAGGCAAGCCGGAGTGCTTCGCCATGCGCACAGCAAGACCGATGTTCGCGTTCGAGCACGTGCCGATGATGTAGCGCTTCTTCAAGCGCGTAAGTCCCTCGACGACATCCGGCCAGGGCGACAGGCGATGCCAGATCGTGACGAGGTGCTGAATGTCCTGCTCGTGAAGGCCTTTGATATCGTACTTCTCGAGCAGCTTCTCGAGGCTCTCGCGATGGAGCACATCGAGGATCGTGTAAGGACGACGGCCGGAGCGCACTTCCTCCATGGACGGCTGATAGAGCCCGCGCCAGTCATCGGCGAACTGATCCCAGTCGCGCTGCAAGCCGCGCGCATTGCCGAACGCGGTCAGCTCGCGAATGGAGCTGCCGCGCCAGTCGACGACCGTGCCGAACACGTCGAAAACGAGCGCCTTCACCTGATCCTTTGCCGCCATGCGGTGCACTCCCCCACTCTTGTGAGTTTTCTTCTAGTTCGGATTACGCCGCCGGCTGCTCGCGCGCGGCTGCTGACTGCCAGTCCTCGGCGATCATGGCCGCCGCCTTCTCCGCGATCATCAGCGTCGGCGAGTTCGTGTTGCCGGACGTGATGGTCGGCATGACCGAGGCATCGGCAATGCGCAAACCTTCGAGACCATGCGCCTTGAGGCGGGGCGAAACAACGGCAAGATCGTCGGTGCCCATCCGGCATGTCGAAACGGGATGGAAGATGGTGGTCGAGATTTCGCCGGTCGCCTTGGCCAGATCCTCGTCGCTCGCGATGTCCGGTCCGGGACGGAACTCCTCGGGGCGGTATTTGGCGAGCGCGGGCATGGAGACGATACGGCGCGTGACGCGCACGCTGTCGGCGGCGACGCGGCGGTCGTCCTCGGTCGAAAGATAGTTCGGGCGGATCTCGGGATGCGCGTTCGGATCGGATGACATGATGCGCACATGCCCGCGGCTCGTCGGGCGCACGTTGCAGACGCTCGCCGTGAAAGCCGGGAAGGGATCGAGCGGCTCGCCGAACTTCGGCAACGTCAGCGGTTGCACGTGGTACTGGATATTGGGTGTCTCGCGCGAGGGATCGGAGCGCGTGAAGGCGCCGAGCTGCGAGGGCGCCATGGTCATGGGACCGCGCCGGAAGAGCGCATATTCGAGCGCGAAGTTGGCCCGCTGCAGCAGGCTCTGGTAGCGCTCATTCATCGTCTTGACGCCCTGCACCTTGTAGGCGCAGCGGATCTGCAAATGGTCCTGCAGGTTCTCACCGACGCCTTTCAGCTCATGGCGCACGCCAATGCCGTGCTGCTGCAGAAGCGCCCCCGCACCGATACCGGAGAGCTGCAGGATCTGCGGCGTGCCGATGGCGCCAGCCGCCATGACGACTTCGCGGCGCGCGGTCGCCTGACGCATGGCGCCGTACTGATTGAAGGCGACGCCCGTAACGCGCTTCCCCGACATCTCCAGGCGATGCACGGTCGCATGTGTCGCGATGGTCAGGTTCGAGCGACCCTTCGCGGGACGCAGGAAGCCCTTCGCCGTGTTCCAGCGAATCCCTGAGCGCTGATTGACATGGAAGTAGCCGCAGCCTTCGTTGCTGCCGCGGTTGAAGTCCTCGATTTTCGGAATGCCCGCTTCGGCCGCCGCCTCGCGGAAGGCGTCGAGGATCTCCCAGGAGATGCGCGGCTTCTCGATGCGCCATTCGCCGCCGCGATCGTGCAGCTCCTCGAAGGCGTCGGGCTCGAGCGCCCATTGATCTTCGTGCCGGCGGAAATAGGGAAGCACATCATCCCAGCCCCAGCCGGGATTGCCCATCTGGCGCCAGCCGTCGTAGTCGCGCGCCTGGCCGCGCATGTAGATCATGCCGTTGATCGAGGAGCAGCCGCCGAGCACTTTCCCGCGCGGATAGCTCAAGGCGCGCCCATTCAAGCCGGGCTCTGCCGCTGTCGAGTAACCCCAGTCGGCGCGCGGGTTGCCCATGAGGTAGAGGTAACCAACCGGGATATGGATCCAGTGATAGTTGTCGCTGCCACCGGCTTCGAGCAGAAGCACGCGCTGACTCGGATCAGCCGAAAGCCGGTTCGCGAGCAGGCAGCCCGCCGTCCCAGCACCAACAATGATGTAGTCGTAGGTGCCTTCAGCGCCCATGTGCCGCCTCCCCGCCCGCGTTTCACTGGAGCCTGTAGAGCCCGCTCCAGACCTGCTTTTTGCTGCAGACCATGTTCATAACGCGCGCGCGAGGGCAGGCAATGCAGAAAATTAGTGATGTTGAGCGGCGTCCGCCTCATCGCCTGCCGCATAGCTGCCAGCACCGGCGTGACATCCGAATTCGGGTTGCGGCAGCAAGCTCTCAGGGATGCTCCTTAGAGCATCTCCTGGTTTGCATGGAGGCCAGATCGATCGATGATTGCAGATCAGAGCGACTACACGCTTTAATTGATAAAGGCGCTGCCCCAGAATTCACCTCTTGTAAACAATTTTTCGCGACAGGCCTTGCAGTTTTTCCCAAGATGGGTGCATATGGACACAGTGAAATCGTGGCGCCGTCCCACCTATCCCCCCCATAGAGGCGTCACGTGATAGCCCGCGGTCTCCCCCCGACCGCGGGCTTTTTTCTTTCCAGTTTCAGTCATCAAAGCGCGGCGCTTGATATTGCGCGACGCGGCCCCACCTCCAGGTGAACGGAGAAAGGGCCACCGTATGCGTACACTCACTATTGGTGCAGCGATCAGCCTCGCCGCTGTGCTCAGCATTCCGGCACCTGCTGGAGCACAGTATCTCTACAACGGCTTCAGACGCCTCGATCCCATGGGTGTCGATCGCCCACCGGCGCCTCAGCCGAATGCGCGGCGCGGCTCCCGGAAGGTGTATGAGCCCATCCGGGGCAACTATCCGCCGTGCGAAGGGCTTAAGTGGCGCGGCGATCGCTGTCGCCTTCCCACTGGACAGGTCTGCATGGTGTTCGAGCACGGCCTCGACAGCTGCGTTTGATGCGCGCCGTGAAATGAAAAGAGCACGCGCGAGGTTTCTCGCGCGTGCTCTGATCTGAAAGCGTGATCTGTCTTAGCTGTTCTGCGACGTCTTCATGACGAACGGATTGCCGCCACCGCCAACCGCGTTGTTGATCCACACGCTCTTGGTCTGCAGATAGCCCTCGATCGCATCGGCGCCGTTCTCACGTCCAAGACCCGACGCCTTGTAGCCGCCGAAGGGCATGGTGAAGGACACCGCGCGGTATGTGTTCACCCACACCGTGCCGGCCTTGATCTTCTGCGCCATCATGGTCGCGCGGCGCACGGACTGCGTCCATACGCCGGAGCCGAGACCGAATGCGATGTCATTCGCGATCTGGATGGCCTCGGCCTCGTCCTTGAATTTGATGACGGACAGAACTGGCCCGAACACCTCTTCCTGCGCGATGCGCATCTGGTTGTTCACGCCGGTGAAGATCGTCGGCTTGACGAAGTACTTGCCGCCGCCTTCGGCCGCCGTTGCCGCGCCACCGCCGAGCACGCACTTCGCGCCTTCGCCCTTGGCAATGTCGATGTAGCCGAGGATCTTCTCATACTGCGGCGGCGTTGTTACCGGGCCGACCTGCGTCTCGAAGAGCTGCGGATTGCCGAGCTTGGCCGTCTTGGCGACCTCGACCAGCTTCTCGACGAACTTGTCGTGAATGCTCTCCTGCACGAGCAGGCGCGAGCCCGCGATGCAGGTCTGGCCCGTCGCGGCGAAGATGCCCGAGATCGCGCCATTCACCGCTTCGTCGAGAATGCAATCGTCGAACATGATGTTCGGCGACTTTCCGCCGAGTTCCAGCGATACCTTCTTGAACGAGCGCGCGGCGAGTTCGTTGACGCGCGCGCCGGTCGCCGTGCCACCCGTAAACGCGACCTTCGCGATCTTCGGGTGCGTGACAAGCGGCTCGCCGACGACGGCGCCATAGCCCGTCACGACGTTGATGACGCCCGGCGGGACGCCTGCTTCCTCGACGACCAGCTTGATGAATTCGAGCAGCGACGCCGAGGTGAATTCACTCGGCTTGATGACGACGGTGCAGCCCGCTGCCAGCGCCGGCGCGAGCTTCCAGCCGACGAGCATGAGCGGCGAGTTCCATGGCGTGATGAACACGCACGGACCGACCGGCTCCTTGAGCGTGTAGCAGAAGTGGTCGGGCTTATCGACGGGGATAGTCTGGCCCGTGATCTTGTCCGCGAGGCCGCCATAGTAATAGTACCACTCGGGCAGGTACTGCGTCTGCGCGTACATCTCCGAGATGAGCTTGCCGTTGTCGCGCACTTCGATCTCGGCCAGATGCTTGGCGTGCTTGGCAATGAGATCGCCCATCTTGCGCAGCAGGCGCCCACGCGCCGTTGCCGTCATCGCCGGCCAGGGGCCGCTCTCGAAGGCGCGCGCCGCGGCCGCACAGGCGAGTTCCGCATCGCGCGCGTCGCATTCCGGAATGAGCGCCCAAGGCTCACCCGTATAGGGATCGCTCGTCTCGAAGGCCTTGCCCGAGGCGGCATCCGTCCATTTGCCGTCGATGTACGTCTGGTAGCGCTTCAGTGTCGTTGGCCGGTCCTGCATGTTTCTCTCCCGAGGCTGGCGCGTGACAGCCGTGCCGCCTCGCGCGTAATCGTTGATCGGGTCGCAAGCTATCCGCCGAAGATGATCGCAGCAAGGACGCTGACGCCTACCGCCCCTCCGCCAGAAGCGCATCTAGATCGAGACGCTTCGTGATCATGTTGAGGGTGCCGCCAGCCGTGCGCGGCCACTCTTCCTTGGGCCTGTCGCGATAGAGCTCGACGCCATTGCCGTCGAAATCGCGCAGATACAGCGCTTCGCTCACGCCGTGATCGCTCGCGCCGTCGAGTTTTATACCGGCTGCCTGCACGCGCCTCAACGCATCGGCAAGCGCGGCCCGGTCGGGATAGAGGATCGCCACGTGATAGAGGCCGGTTGCCTCCTTCGGCGGCGGCGATCCGCCCTTGCTCTCCCAGGTGTTGAGCGCGATGTGATGGTGGTAGCCGCCGGCCGACAGAAACACCGCGCCCTCGCGCTGCTGCGTGATTTCGAAGCCGAGCACATCCCGCCAGAATCCGAGGGCCCGCTCGATGTCGGCGACCTTGAGATGTACGTGCCCAATACGCGTGCCCGCATTGATGGGCCGTGACGGCTGCTGAAATTCGCTCATGGTGTTGATCTCGTGTTTGGAGAGGTTCAAACGCTCTTTCGGCGGCCAGATGAGCACATGCCGTCAGCCAGCAGCAATGCAGTGCGCGTCACAATGGCGTGTGAGGGCGGACTGGGCATCCGGGCGAATAATGTTATATTATATCCGTAGATCCTGCAGCCCACCAGCAGCGAGACAAATATGCGCCGCACGCAGCATGCGCCCGCCTTCCCGAGCCCCGGGCACGACCATGCCCCGTGCCTCAAGGAAACGCTCAAACGCGCGTCGGACGCCTTCGAGGCGAACGGTTTGAGGCTCACGCCCCTGCGCCGCCGCGTGCTCGAGGAAGTGGCCGGCTCCCACCACGCCGTTGGCGCCTACGAGATCCTGGAGCGCCTGTCGCAGAAGGAGCGCACCCGCATGGCGCCGATCTCCGTCTATCGGGCGCTCGACGCCCTTCTCGAGATGGGCGTCGTCCATCGCCTCGAAAGCCGCAACGCCTACTTCGCCTGCCACGCGCCGCACGACAAGCATGGTGCGCGGCAGATCGTGCTCGCCTGCGAGCGTTGCGCCATGGTCGCGGAGATCGCCACGCCCGCGGCGTTCGAAGCCATCGACGGCGCCGCCCGCGGCACGGGCTTTGCGCCGTCGCGCGTCATGGTCGAGGTTGCAGGCCTGTGCGCGAGCTGCGCGGCATCGCCACAATGAGCGCGCACACTCACGCTCATGGTGCTCATGACCACCATCATGGCCATGGCCACGAGCATCATCATCATGCGCATTCCGGCCGGCTGCCCGAACGGTCGGACATCCTGCTGTCCGCGCGCGACGTCCACTTCGCGCGCGCCGGCAGAACCATTCTCGAAGGCGTCGACCTGGATCTCGCGCCTGGCGAGATCGTCACGCTGATCGGCCCCAATGGTGCCGGCAAAACCACGCTCGTGCGCATCCTGCTCGGCCTGGAACGCCCCGATCGTGGCACGATCACCCGCAGCCATGGCCTGACCGTCGGATACGCTCCCCAGCGCTTCGATCGTGATCCCGCCATTCCCATGACCGTCGCGCGCTTCCTCGCGCTCGGCAGCCAGCACACGCCGGCACAAGCCGAAGCCGCCCTCGGCGAAGTCGGCGCGACACGCGTGATCGGCCAGCAACTCTCACAGCTTTCCGGCGGCGAGTTGCAGCGCGTCGTCCTCGCGCGCGCGCTCTTGCGGCAGCCCAAGCTCCTCGTTCTCGATGAGCCAGTGCGCGGCGTCGACTACACAGGCGAAGCGGAGTTGTACGATCTCATCGGCCGCATTCGCGATGCGCGCGGTGTCGGCATCCTGCTCGTCAGCCACGACCTGCACGTCGTGATGGCGCAGAGCGACCGCGTCATCTGCGTCAACCGCCATATCTGCTGCTCAGGTCAGCCCGAGGCTGTCGCGCAGCATCCCGAATACGTGCGGCTCTTCGGCGCCGAGGCCGCGCGCTCCTTCGCCGTCTACCAACACCAGCACGATCACAGCCACGATCTGACGGGGGCTGCGTTGCCGGTGAAAGAGGAGAGCGGCGAGCGCTAACTCGCGCCTTCGGCGCGACGGGGCTTTCGCCCCTGGCCCCAATCGGGCAGACCCCGAACCCCCTTCTTTTTATGACTTGGAGTTCGCGGATAACGCGACAGAATACCCTTTCCCTGCTCTTACGGGGAGAGTGCTAGGGTGAGGGGCGGCACAATCGCAAACGTCAGCGCAAGCTCCCGCCCCTCATGTCGCGCTGGAAGCGCGCCTCTGGCGCGACCCTTCTCCCCGCCAGAACGGGGAGAAGGGACATGGCAGCACTCGCGGCAATCTCCAAGTCTTAAAAAACGGGGGTTCCGGCGGTGGTCCCCCGGTCGGGTGCAGGGCTGAAGCCCTGCTCGTGGCGCAGCCACGAAACGCAGCGCTCAATCCGCTTCCTTCTGCGCCTTTCCGGCAATCAGGCGGCGGCATAGCCATGCGCCGAACAGTGCGAAGACACTTGCACCCGCGAGATTGGCGCCAATCACGCCCGTCGGACCCCAGTACATGCCGCCGATCGTTACGATAGGGATCGTACCGAGTGTCGCACGCCCCCAGTTGAGCACGGTCGGCCAGTGCGGATGGCCGAGCGCATTCAACGCCGCGTTGGAAACGAAAAGAATGCCGAGGAAGGCGAACATCGGCGAGAGATAGATGCAGTACGTGCGCAGAATGGCCGCTGTCTCGCCAGTTGCATGGAACACGGCGATCAGCGGATCAACGGCCAGCGCCAGCGCGACCCAGGCAATGGCCGTGAAGCCGATCGCCGTCAAGATCGAGATGTCGAAGGCCTCGCTGACGCGCGACCATTGACGCGCGCCGAGGTTCTGCCCGAGCACGGGCCCAACCGCACCGGAGAGCGCGAAGATAGCACCGAAGGCAACGGGCGAGATGCGTCCGATCAGTGCCCAGGCCGCGACGGCAGCAGTGCCATGGCTCGCGATGGCGTAGGTGACATAGGCGTTGGCAATCGGCGTCGCGAGATTGGTGAGCGTTGCGGGAACCGCGAAGTTCAGGATCGTGCGCGCATCATCGATCACATCTCTGAGGCGCGGCCACGCGAGAAGATCGTGTTTGCGAATGAGCCAGTAGATGCCGAAGCCCGCAACGGCGATACGCGAGATGTTGGTGGCCCATGCGGCGCCGTTGATGCCGAGGCCGAACGTGAAAATGAAGAGCGGATCAAGCACGACATTCACGAAGGCGCCGACCAGCGTGACGTTCATCGAGCGGCGCGCATCCCCGTGCGAGCGCAGGATGGCCGACGAGCACATGCCGAGCGACAGGAACGTCATGAACGGCACGAGAATGCGCAGATATCCGACGGCGAGCGCGTGCGTGCGGCCTTCCGCGCCGATCAGCCGGATGAGTTCCGGCACGTTGACCCACACGATGATACCGGCCACGGCGGCGAACAACACTGAATAGACATGCGTGCTGGCGCTGAGGGATTTGGCGCGCGCTAGATCGCCCGCACCGATTGCCGGCGCGACGAGGGCACTCGCCGCAATGGCCGTACCGATGCCGACCGAGAGCAGCAGGAACAGCACCGTCGATGCGTAACCCACAGCCGCGATGATCTCGACATCGCCGAGCATGCTCAGGAAGAAGACGTTGGCGAGCTCGCCGAGAAAAATCGCCATGAGCCCGAACGCGGCGGCGCCGGTCATGCGGAGAACGTGTGCGGGAATGGAGCCCGTGACGAAGCGGGCCCCGCGATCGTTCGCCATTTTGGCTGGCTTTCTTAGAGCGTCCGCCGCGAGCGGATCGCGGCAGCGAGCGTGCCTTCGTCGAGATAGTCGAGCTCACCCCCTACGGGCACCCCGTGCTGCAGTCCGGACACCTTCACGTCCGCATCGGCAAGCTGCTCTCGCACATAGTGCGCCGTCGACTGCCCTTCAACCGTGGCATTGAGCGCGAGCAGCACCTCGCGAACCTCGCTCGCGTGCGCGCGCTCGACGAGGCGGGCGATATTGAGCTGATCGGGCCCGATGCCGTCGAGGGGCGACAAATGCCCGCCGAGCACGTGATAGAGGCCGTTGACGACGCCTGCGCGCTCGAGCGCCCAGAGATCACCGATCTCTTCGACGACGACGATGAGCGAGCGATCGCGTCGCGAATCCGCACATAGCGTACACGGTGAGACCGTGTCGAGATTGGCGCAGACTTCGCATGAGACGAGATTGCGCGCGGCTTCCTGCATGGCGGATGCCAGCGGCTCCAGCAGCTCCTGGCGTCGCTTCAGAAGCGCGAGCGCGGCCTTGCGCGCCGAGCGCGATCCGAGCCCCGGCAGACGCGCCAGGAGCTGTATCAGGCGCTCGATCTCGGGCCCTGCGATCCTGCCTTTCATGACACGTGTGCTTTCCTGGCGAGCGCGATGCTCAGCGCCGCCCACGGCCGCGCGTTTCGCCCGACGCTGCTTCGCGCGAGGGAGCAACGCCATGCATGGCTTTCGTCAAATCGGCGGCGAAGCGATCGACCGTATCGGGTGACGTATCCCACGCGCACATCAGGCGGCAGCCACCAGCACCGATGAACGTATAGAACCGCCAGCCCTTCTCGCGGAGCTTGGCTTGCGCGGTCGGCGGGATCTCCGCGAAGACTGCGTTCGACTCGACGGGGAACATGAGCTTCACGCCTTCGAGCTGCGTGATCTGATCGGCCAGCCGCTTGGCCATGGCATTCGCGTGGCGGGCATTGCGCAGCCATACGTCGTTCTCGAGCAGACCGAGCCACGGCGCCGAAACGAAGCGCATCTTCGACGCGAGCTGACCCGCCTGCTTGACGCGCCACGCGAAGTCCTCGGCGAGTTCCTTCTTGAAGAACACCACGGCCTCGCCGACAGGAAGCCCGTTCTTAGTGCCGCCGAAGCAAAGAACGTCGATACCCGCCCGCCACGTGATCTCCGAGGGGTGACAGCCGAGCGTCGCGACGGCGTTGGCGAAGCGCGCGCCATCCATATGGATGTTGAGCCCGTGCCGCTTGGCAATGGCCGCAATGGCGCGCAGTTCCTCGACCGTATAGACCGTACCCACTTCGGTCGATTGCGTGAGCGAAACGGCCTTAGGTTTCGGGAAGTGGATGTCGGTGCGCTTCTTCGCGGTGAACTCGATGATATCCGGCGTGAGCTTGCCGAGCGGTCCCTCGACGGCGAGCAGCTTCGAGCCTGCCGAGAAAAACTCCGGCGCCCCGCACTCGTCCGTCTCGATGTGGCTTAGCTCATGGCAGATCACGGCATGAAAGGGCTGGCACATGGCCGACAGCGTCACCGAATTGGCGGCCGTGCCATTGAAGACGAAGAAGACGTCGCAGTCGGTCTGGAAAAGCGCGCGCAGCCCGTCGCATACCGCCGCCGTCCAGCGGTCCTCGCCGTAGGAAAGCTCGTGGCCTGTGGCATTGGCCCGCTTGAGCGCAGCCATGGCCTCGGGACAGATGCCGGCATTGTTGTCGGAGGCGAAGTGCTGCGTCATAAACGGGTTCCTCACGGGCGGTCCGGCCGGGCAGCCGTACTGCCCGCGCCGGCGACCATAACCGTCCGAGCCCGCAAGGTCATCAGGAAGGATGCAGCGCCCATGCCGGTCGCTGCGCCCTCTCCCCGCCTTACCGCACGAGCCTGACCTCGTCGTCCGCGTGATGCTTGAAGCGCGGCCCGAAGGCATGGCGCGCGCCGCTCGTCACCGAAACGAGCCGCTCGAGTGGCAGGTCACTGCGCTCCGAGCCCGGACGCGAGAGGAAGAACTCGGCGTGCAGGAGGCCATCCTCCTCTTTCCCGCTTGGATCGACACCGGATGCGCGCAACGCCCCAAGCGTGTCCAAGTACTCACGCTCGGAGTGAAAGCGGCGTTGAACAAATGTCACACTTTCCAGTTTGTCCGTGTCGAGCCCGCGCCGCGTCAGCACATCCTGAATAGGGTCGAACGGGTAGAGGCGCAGCACGAACGAAGCGACCCAGGGCTTGGATGTACGGATGGCGCCGAGCACGCGCGAGAACGTCTTCTCGGTGACATAGCCGACGCACCCCGTGGAGATCACAAGATCGACGCTCCCGAGAGCGTCGGCGAGTTGCGGCGAAAGGTCGTTCGTCTCCAGGTCCTCGGCGAACCCCTGGTCGAGTATCCCGGCGCGCGTCGCGTAGCTGATCGCCGGCTTCGAAATGTCGAGACCGATAAAGCGCGCGTTCGTCGGGCGCGGCCATGACTCGAAGTAGCGGCGGTCCAGAGCTGCGACCTCGCTCGGCGTCACGCCGTGTGCCTGCAGATCGGCATATCGACGCGCTAGGCGATCCATCGAAAGCGGCGATCGGAGCAGGGCAGCATTGATGCCGTAGCTGCACCCGATATCGAGAACGTTGATGGGCCGTCCGCGGAGTTCGGTCAGCGTATCGCAGAGCCGCCGGAAGATCGGGCGGGCGAGCGACGGTATGATGTAGTCGAGCCCATGCAGGACGCGAAAGTATTCGCGTGGGTCCTCGCGTGTATAGATCTGATCGAAATTAGCCTTCACATCAGCATATTCCGAATCGAGCGCTTGCTTCGCAGTCATCGCTCCAGTGGCTCCTTTCATAGATGTTCCAGGCCCCCGCCAAGCCATTCCGTGCGGGCAACACACTAGCTCGTGTGCAGAAGGGTCGAATCGCGCGCCTTCCCCAAAGGCACGCATAGCGGCCATCGGGGTGATGGGCGCTCTCAAAAGCGTCGGCTTGTGATTGTTCGCTCAGAGAATGCAACCATACAGCCCGCGGCCGCTGAGTGCAAAATTGGCCACCTACAGCGTCCAGAAACCCAGCAAAATGGGCCTCACGGGGCCTTAGCTGGCTTGTCGGCGGGCTTATTGCGCTTGTCCTTGTGAAAAAGGCCTGTCGCTATGGCGCGCGCGAGGTATTCGGCGCTGCATTCGTACGACGCCTCGGTCAGGCGCGCGCGGGCCGCTGGCGTTCCCTGCTCGCCACGCAGACGCGCGAGCGTCTCGACGGCCTCGTAGCGCCCGACCCGCATAACCCCGAGTTCGGTCGCCACCTTCTTCAAGGCCTTGCGTACCGCCTGATAGTGCGCGTCCTTGGTCAGCGCCTTTGCGTACTGAAGCCCGATGAGCGCCACATCCACATCGTGCGCCTTCAGCCAGACGAGCGTCTTGCCGAGCGTCTCCTCGAAGTCCTCGATCGGCAATCGTGCGAGCGCATCGGCCGTACCGACCTGCCACAGCACGAGATCGGGCTCGACGAGCGCCACTTCCATCTTGATGCGTGCACCCGCATCGCGCGCGAGCTCACCCGAGACACCGCGATGGACAATCTCGACCTGCAGGCCCTTGAAGGTCTGCTCGAGGAACTGCTCGACGAGGTCGTAGTAGCCACCCGCGGCGGGATCGCGACGCACGATCGGCGAAGCACCGATCGCGAGAATCTTGATCTTCTGTCGCTCGCGCATGGCCTTCAGCACATTGGGCAAGGGGCTCTGCGTCACGACCTCGGTCGCGCCGACCTGGCACTCGCGCGTGACAGGTGGCAGGTTCTCGTCGGACTTTGCCTGAGAGGAATCGGACTGCGTCGGCGCGGGCGTCTCCGGCGCGCCCTGCTGGCCCGATGCAAAGACCGGAAACCCTGTCATCAGCGCCACAACGAGGAATAGCCACTTCAGGCTTCCGCTCGGACCCGCGAGCGCCATTCGGCCAGCCATGCCACCAGTCCCATGAGAGCCACGCCGCCTGCGACAAGCAGCGTGTCAAGCCATACGCCGTCCGGCAACGTAAATCTCAGAATCTGGCAAACCAGACTGAGGATAGATGCCGCACAGAACACTTCGAGCGAATTCCGGCCGAGCATTGCAAGATATGCGACAGCACTCGGGACAGCCCTAGCAATATAAGGATAGACGATCGACACAACAGCGACCAGTGCCAGGAATTGAATAATCCTGATCGGGGTCGCGAACGTCTTGCCGTTGATGAATAGCAACTTCGGTTCCGGAACAGTCGTCGGATCGATCCAAGTACCGCCCGTCAGAACAAAGATCGTCCCGACGATGACAATTGGTAGCGCCGCCCATCGAATAGGGACGATATTGCGGCGCACCCAACCTCCAAGGCCGCGATCCCGCGCCAGAACCAGTCCCAGAACAAAGATGAACTGCCAGGTCAACGGATTGAAGAACCACTGCCCGTCGACCGGCCATGCCGGGATCGTCAACGGCACGATCAACGAAACCAGGTAGAGCGTAAAAGAGGCTGGCAGTAGCAGGCTTGGCGCCACGCGATCGATGACGGCCAGCAGCGGCGCCACCAGCATGAGTGCGACATAGAGCGGCAGGATGTCGAAGTAGCCGAGCTGGTGACTGAGCAGCGCAATGCCGATGTGCGTCTCGACCGGACGGTAGAAGACGGCTGCCGCGTTGTGCCACTCAAGCAGCAGCGGGTTGTCCAGGAGGCGGGAGGTGATTGCTAGGATGGCGATCGCCAGCATCACGATCATCATGTGCGCGGCATAGAGGGTGACGGCGCGCCCGCCGAGCCTGAACACGACCTGATGCATGGGCGTCGGTCGGTTGATGTCGCCGATCACGTACCGCAGCGACCAGCCCGCGAGGAAAACGAAGAGCTCAGCAGAATCCGAGATCGAGACCGCGCGATGCGTGAACTTGTCGAAGAAAATGCCCGGGATGTGATTGACGAAAATCGAGACGAGAGCAAAGCCGCGCCAGAAGTCTACAGCATTGGGGGCTCGTGGCATCGGTTGGGTCCGACGTTGATATCAAAGCAATAGTCACATCGGCGCGCGTATTGGCGAACATACCAGCCACACCGCCCATCCGTCACGCAGCCGCGACCGCGGGGCGCCGCGGCCAGTATCGGCGATAGAGCGCTACCGTTGCCGGCAGGATGATGAGCTGGCCGATCAATGAGGCAAAAAGGCAGATGCCTGCCAAACGCCCGAAAAGCCTCAGCGACGGGAGATGGGACAGGATGGTAACGCCGAGCCCGAGCGCGAGCACAATCGTGGTCAGCACGATGACCGGACCGATGTGGTGCATGGTGCGGATGAGCGCATCGTTCACGTCGCGCGTACCCGGTCGGCTTTCCTCGAGCTGGAAGCGGTTCAGAAAGTGGATCGTGCTGTCGATGGCGAGTGCGAAGGCAACCGTGATCGCGATGATCGAGGCGAATTGCAGTCCCTCCCCGCCGAGCCATAACAGCGCCCCCGTCGCGAAGATTGGGAACAGAGACGGCAGGATGCTCGTCACGCCCGAGAGGACCGAGCGCAGCGCAATCCCGAGAAAGATGAAGATCACGAACATATCGCCGATCAGGCCCCAGTTGAGCTCACCGATGAGGCGCGCCGAGTTGCGCGCCGCGATCGCCGGCAGCCCTGTGACGGATATCTCGTAGCCCGGATGCGCGGTCCGCACGGGATCGAGCGCGCGGTCGATCTTCTCGACGATCGGCAGGATCTGGCTGGCGTCGATGTCCGGGAGACGTCCCGTCACCAGAACCGCGTTCCCCTCTTGGGCGATGAAGCGCTGCACGAGATGCTCGGGCAGAATGCCGATGTACTTCTTGACCGTCTCGATGCTGGTGTCGCCGGCCTCGGCGAGCCAACGTCGGAGGCTCTCCACGGACCAGACATTGCCGAGACCGGCCTCCTTCTCGAGCACGGTGTGCGCGGCGGCAATGGTCGCGAGCGTCTGTTCGTCGAACAGCGATTGTCCGCCGCTCCACTTGATCATCACGTGAACGGGATTGGCGCCCGTGAGCTTCGTGTCGAGACGCTCGGTGGCGGCCAGCGCGTGCTCCTTGTCCGGCACCTGATCGGCGAGACGGTACTGCGGAACGAGCTGCACGTAGGCGAGACCGGTCAGAATGACGGCCGCAAGCCCCGCGAGGCTGAAGGCCAAAGGTGCCGCGATCACACGTCGAACGATGCCCTCGGTGACCACGCCGAGAATGCCGAAACCGCCGTCGCGGTTCGGCTCGATATCCTTGCGCGGGTTCTTCTCGCGCGGAATGAGCAGAGCCGCGAGCGTCGGCACCACCACGGCGACCGCAAGATAGGAAATGGCGACGGCCATGATCGCGACCATGCCGAACGTGCGGATCAGCGCCGACTCCGCAAACGAGAACGACAACAGCGCCAACGACGCGTTCATCGCGGTCAGCAGGCACGCCGGGGCCACATCGAGCACGGCTTCGCGCGCCGCGGTCAGTCGGTCGACACCCGCCATGATGTCGCGCCGGATCGCGAACACGAGATGCATGCTGTCGGAGAAACCCGAGACGAGGATCAGCGGCGTGATGACGTTGATGAACAGGTTCAGGCGATAGTCGAGCGCGCCGACAACGCCGAGCGTCCACAGGATGGCAATCGCCGGGCCGATGATGGCGAGCAGAGTGAGCGAAAGCCGTCGGAAGAAGATATACGCGATCAAGGTGCCGAGCAGGAATCCGAGCCCGTTGTAGACGAGGCGGTCGCGTTCGACGGCATTGCGGATTTCGAGCTGCATGACCGGCGCGCCGGTGAGCTGCACCTTGAGACCCGAGCCCTGGAGGCCACGCTCGGCCTCACTCAAAATGCCGCCGATGACCTCCTTGGCGCCGCGCGCCTCGACCAGCTTCCTGTCGAGCGCAATAACGGCCAGCGCCAACGTGCCATCCTCGGAAAGGAACTTGCCCGCGACGATCTCATT
Source organism: Pseudomonadota bacterium (assembly GCA_023410905.1). Lineage (GTDB taxonomy): Bacteria > Pseudomonadota > Alphaproteobacteria > Rhizobiales > Hyphomicrobiaceae. The sequence continues at coordinate 15,808 of JAEYPL010000057.1, forward strand.
GTTCTTGAGCCGCTCGATCATGGCATCGTAGGCGGCACCTTCGGGCAGGTCATCAGGCACCACGGGCGCGGCATAGCCACCCGCGTCGGGCTTCTCGCGCGCGGACAGCATCGATACGAGGCCGTTGACGCCGTCGGTGAGCTGCAGATCGACGATCGTGTCGTGAACCGCCTTGAGCTTCTCCCTCTCGAGCAGGCCCGGGCCTTCTATGACCACGAGAACGTCGTACTCGCTCGAGGGAAAGCGCCGATCGATCTCCTCGTATTGGCGGAACTCGGCCGTATTGGTGCGGAACAGCTCCGAGAGGCTGTCATCGACCTTGAGGCGCATCACGCCGAAGATCGCGAGCACGGTCAGGAGCACGATCAACGCGAATGTCAGCCAGGGCGCGCGGAGCGCGACGAGACCAAGCCGCTCCAGCCCGAATGTGAAGGCGAACGTTCGTCGCGGCTCGCCAGTGCCCGCCATTGCGGCCCCTCTCCCCTGTCCCAGCAGCAGCGCTGGCGGATGCGGCCGAAGTCATGCTCCGGCACTTTCCGAATCCTCTTAGCGGGCCGGATGCTGCAACGATGCACGGTCAACTTCAAGGCGATTGGGCCACACTCATTCGCGCAAGCGGTGTCATTCAGACGTCCGATAAGCCGTTGACACAGGGCGCGAGGAGATGGCCGAATCACGGCGACGCGCATGGGCCGCAGGCTCGTGATATGGCAGTGACCGGGGGGGCGTGCACAGAATGATCAATTTCAGAGATCTCTGGCTGCAGCACCCGGCCAATCACAGCAATGCGACGCCGTGCATTGCCCCACATGATCTCACCAGCATCGAGAACGGGCAGATCAAGCGCGGCCTGCCAGTCTTCGGCAACCAGTGCGCCATCCGTATGGGCGTTTGCCTGAAGGGCGCAGGCGTCGCACCGACCCAACTCGGGCGCGTCTCGACCTGCTACGTCCATCCGGCCGAGGAAATGCACTTCATCCGGGCGTCCGAGCTCGCCGGAGCACTCGTGAGCACGAGGCTCCCGGGTGTCGCACCCGTCGAGCGCATTACCGGCAAGGATGCAGCAGCGTTCTATCCCAAACTCTTCGGTCGCACGGGCATCATCTATATCCAGGACTACTGGGCGCGCACGAGCGACCGGCCCGGTAACCCGACTGGCGATCATATCGACGTCTGGAACGGCTTTCGCCCCTCGACGAAGTGGCTCATGGAGTGGTTCTCGTGGCTCGGGTACTACTCGAATTATGCCGAAGCCAAGGAAGTCTGGTTCTGGGAAGTGAAGTAGCTCCATGCGCTATGTGATCTCGATGGTGACGGCGATCGCGTTTGCGCTGATCGCCACCATTTTCATCAGCGGCCGGCTGGCGACATGGATCGTCTCCGGCATGACTTTCGAGAGCCCGGACGACGTCGCCAACCTGCACGCCCTCATCTTCATGGCGGGCAACTTCGCCGCGCTGATCCTCGGCTGGATCGTAGGTTGGCTGCTGGCGGCCCGCTATCGGGATTAGGGACCCGGATGCGGCCCACCCGGCCGCACCTTGACAAGGCCGGGCCTGCGTGCGCTGTTCCGGCCCGATTTGCAGCCATTCGACGCGCCGCGCCGGCCCGGTGCGCGCGAACGTCTCGAGAACCACGCCCCCGGCGTGAGGGAGCCCCAGCCATGGCCGACGCAGAAACGCACCGCTATCGCTCGCACACCTGCGGGGCGCTGCGGGAGACTGACATCGACGCGACCGCGCGCCTTTCCGGCTGGGTCCACCGGGTCCGCGACCACGGCGGCCTGCTGTTCGTCGACCTGCGCGACCACTACGGCTTGACGCAGATCGTCGTCGATCCGGATACGGCCGCCTTCAAGACCGCCGAGCGCCTGCGCTCGGAGTGGGTCGTGCGCATCGACGGGCGCGTGCGGGCGCGCCCCGAGGGCACGCTGAACGCCGAGCTCGCGACCGGCGGCGTCGAGGTCTATGCGACCGAGATCGAAGTGCTGTCGGAAGCCAAGGAACTTCCCGTTCCGGTATTCGGCGAGCCCGATTACCCCGAGGATCTGCGCCTCACGTACCGCTTTCTCGATCTCCGCCGCGACACGCTGCACGGCATCATCATGAAGCGGCTCGCCATCACGCGCTCGATCCGCAGCCGCATGCACGATGCGGGCTTCAACGAATTCCCTACGCCGATCCTGACGGCCTCAAGCCCTGAAGGCGCGCGCGACTTCCTCGTGCCTTCGCGCGTGCACCCCGGAAAGTTCTACGCGCTGCCGCAGGCGCCGCAGCAGTACAAGCAGCTCCTTATGATGTCGGGCTTCGATCGCTATTTCCAGATCGCGCCCTGCTTCCGCGACGAGGATCCGCGCGCCGACCGCCTGCCCGGCGAGTTCTACCAGCTCGATGTCGAGATGAGTTTCGTCGAGCAGAACGACGTGCTCGGCACCATGGAGCCGATCATCCGCGGCGTGTTCGAGGAGTTCGCCGAGGGCAAGCCGGTGACGGCCACCTTCCCGCGCATTCCCTATGACACGGCCATTGCGAAGTACGGCAGCGACAAGCCCGACCTGCGCAATCCGATCGAGATGGCCGATGTGACCGAGCACTTCCGCGGCTCGGGCTTCAAGGTATTCGCGGGCATGATCGAGAAAGACCCGAAGGTGCGAGTCTGGGCGATCCCCGCCAAGGGTGGTGGTTCGCGTGCCTTCTGCGACCGCATGAATGCCTGGGCGCAGAAGGAAGGCCAGCCGGGCCTCGGCTATGTGTTCTGGCGCGAGGAGGAAGGCGCGGCGGGCGCCGGCCCGATCGCCAAGAACATCGGTGCCGAACGCGCTGCCGCCATCCAGAGCCAACTCAGCCTCGCGACGGGTGATGCCTGCTTCTTCACGGCCGGCGACCCGGCGCGGTTCTACAAGTTCGCCGGTCTCGCGCGCGATCAGGTCGGCCGCGAGCTGAAGCTCGTCGATGAAGGCCGCTTTGCCTTCTGCTGGATCGTCGACTTCCCCTTCTACGAGTGGAACGAGGACGAGAAGCAGATCGACTTCTCGCACAATCCCTTCTCGATGCCGCAGGGCGGCTCGGCGACGCTGGATGCCGCCAAGTCGACCGAGGACTACCTCGCGATCAAGGCCTACCAGTACGACCTCGTCTGCAACGGCTACGAGCTCGCCTCGGGCGGCATCCGCAATCATCGTCCGGATACGATGGTGAAGGCCTTTGGTGTGGCCGGTCTCGGCGCGGAAGTCGTCGAAGCACGCTTCGGCGCCCTTTACCGCGCCTTCCAGTATGGCGCGCCGCCGCACGGCGGCATGGCGGCGGGTATCGAGCGCATCGTCATGCTGCTGACAGGCTGCAACACCGTGCGCGACGTTGCGCTCTTCCCCATGAACCAGCAGGCAAACGATCTGCTCATGGGCGCCCCCTCGGAAGCCGCGAACAAGCAGCTCAACGAACTGCACATCCGGCTCAACCTGCCTCAGAAGAAGTCCTGAGGCAGGTCACGGCAGGGCAGCTAGTTGATCTCGCTGCCGCCGTTCTCGCGCTGCGTATCCCAGAAGTCCACGGTCTCGCGCCGCAGCGTGTCCTTGCAGCTCTGCTTGCAGGATACCCACGTGCCACCTGGCATACGGAACTCGTAGTCGTTGCCGGCACGCCGAATGGGCGCCGTCGTGCAGCCATTGCCATAGATGCTGCACGCCGACACAACTCCCGCAGCCGGGCCCCTATTGCGCGATTGGGCATCTGCCGTGGCGATCAGGCCGAAGGATAGCGAAAGGCCCATCGCTGCGCTCAGCACAGTTTTCATAAGCATCATTCAGCCTCCTCAAAGTGTTCGTCAGCGGAACGGGCTCGGCTGACGCTCGCGCTGCGTCTCCCAGAAATCGAGCATGTCCTCGCGGATCGCATTTCTGCAATCTGCGCGGCAACTCACCCATGTGCCGCCCGGCATTCGGAACTCGTAACCGAACCGCGCCCTGCGAATGGGGGCACTCGTGCAGCCATTTCCGTAGTTACTGCAAGCCCGGACGACACCGTCCGAGCGCTTGCGCTGCGCTTCCGCCGGCATGGCAGCAAGGACGGCCGTCAGCCCGACTGCGGTCGCAAAGAACAATTTCAGCACCATTGCCATCCTCCTCGGCGCGCCCCACTCGAGCGCAGGGCCTGCGGAAAGGTCCCTTTGGCGCGCACCAATGGTACGCGCCTTTTTCGACCAAAACGCGCAACACGACGTGATCCGACGCTTATACGGCCACAAAAGCAATCACAACGTCTTGAAGGTGCGCCGCACGCGCTGGAATGATGCGCTCACCGTTAATCCTGCATGAACATGCACGCGGCCCAACGCCGCCCCATCACGCGGAGGACATTCCATGGCCCGGAAACTGGATCCAAACGAACGCCAATCCGCTCGCGCCGAGCTGCCGGATTGGCAAATGGTCGAGGGACGCGACGCCCTGACCCGCACGTTGAAGTTCGCGGATTTCAGCGCCGCCTTCGCCTTCATGACGCGGGTGGCTCTCGCCGCGGAAAAGCTCGATCACCACCCTGAATGGTTCAATGTCTGGAACAGCGTCGAGATCACGCTTTCCACGCACGACGCCAGCGGCCTGACCGAGCGCGATATCAAGCTCGCGAAGATCATCGACAAGCTCGCGAGCAGCGCGAACGCATGAACGGCAGAACGCCCGGCACGATGGCCGGGCGCTCGTTGTTCCTGCAAATGTCGGGCGCGCAATCAACCCTTCTTTTTCTTTGCCGCGGTCGCCGGCGGACCTGCAAACATGTCGGCGATGATGCCCGAGTACCAGCCGATCGACTCCTGGTAGTTCTGGGCACGCGTCGCCGCATCCTCGCCCGGCTTCGACACGAACGAGCCCGAGGGATTGAGCTTGCCGTCCTTCGGCGTGTAGTTGGCGCCGACCTTGACGTTGTCGTCCGGCGCCAACAGCGACCAGCAGGTATTGCGGAAGCGGGCCGGGAAGCGCTCACCCTTTGCGAGCTCGGCAAGGATGTCGTTGGCGGCAACCTTGGCCTGGCTGTTGGCGGAGAACGCCGACTTCGGCATCTCGGCCGCGATCGTCGCATCGCCGAGCACGTAAACGTCTTTTACGAGCGCCGACGAGAAATTCTCCGGATTGACCGGGCACCAGTCGCCCTTGGCCAGTCCGGTTTTCAGCGCGATCTGTCCCGCGCTCTGCTGCGGGATGATGTTCGCGACATCGAACTTGACCTTCTTGCCGGCTTTGGTCGTGATCTCGCGCGACTTCAGATCGAAGCTCGTGACGCTGAAATCATCGATGTCGTTCGACAGGTTCATCTCGATGATGTCTTTGTAGTATTTGTTGATCCCCTCGATAAAGACCGGCTGCTTCGAGAATGCCTTTTTGGCATCGAGAATGACGATGCGCGATTTCGGCTTCCGGGTCTTGAGGTAGTGGGCGATCATGCACGCCCGCTCGTAAGGTCCGGGCGGGCAGCGGAATGCGCCACTCGGCATGACCATCGCGACCGTGCCGCCATTCGGCATCTGCTCGATCAGGCGTTTCAACTGCTGCTTGCCGGCACCATCCGTCGTATAGGCGTGCGGCGCGCGCCCGCTCGCGGCAGCGGCCGAATACCCAGGGATGGAGTCGTATTTGACCTCGATGCCCGGCGACACCACGAGCTTGTCGTAGGCCAGCGTCTGGCCACCGCTCGTGCGCACGGTCTTCTTGGCCGTGTCGACCGCAGTTGCGCGCTGATGAACGACGGTGATCCCGAGCCGGCGCAAACCGTCATAATTGTGGTTGAGCGAGCCGAGCGTGCGGAAGCCGCCGAGATAAAGGTTCGAGAAGAACGACGACGAATAGATTTTGTTCGGCTCGATCAGCGTGACGCGCAGTGCAGGGGCGCCGAGCTTCAGTGCGCGTGCGACGCTGGCGCCACCGGCACCGCCGCCGATCACGACGACCCGTCCCGCACCTGCTCCCTGTGCAATGGCGAAGGTGCTGAAGCTCGTCGCCGCCACAGCGCCAGCTCCCGCACCGACAATCAAGTTCCGCCTGGAAATCTCAGTCATTCATACCTCCCGTAGGTTCAGCCGAGCCCATGAATCTGCCGCGGCCTGTTTGCAGCTTTTCCGCCGCTCATTCTTATATTTTGTTCTGATAAGCATTCAGATTCTGCGGGCAATGCTCACGCCCGATTATCGTCGTCATCTCCTCTCAATGATGTTTTCGATCGGTTGGCGCGCAAAACTGCGACCCTCCGCGTCGCTCCGTTTCAGCGCGACACGCGCATCCTCCAGCAAGGCCGCAAGTTGCATCCAGAAGAGATCCGCACCGGCATATCCAACGATACGCCCGACCTCGCGCCCGCGGACCAGCATGACGAACGTCGGCGAGAACACGACGCGCTCAATGAAGGCGATGTCCGGTGCATGACGAAAGCGCCTGACCAGAGGTGCGAGCTTACCGTCCTCGCTGGCCTCGTAGCCGGGGGCAATCTCACGCTCCCAGCGCGCGCAGTAAGGACAGCCGGGGTCAGCGATCATGACGAGCACGGCGGGGGCCGTCGCAACATCGATCTCGGTGGGCGGAGGCGCCTGCTGCGCACGCGCGACGGCGACGAGCAGCACCAGCGCAAGGACGTGCGCGATCAGTCTAACGAAGGGGGGCACGGCGGGGTTCATGACCGTCGCATCCAGGCGATTCCCAGCTCCCCTGCGGTTGCATACAAACATTCTAATATGCTAGTGGAAATGTGCAAGCATCGACGCCGTCGTCAACTGTCGGGAGGCGGGACGCGCTTCCTTCGACGCTCCGGTGAGCCAGCGATGCATGGCCAAAATGGAGGAGGGCCCGGCGCTAAAATGCCGGGTTTGCGAAAGGCAATGACGCAACGGATGGAAGTGGAAGTTATTGGCCGTCGGACCTTCCTGCTCGGCGCAGGCGCCAGTTTGGCGGTTGCCGCTTTGCTGGTCAACCTGCCGGCACTCGCCCAGGAGCCGGTCCGGAGCATTGATGAAGCTCTGAAAAAGATCCTCGGCGACGCCAAGCCGGCCGAAACCGGCATCACGCTTGAGGTTCCCGAGATCGCCGAGAACGGCAACACCGTCCCGTTCACGCTGTCGGTCGACAGCCCGATGACCGAGGCGAGCCACGTCAAGGCGCTGCACATCTTCGCCGCCGGGAACCCGCAGGTCGGCGTCGCGAGCTACAATTTCACCCCCGCTTCGGGCAAGGCCGCTGTCTCGAGCCGCATGCGTCTCGCGCGGACGCAGGATGTCGTTGCGGTAGCAGCGCTGAGTGACGGCAAGTTCTTGATCGGCCGTCGCGAAGTAAAGGTCACGATCGGCGGCTGCGGCGGCTGAGGCAGGTCCAGGGAGCGAAAACAATGTCAGCAGCAAAACCCCGCATCCGTGTTCCGGAAAAGGCCAAAGTCGGCGAGGTCATCGAGATCAAGACACTCGTCCAGCACGTGATGGAAACCGGGAACCGCAAGACCGCCGATGGCAAGGTCGTCCCGCGCAACATCATCAATACGTTCACGGCCAGCTTCAACGGCACCGAGTTCTTCAAGGCCGACGTGGCGCCGGGCATTTCGGCGAACCCCTACCTCGCCTTCTTCATGAAGGTGCCGGGCCCCGGTGAGTTCGAGTTCACATGGCTCGACGACGCCGGCGTCAAGATCTCGCAAAAGATGCCGCTCACGGTCGGCTGATCGCGCGACGAGGCAAAATGAAAGCCCCTCTCCCGGATGGGACGAGGGGCTTTTTCGTTCAGAAATAGAAATCGAAGCTGAAGTAGTTCGGTCCGCCATCCGGTGGATTGCGGCCCTGCGTCTCCCAGAAGTCGACAGTGGCGAGACGCAAGGTCTCGGAGCAACTGCGCTTGCACTCGAGCCAGGTGCCACGCGGCATGCGCACTTCCCAGCCATTGGGGCCGCGCCGAACGGGCCCGGAAATGGAACCATGCCCCCAGCGGCTTTCCGCTACGACATAGGCAGGCGCCCTGCCATCGCGCGGCCGCTGGGCGGCCGCATCACCGAACAGGGCCGCGTCGGCACTGATGGCGAGACCACTCGCAAGCGCCAGCGCTGCAAGTGGCGCTGAAATCCTTCTCATGATGCCTTCTCTCCCTGCTTCAGTTCGCGCCGGCTGACGCGGCGGTCAAGCCGCGCAGCTCCGAACAGCCCCCTGGCCCCGACAGAACGAAACTAACCGCGCGACAGGCTGATATTCACGGCCCTGAGACCAATGCCGTTCGTCTCGATCGAAACGGAATGGCGCTCCCCCGTGATCGCCACGTTCATCGAACCATTGAACGTCCCGCCAGTGATGGACAGATTGATCCGGCCCGACGACACCCGTCCTGTTACTGTACCCGTCGCGTTGTAGGTGCGCTCCTCCCAGCTTCCATCGATCTGGTTTCCGCTCTGGTTGAGATTCGCACGCAATTCGATCTTGTTGCTGGCCGAGGCGCAGCGGATCGCGAGACCCAGCGTGTCCGCCTCTTTCTGCGTGTAATAGGCGCGACACTTCAGAGCTTCCGACTTGCCGTTGTCGAGCTTGATCTGTCCACCGCCGCTCCAGTTACCCGCCAGCGTCTTGAAGGGCCCCTGCGCCGACGCAGGCGGAACTCCAACCGCCCCGAACAGCACGGCGAGGACAGCTGCAAGCCCTCCAGCGCGTGCTAAAGCGCGCGCCCATGTCCCGCTCATTGCATCTCTCCCTAATATCGCGCTCGTGGCATGAGCCAACACGCATTTATCCTCGTCGAACCCGTCGCAGGTATCGGCGAAGATGGTGATGCGCTTACGTTATCTCAAGAAGGTACCATTTTGCGCTCCCCCCGTCAGCCAGATGACGCTCCGCCCATGCGCTCGGTTCCGCACGTCGGCACAATGGCAACACTTGGTGTCAACTCTCGACACGCCGGCTGTTGACTGGAAAATAGGCACCTAGCGCCCATCTTCCCGACAGGCTAAAGGGGCTTAGCTGATTGCCGACCACTGCGGCGCCACTGCCGCCGGCCCCGAGATCACGAGCCCGATGAAACAGTCCTATGGCACGGCCGCCGACGTCGATTCGGCCTATGCGTGGCTGCGGCTTGTCGCGGCCGCCGTGATCGGCACGATCGGCAATGTTGGCATGTGGTCGGTGGTGGTTGTCCTCCCGGCTGTCCAGGCCGAATTCGGCGTCGACAGGGGCGCCGCGACACTGCCCTACACGCTGACGCTCATCGGCTTCGGCTTCGGCGGCGTCATCGCCGGCCGGATCGCCGACCGCCACGGGGTCATGTTTCCGGTCATGGGCGGCGCCATCGCTCTCGGCCTCGGCTACATCGCAACCGCCTACACCCAGAGCATCTGGCAGTTCGCGATCGCGCACGGGTTGCTGATCGGCCTCTGCGGTACCGCGACCATGTTCGCGCCGCTGCTCGCCGACATCACGCACTGGTTCAACAAGCGGCGCGGCATCGCGCTCGCTATCTGCGCAAGCGGCAACTACCTTTCGGGCACCATCTGGCCGCCGATTCTCCAGGCCTCCATCGACGCCTATGGCTGGCGCTTCACGCATCTCGCGCTCGGCATTTTCGTCACGGTGACGCTGCTGTGCCTCGCGCCATTGCTGCAGCGGCGTCCGCCACACCAGGCGACCGCTGCTGCCGTCGACGGTGCCTCCATGCCACACGAGCCCTCCCCGGCGCTCCTGCGCATGAAACCCTTCACGCTCCAGCTCCTGCTGATCGTCGCTGGGCTCGCGTGCTGCGTGGCCATGTCCATGCCGCAGGTCCACATCGTCGCCTACTGCGCCGACCTCGGTTTCGGCGCCCAGCGCGGCGCCGAGATGTTGTCGATCATGCTCGCTTTCGGTGTCGTTAGCCGGCTCATCTCGGGTTTCATCTCGGACAAGATCGGCGGGCTCTACACGCTGCTGCTCGGATCGACGCTGCAGGGCATCGCGCTCCTGCTTTACATCCCATTCGACGGTCTCGCGTCGCTCTATGTCGTGTCCGCCCTGTTCGGGCTCTTCCAGGGCGGCATCGTGCCGAGCTACGCCCTCATCGTGCGCGAGTATTTCTCACCCAAGGAAGCGGGCGCGCGGGTTGGCATCGTCCTCATGGCGACGCTCTTCGGCATGGCGCTCGGCGGGTGGCTCTCCGGCGTCATCTATGACTATACGGGCTCGTATCAGGCGGCCTTCGTCAATGGCATTGCCTGGAACCTGCTCAATGTCTCGATCGTGCTCTTCCTGCTCTGGCGGCGGCGCATCGGCCGGCGACAGGCGCTGAGCGCGCCCATCATGCCACCCCGCGGCCGCCTCGCGCGTGCCTGAAGCCCGGGGGCGTTCTGCACCTACCAGGCGATCTCCAGGATCTCCATCACGTCGGCCGGGCCGCTGATCTTCTTTGGGTTACGGCGCACTGGCGCGTACGTCATGGCACGCTCGGCGATATCCGGCAGGCTCTCGCGCTTGATGCCGAGAGCGCGCAGGTTACCGGGCTGGCCAATGCGCTGGACAAGCTCGGCAACGAGATCGCCCGCAGGCCGCGTCGGCGCTCCCATGGCGGCGCTCAGTGCCTTCTGGCGCTCGCCGTTGAAGTCCACATTCCAGCGCAGAACGGCCGGCAGCATGACGCAACTCGTATGCCCATGCGGTACGCCATAGCCCGAGCCCAGCACATAGCCGATGCCGTGGCTCGCCCCGCTTCCCGCGCCGGCAATGGAGGCCGCGATGGCCTGCCACATACCGAACTGGGCATCGAGGCGCGCGGCAAGATCATCGGGCCTCTCGACGATGGTCGGCAATGACCGATGCAGCAGCCGCAGTCCCTGCAGCGACAAAGGCTCGGTCGCCGGATTGGCCGTCGGTGAGCAGTAGGACTCGACCGCATGATCCACCGAGCGGATGCCGGTCGAAACGAGCAACCACTCCGGCGTCGCCAGCGTCATGACCGGATCGAGGATCACGGCGACGGGCGCGAACAGCCGGTGACTGAAGGATTGCTTGAAATGCGTCTCGCTATTAGTGATGCCCGCATTGGGCGTGAACTCCGCGGCGGAGAGCGTGGTCGGAATGGCCAGCATGCGGATTGCATAAGGCGACGGCGCCATTGGCTTCGGGACGCGGCCATCGTCACGACCAGAACGATACGGCTCCATGTCGGCCGGACTTTCGATGCTGTGCCAGAGGCACATGAGCATGGCCTTGGTCGCATCGATGACGGAACCGCCACCAACTGCCACGATGATATCGGCCTCGGCTTTGCGTGCCGCTGCCGCGCCGGCGATCACATCCTCGCGAGGACTGTGAGATGAAATGGCACTGAACGTGCCGACATGGACGCTGCCAAGCACCTTCTCGATCACCTGCAGGGGGCCATCCGACAATTTGGCCAGCGAGCGCGTCGAGGTAATGAACACGCGCCTTGCGCCGCGCTGTTCGAGTTCCGCGAGCAGAGCTTTGCCTGCCGGCTCACCGAAAACGATACGCTCCTGGGCCTGCATGGTGAAAACGCCACGCGGCAGCGGGCTCGATGAACTGGCCATTTGGTCTCTCCTGGGTATTTCCTCCACGCCAGTGTGCAACATGGCCACCCACCCCGCAAACGCGGATCGCGGCAGAGGTCAATTGGCAGATAGCATGAATTTCCGACATGCATTCGAGCCATGTTGCAGCATGACACCTGCACACAACTCCGCCGGCTTGGTCTAATATAGGACCGGGCTTGGCGTCGCGCCGCCGCGCGATCCGTGGGAATGAGCCACCGCTCCGTCAGGCCCGCACTGAACCAGGAGACGACTGACGTGCTTTCCAAAGAACTCTTCAATGCCGATGCGATGCTCGAGCGCCTGCTTCCCTGGGTGCGCGAGGAAAGCCCGACCAATCACATCGCGGGCGTGAACCGCATGATGGATCTCGTCAGCGCCGATCTCGCAGCGCTCGGCGGCACCATCGAGCGTCATCCAGGCACGGGCGGTCTAGCCGACGTCGTGCTCGCGCGCTTTCCAGGCCGCGACGGCACGAACAGCCCGGGCATTCTCATTCTCTCGCACCTCGACACGATCCACCCGGTCGGCACGCTTGCCGGACGCCTGCCGCTGCGTCGCGACGGCGACCGCTACTTCGGTCCCGGCATCTACGACATGAAGGGCGGCGTCGCGATTGCCATCGAGGCCTTGAAGATCGCGCGCGAGAACGGCGGCGTGCAGCTCCCCGTCACCTATATGCTCATTCCCGACGAGGAGATCGGCAGTCCGTCCTCACGCGAGCGCATCGAGCAGGAAGCGCGCGCGCATCGCTATGTGCTCGTAACGGAGCCGTGCAAGAACGGCGTGATCGTCACAGGCCGCTTCGCCTTCCAGCGCTTCTGGATCGACGTCGAAGGCCGCCCGGCGCATGCCGGCGCGACGAACCGTCAAGGGCGCAGCGCCATCCGCGCCATGGCCGGGCTCATCGAGCGCATCGAGAACATGACCGATTTCGAGCGCGGCATGACCTTCTCGGTCGGCACGATCGAAGGCGGCACGTTCGTCAACGTCATGCCCATTCGCTGCCGCGCGCAGGTCCTGACCGTCGCGCCGACACAGGCCATCTTCGACGAGGTTACCGAGCGCATGATGGCGCTCGAGTCCGAGAATGACGGCATCACCGTGAAGATCGAGCGCGGTCCCGTGCGGCCCCTCTGGCAACCGCATCGCCAGACCATGGCGCTCTACGAGAAGGCGCACGACATCGCGGCCAACATCGGATTCAAGCTCGATCACGGCTCGTTCGGCGGCGGCAGCGACGGCAATTTCACGGGTGCCCTCGGTGTCGCCACGCTCGATGGCCTCGGCGTGGACGGCGCAAGCGCGCATACCTTCGAGGAGCACATGCTCGTCTCGTCGATGGTGCCGCGCTGCAGGCTCTTCGCGGAGTTGCTGCGCACGTTGGATTAGAGAGAAACGCAACGCGAGAGCGAGCCATGAAGCAGGTGCGCATTCCGGCCGTCTTCATGCGCGGCGGCACATCCAAGGCGATCATCTTCCACGCACGGGATCTGCCCGCGGACCGCGAGGCCTGGGCGCCGATCTTCCGCTCCGCGATCGGCGCCAATGATCCGAGCGGCCGCCAGCTCGATGGCATGGGCGGCGGCGTGTCCTCGCTCTCCAAGATCTGCATCATCGGATCGCCGAGCCGTCCCGATGCCGATGTCGACTACACATTCGCGCAGATCGGCGTATTCGACGACAGCGTGGACTACGGCGGCAACTGCGGAAACATGTCCTCCGCCATCGGTCCCTTTGCGATCGACGAAGGGCTTGTGCCACCACCCGCGGACGGCCTCGCGGTCGTGCGCATCCACAATACGAATACGCAGAAGATCATCGTCTCGCACTTCGCGGTCGAGAACGGCCAGGCTTCTGTCGATGGCTCCATGGTTCTCGATGGTGTCGCCGGAACCGGCGCACCCATCCGCCTCGAATTCATGGAGCCGGGCGGCGCGCGCACGGGCAAGCTGCTGCCGACGGGCCGCCCGATCGACGAGCTCGATGTGCCGGGCCTCGGTCACATCGCGGCGAGCCTCGTCGATGCGGCCAACCCCTGTGTGTTCGTTGCAGCGGAGTCGCTCGGCTGCTCGGGGACGGAGATGCCCGCGGCCATCGAGGCCGACACCGCGCTGATGGCCAAATTCCAGGCCGTTCGTCAGGCCGCATCGGTCGCTATGGGTCTCGCGAGCGATCTCGACGAGGCGGCGCGCATCAAGAGCGTGCCCAAGATCGCGATGGTGATATCGCCACGCGAAGCCACGACACTTGCCGGCGCGAAACTTACACCCGCCGACATGGACATCATGGTGCGCATGATCTCTGTTGGGCAGCCGCATCGCGCCGTCGCCTTGACCTGCGCCATGTGTCTCGCGGTCGCGACACGGCTCCCCGGCACGATCCCCGCGCTTCGCGCCAAGGATCTTGCCGCGGACGCCTCCGCCATCCGCATCGCGCATCCGTCCGGCATCACGCACGTCGATGCGAAGGTCACGCCCGCAAGCGCAAACGGCCCCGCCCACGCCGAATACGCCGCTGTCTATCGTACGGCGCGTCGGCTTTTCGAGGGGGCCGTGCTCGTGCGCGGTGCGGCGATCACATAGTGGCGCGCGGGCCTACTTCGCCCACTCGTCCTTCACCTCGTCGCACTTCGGACCGATGAAGTCGTTGATGTCCTCGACCACGGTCGACTGAAGGACATTGAAGGTGTTGTCGGTCGCCGTCGCCGTCCACATGGCGCCCTTCACGAGCGTCGGCGCTTCGATCGCCCCCCAGTTCAACGACGCCTTCGTCGCCTTGCCCTTCTCGAAGGTCACTTTCGGCGTGAAGGCAAAGCTGATCTTCGACGGCGCCTCGTTCTCGCGCTCGATCTCGCAGTTGACCTGATGCTTGCCGATGTCGGCGACGAAGCTCGCCTCGGACATGGCCTTGGCGAGATCGGCCCGCTTGAGCCGGATGTCCGCGACGCACTTCACCTTGCCCCAGGGCCAGGACACCTTGGCCCGCTCCACCATTTTCTGAAGCTGTTCCTTGCGCCAGGACTTCAGCACGTTGCAGGCGATGTCGCCGCCCTCGGCCGACTTCTTGTGAAAGGCCGCGCAGATCGCCACCTTGCAGGCCTTGCGGCCCTCGCGCTCGGCCATCTCCTCGGGCGTCAGCACGTCCTCGGGCTTCGACGTGACCTGCGCCAGGACCGGCGCGACGCCGCCGAGAACCCCCACTCCCAGGGCCAATGCCAGACCCGCAGAACGCAGCAATGCCATCCGCATGTGTTGTATCTCCGTTGAATGCGCGCTCTCCCCGGCCAGCGCGGCGCACCTTCTGGCGCGGCCCCGCGACATTCTGATGGCAATCAGTCCTGTCCGCAGCGTCCCAAAAGCCACAGCGGCGTTGCTTGAAGTCAGTGCCTCCCTCCCCATATGAATAGGGCACGCCCGGGCGCCCGGTTCATGGGGCCCCGCGGACAGCCGGACGCCCGCCAGGGGTCGGCCGATCGCAAGGGTGAGCGAGGTCGCTTAGGAAAAGGGCTTGCCGCAATGCCACGCATGTCGCTCCTGTCGAGCCCGTTGCTGCTCGGCTTCGATGAGATCGAGCGGTTGGTGGATCGCGTCGCCAAGGGCGGCGCCGATGGCTACCCCCCATATAATATCGAGCGGATACCTGGGGGCGAGGCGTCGGCCGAGACGCTCAGGATCACCCTCGCGGTCGCAGGCTTTACGCGCGATCAGCTCGACATCACGCTCGAGGACAACCAGCTCACCATTCGGGGCAAACAAGAGGACGACAAGGCGCGCGAATTTCTGCACCGCGGTATTGCTGCCCGGCAGTTTCAGCGCACATTCGTCCTGGCCGAGGGGATCGAGGTCCGCAATGCTGACCTCAATAATGGCCTTCTGGCCATCGATCTCGTCCGCCACACCCCCGAGCGGCTGATTCGCCGCATCGAAATTGGACGGAAATCGTCCGGGTGAGTCGTTTCAGTTACAGATCACGCAGCCGAATCGTCGGAACATTCGGATGCATGAGCGGACTGGCCCTGTCGGGAGCCCCGCAGGCGCTGGTCATGGAGGCCAGCCTGCGCCTCTAAGACGTTAGGAGTACCGTCATGGAAAGAAGCACGAAGAGCGGTCCTCGGCGACGGTCGTCGAAGAAGATGGCCGCCCCGGTCATGAGCGAAATCGATCTCGCCCGTCTCGGCGACGGCGTCATAGCCTACATCCGCATAATGTCGTCGGAGGAGGCCAAGGAGCGCTTCCCCTCGATCGACAACCTGCCCCGCGGCTTGACGCTCTATGCGCTGCATGCGGCAGACGGCACGCCTATCGCGCTCACCGACACGCGACAGGCCGCCATGAGCCATGCCCTCGGGGATGACCTGGAAATCGCAACCGTGCACTAAGGGACGTGCACACCAGCATCGGCTGAATTTCGGAACGGCGGAGCGGAAACGCTCCGCCGTTCTGCATATCGCCCTCCCACACACGCGGGCTTTCGAGACTTGTCGTCTCGCACGTTGGGACGCATTGTCCGTCTGGAATGATTTCAGGGACGGAAATGCCGAATGAAACTTGATGACCACCAGCAGGCCATGCTGGCCGGCGCCGAGGGGCCGGCGCGCAAATACGCCATGGAGCAGATCCTCAAGGTCGGCCGCTTCTTCGATGCCGAGGACTGCGTTCCTATTTCGCAAGTGCATCTGATGGCCGACCCCGAGGCGCTCGGCCCCTCGGGCGTCGACTTCCTGGAGAGCCTCGCCAAGCTGCCGCTCGCCGAGCGCCGCGTCCGCATGCCCGCGATCACCGACCCGCGCGGCGTCGATTTCAATGCCTACAAGCGCCTCGGCCAAACCGAGACCATGGCCGACCTCGAGCGCCGCGCCACAGCTGCCTTCGAGTCGCTCGGCTTCATGATGACTAACACCTGCATCAACTATCAGTCGGTCATTCCGCCCGTGCTCGGCGAGCACATTGCTTTCGGCGACACTGGCTCGTCGATCTATGCGAACAGCGTGCTTGGCGCGCGCACGAACTTCGAGGGCGGACCGTCCGCGCTCGCAGCCGCGCTGACCGGCTACACACCGCGCTACGGCTACCATCTCGACAGCTACCGCCGTGGCAAGACGCACTTCGAGGTCACCACGCGTCCGCGCGATCTCGCCGAATGGGGCGCGCTCGGCGGTCTCGTCGGCCGCGCCATGCGCTCGTACTGGGAAGTGCCCGTGCTGAGCGGCGTCGAAGGCCCAGTGACCTCCGACGAGATCAAGCAGTTCGGCGCCGCACTCGCGAGCTTCGGCTCGACGCCGCTCTTCCATATGATCGGCATCACGCCGGAGGCGCCCGACTTCAAAGCCGTGTTCGATGGTTCCGTCCCTGCAGCGACATCGCTCGGCCGCGCCGAGATCGACAAGCTCATGGCCTCCTACCGGCCGAAAGACGACAAGCTGGATGTCGTGGTGTTTGCAGCCCCTCAGCTCTCGCTCTTCGAAATGCAGACACTCGCCGGACTTCTGGATGGGCGACGCATCCATAAGAACGTGGCGCTGCTGGCCACGACCTCGCCCGACATCAAAGCCGCGACGGACCGCATGGGCATTACGGCGTCCATCGAAGGCGCCGGCGGCATGGTCCTCTCGGGCGTGTGCTTCTATCAGATGTACGCGCGCGATATCGGCGAGGCCAATGGCTGGAAGCGCCTGATGTCGAACTCGGCAAAACTCGTCAACATCCTCGGCGGCTACGGCTACGAGCCTATTCTCGACAGCATGTCCGCCTGTGTCGAAAGCGCCGTCGCCGGCCGCATCGTCGGAGCCCGCTCATGAGCACCCGCATCTACAAGGGCCACCCCGGCCCGGGCATCAAGGTCACCGCCGAAGCCCTCGTCG
>JAEYPL010000163.1 GCA_023410905.1 Pseudomonadota bacterium
ACTATGGTTATGTCCGGACCTGCCGGACTTTATGGAGACGACTGATGACCGAGACGATTGCGTACACGGGCCGGATCGAGGACGAGCGCCTGGCAACGGGCCGCGGCCGCTACGTCGCCGATCTCCGCCTGCCGCGTCTCGCTCACGCGTTCACGGTCCGCTCGGTCTACGCGCACGCCAAGATCAACAGTATCGACACGGCAGCAGCGAAGGCAGCGCCCGGCGTGCTCGCGGTGCTGACGGCTGCTGATCTCACCGCGGACGGCATCGGCGATCTACCCTGCGGCGTCGAGCTGTCGAAGTCCGATGGCCAGAAGGCGCATCAAGCCAAGCGCCCCGTGCTCGCGCGCGATCGCGTGCGATTTGTCGGCGAGTGCGTCGTACTCGTCGTGGCCGAGACAGTGGAGCAGGCCGAAGCGGCCGGCGAACTGGTCGAGATCGATTACGATGCGTTGGACGCCGTCCCCGATGTCGCGCCGGCGCTGACTGCCGGTGCGCCCGCCGTGTGGGACGAAGTGCCAGACAATATCGCCTACGTCTGGAAGAAGGGCGACAACGACGCCTTCGAGAAGGCCGCAGCAGGCGCCGCGCACGTGGCGCGCCTGACGTCGCATGTCTCACGCGTGACGGCATGCAGCATGGAGCCGCGCGGCGCGCTCGGCCTTATCGACGACGAGGGCCGGTACGTCATTCACGCCTCGACGCAGAGCCCGTTCGCCATGCGCCCGACCCTGGCCGGCCTCTTCAAGGTGGACCAGTCGAAGATCCGCATCCTCGCCGGCGATGTCGGCGGCTCGTTCGGCATGAAGAGCGGCGCCTATCCCGAGGACGTGCTCGTGCTCTGGGCGGCGAAGCGCCTCGGCCGCCCCGTGCGCTGGATCTCGGAGCGGCGCGAAGGCTTCCTCTCGGACGACCACGGACGCGACGTGCACATCAATGCGGAGCTCGCGCTGGACAAGGACGGCAAGATCCTCGGCCTGCGCGGCAACTTCGACGTGAACATCGGCTGCTATCTGAATGGACGCTCGCTGTTCATGATCGGCAATCTCGGCGGCATCGCGGGCGTCTATCGCATTCCGACCATTGTCGCGGGCGTGCGCGGCATCTTCACGAACCAGCAGGGCACGGCACCCTATCGCGGCGCCGGCCGCCCCGAAGCGACCTACGCGATCGAGCGCCTCATCGACATCGCTGCGCGCGAGATGAAGATCGATCCTTATCAGCTTCGCTTGCGCAATCTCGTGCCGCCGACGGCCATGCCGTACGATACGGGCTTCACGTTCGTCTATGACTGCGGCGAGTTCGAAGGCAACATGACGGGCGCTGCGGAGCTCGCCGATCGCGCGGGCTTTGAAGCGCGGCGTGCTGCATCGGCAAAGCGCGGCAAGCTGCGCGGGCTCGGCATCGCGAACCCGATCGAGGTTGCGGGCGGCCCCTTCGTGAAGCCCGGCAAGGACTACTCGTCGGTCCGCATTTCGAGCGACGGCACTGTTACACTCAACACCGGCGTCATGAGCGTCGGCCAGGGCATCGAGACCATGATGTCGCATCTCGTCGCGCAGCGTCTCGGCGTGCCCGTCGAGAAAGTGCGCTACGTGCAGGGTGATACGGATCTGCTGCCGGGCGGACGCGGCAACGGCGGATCGAGCAGCACCGGCGTTGGTGGAGCCTGCGTCGCGATCACGCTCGACAATGCCGTTGCGAAGGGCCGCGAAATCGCCGCGGAAATGCTCGAAGCCAAATCGGATGATATCGAGTTCGCGGACGGCCATTTCCGGCTGACAGGCACGAACCGCGCGGTGACGCTGTTCGAGGTGGCCGATCACGCCGAGAAGGCAAACGACGACGGCTTCTCCGCCGCCGGCGAGTTCCAGCCACCGTCGGTCACGTATCCGAACGGCTGCCATATGTGCGAGGTCGAGATCGATCCGGATACCGGCTCGCTCGAGATTACCCGCTACACGATCGTCGAGGACATCGGCACGGTGATCAATCCGACGCTCGCGCGCGGACAAATTCACGGCGGCGTTGCACAGGGCGTTGCGCAGGCCATCGGCGAGACCATCGTCTATGATCCGGAAACGGCGCAGCTCGCGACCGGCTCCTTCATGGACTACATGATCCCGCGCGCGCATGACCTGCCGAACATCAATATCCGCACGCGCGAAGTGCCGACGAAGGTGAACTCGCTCGGCGCCAAAGGCGTCGGGGAGGCGGGTACGGTCGGATCGCTTGCCGCCACCATCAATGCTGTCTGCGATGCGCTTGCCCCGCTCGGCATCACGCACATCGAAATGCCGGCGACACCCGCGCGCATCTGGGAGACGATCGAGAACGCACGCAAGGCCAAGGCGGCCTAAGACCGCCACGCGAGAACTTGCCCAGGGAGGGCGCTCATGCTGCTCGGATGCATCGCCGACGACCTGACCGGCGCGACCGATCTCGCGCTTATGCTGACGCGTGCAGGCATGAAGACCGTGCAGGTCATGCAGGTGCCGGACAAGAGCGCCGATCTCTCCGGCTACGATGCCGTCGTGGTCGCACTCAAGACGCGCACATGCCCGGTGGGAGAGGCAGTTTCACTGTCGCTTGCGGCCGCAGATGCGCTGCTCGCGGGCGGCGCGAAGCAGCTCTTCTTCAAGTACTGCTCAACGTTCGACTCGACGGATGAAGGCAACATCGGGCCGGTGGCGGAGGCCCTGCTGAACCAGCTCGGTGCGCGGCAGGCGATCGTCTGCCCGGCATTCCCCACGAACAAGCGCACGGTCTATCAGGGCAATCTCTTCGTCGGCGACGTACCGCTGGCCGAGAGCCCGATGAAGGATCATCCGCTGACGCCGATGCGCGACTCCAATCTCGCGCGCGTACTGCAGCGGCAGACGAAGCTCAAAGTAGGCCTTGTGCCGTTCGCGGTCGTCGATGCCGGGGCCGAAGCGATCAAGGCCGCCATGGCCGCCGCCGATCAGCGCGACGAGCGCTTTCTCGTTCTGGATGCAATCACCGACCGCCATCTCATCGACATGGGCACGGCTGCGGCCGACATGAAGCTCATCACGGGCGGCTCCGGCGTCGCGCTCGGCCTGCCCGCGAACTTCGTCCGCGCGGGGCTGATGAAAGCCGCGCAAGCGCCCGCATCCATGCACGCGCCGAAAGGCCGGGCACTCATTCTCGCGGGAAGCTGCAGCACGGCGACGCGCGGACAGGTGCAGGCCGCGATCGCCGCGGGACTGCCGACACTGCGCCTCGATCCGCTCGCGCTCGCATCGGGCGAGATGAATGCCGCGCGCATCATCGCCTGGGTCAAGGAGCGGCCTGCCGATCGCCCACCGCTCGTCTATTCGAGCGCCGATCCCGATGCTGTTTCAGCGGCGCAAGCGAAGCTCGGTCGTGATAAAGCCGGTGCGATCGTAGAAGAAGCGCTGGCTGCCGCTGCCGTCGGTCTCTCGGATGCCGGTTTCAGCCGCATGATCGTGGCCGGTGGCGAGACATCAGGCGCTGTCGTCAACGGCCTTGGTGTCACCGCGCTGGAGATCGGGCCCGAGATCGATCCTGGCGTGCCGTGGACGCGCGCGATCGGCGGACGGGACATGTTGCTTGCACTCAAGTCGGGCAATTTCGGCGCGCCGGATTTCTTCCTCAAGGCATGGGAGAAGCTGTCGTGAGCGAGAGCCGCCTGCGCGAAGAGATCGTGAGAGCCGGCGCGTCGCTCTTCAATCGTGGGCTGACGCACGGCTCGACGGGCAATATCTCCATCGCGCTTCCCGATGGCGGCTGGCTCATGACACCGACCGGTTCATCGCTCGGCACGCTCGATCCCGCACGGCTCTCCAAGTTGGACGCCACAGGCAAGCTCATAGACGGCGACAAACCGACCAAGGAAGCCTTCCTGCACACGACCATGTACGGCGCGCGGCCGGGCAGCGGCGCCGTCGTGCATCTTCATTCGACGCACTCCGTTGCGGTGAGCTGCCTCCAAAATATCGATCACAGCAATTGCCTGCCGCCGATCACGGCCTACTACGCCATGCGCATCGGGCGCTTGCCGCTCGTGCCCTATTATCCGCCGGGTGACGAGACACTCGCGAACGCTGTCGGCGCACTCGCGGGCAAGCACCACGCCGTACTGCTCGCGAACCATGGTCCTGTCGTCGCCGGCTCGAGCTTGTCGGCCGCACAGGATGCCATCGAGGAACTCGAGGAAACGGCCAAACTGTTTCTCATGCTGCGCGGCGAACGCCTGCGTCTCCTGACGGACAAGCAGGTTGCCGAACTCGAACGCCGCTTCCGTTGAAATCACGCGACAACAACATCTGAGGAAACATCCATGGCCAACGCAATTGATCTCAAGAACCGGATCGCCGTCGTCACTGGCGGCGCGCAGGGCATCGGCCGCGCGATCACCGAGCGCTTCATCGCCTCCGGCGCGAAAGTTGCCATCTGGGATCTCGACAAGATCTTGGCCGAGAAGACCGCCAAGGAGCTGGGCGCATCGGCAACGGTCTATGCCGTCGACGTGACCGACCCGGCGTCGGTCGAGGCCGGCGTGAAAGCAACTGTCGGCGATCTCAAGCGCATCGACATTCTCGTCAACAACGCGGGCATCGCGGGTGGCAATGCGCCGACCTGGGAGCTGCCCATTGCCGACTGGCAGCGCGTGCTCAAGATCAATCTCGACGGGCCCTTCTACTGCTGCCGCGCCGTCGCGCCGACGATGATCGCGCAGAAGTATGGGCGCATCGTCAACATCGCATCGATTGCCGGCAAGGAGGGGAACCCCAATGCCGCGCACTATTCCGCTTCGAAGGCAGGCGTGATCGCCATTACGAAGAGCCTCGCGAAGGAACTCGCGCAGTACGACATCTCTGTGAACGCCATCACGCCGGCTGCCGCGAGAACCGCCATCTTCGATCAGATGACGCAGCAGCACATCGACTTCATGCTCTCGAAGATTCCGCGCGGGCGCTTCGTGAATGTCGAGGAGATCGCCGCGCTCGCAGCGTTCGCCGCATCCGAGGACTGCTCGTTCACGACGGGGAGCGTGCTCGACATCTCGGGCGGCCGCGCGACGTACTGAGCTAGCGCTAGCGCTTGCGCCGCGGCTTCGAGCTGCGGCGCGGCACTCCACCGGCATCATTGGCGGGAATGGTGCGCGCGCTCGCCTTGAGCGCCTCGCGCAGCGTCACCGGGCGCCGATGCTTCTTGAGAAGATCACGGAAAGCCTCGTCCGCCAGCTCCTGGATGCTCGCGAGACTGTCGCGTGAGAGGCCTTCCAGTGCACGCCACGTCTCGCCATCGAATTCGATAAGCTTGCGCACAGAGCCATCCGACTTTGTTGCCATGCGACCTCCGCGAATATGCGCGGTTACGCGCTCGCCGTATCGATGACCCGACCGAGATACACGAGGCAGCGCTCCAGCTCGCTGATGGCAACGAACTCGTTCGCCTGATGCGCCTGATCGATGCTGCCTGGCCCACACACGACAGACGAACAGCCCGCCGCCTGGAAATGGCTCGCTTCAGTGCCGTAGGCGACGGCGAACGTCTCGTTCTGCCCCATGAGATTGAGCACGAGCGATGTCGCCTCGGATTTCTCGCCCGATGAGAACGCCGGCAACACGCCCGTCGGTGTCGTCACGATCGCGCAATCATCGCTCACCGCACGCATCGGCGGCAGAACGTGCTTCTGCGCGTAATCGTCGAACTCGCGCACGAGCGCCGGAATGTCGAGGCCGGGTAGCGCACGCACGCCCCAGTTCATCTCACAGTGCGGGGGAATGATGTTGTGCGCCACGCCACCCGTGATCGAGCCGACCGAGATCGACGAATAGGGCGGATCGAAACGCGGATTGATCTGGCGCGCTTTCAGTCGTTCCTCGATGCGTCGCAGCTCCATGGCGAGATCGGCCGCCGCAAAGATCGCCGACGCGCCGAGCTGCGGCTTCGAGGAATGCGCTGCCTGTCCCGTGATCCCCGTGCGGAAGCGATAGCCGCCCTTGTGCGCATCGACGACGGTCATCAGCGTCGGCTCGCCGACGAGCACGATGGCGGGCGTCGGCAAGGACTTGCCGAACTCCGCGATCATGGGCTTCACGCCCGTGCAGCCGACTTCCTCGTCGTAGGAGAACACGACATGCAGCGGCCGCTTCAAGCCGCGCTTCTTCATCTCCGGGACGAGCGCGAGCACGCACGCGAGGTAGCCCTTCATATCGCACGTGCCGCGACCGTAGAGGCGCCCGTCCTTCTCGACCATCTCGAAGGGGTTCGTATCCCAAGGCTGGCCAGCAACAGGCACGACATCCATATGCCCCGAGAAGGCAATGCCACCGTCGCCCGGCGGTCCGATGGTCGCGAAGAGATTGGCGTGAATGCCGTCATCCGCTCGGAGCAGCTTGGCCTCCACACCGTGCCCGGCGAGATAGTCACGAACGAACTCGGCGCAGGGAATGTTGGTCTTCGCGCTGATGGTGTCGAACGACACCAGCTTCGCGAGCAAAGCCTTGGTGTCGGAAAGAAGGGACGACATTCAAACTCCTTGGGTGATGAGGCCTGCTGCTCAGTTCAGGCTGCGCCGCGCGAACGGGCTGTCGAGCGAGAATGCTGGGATCGCGATGTCGATGAGCGCGCCGTTGGTCTTGGCCATCTGATAGGAGCCGACCATGATCCCCGACGTCGTCCTGAGCGGGCACCCCGAGGTGTACTCGAAGGATTCGCCCGGTCCGAGCACCGGCGTTTGCCCGACGACGCCGGGCCCGCGCACTTCCTCGACATGACCATTGGCGTCGGTGATGCGCCAGTAGCGCGAGCGGAGCTGAACCGTCTCGCTGCCTTCATTGAGAATCTCGACCGTGTAAGACCAGAAGTACCGTCCCTCGTCGGGAGCGGACTGTGCTTCCAGGTACTCCGGCCGGACGCGCACGCGGATGGAGCGCGTGACCTGTTCGTACATGTGATGAGCTCGGTGGATTGGCACGAGCGGCCGCAGCAGGGCGACCGTCACAATCTTACGAGGTCGCGCGGGGGCTTGTCTCTGTCAAATCGTGCAATGCAGAAGGCCTATTGGACAGCTTTCGTGCCGTAGCGCTTCTCGATGTAGTCCTCGACGATCACCTTGAACTCGCTCGCAATATTCGGGCCCCGCAGCGTCATGGCCTTGCGCCCGTCGATGAATACGGGGGCCGAGGGCGTCTCGCCAGTGCCGGGGAGCGAAATGCCGATGTCGGCGTGCTTCGATTCGCCGGGGCCGTTCACGATGCAGCCCATGACGGCCAGGTTCAGCGCCTCGACACCGGGGTAACGCGCCCGCCACTCCGGCATACGCTCACGGATCATCGTCTGCACGTCCCGGGCAAGTTCCTGGAAGACCGTCGACGTCGTACGTCCGCAGCCGGGACAGGCGGCGACGATGGGCATGAACGTGCGGAGGCCCATGACCTGCAGCAGCTCCTGCGCGGCCTGCACTTCGAGCGTGCGGTCGCCGCCGGGCTCGGGCGTCAGCGAATAACGGATCGTGTCGCCGATGCCGGCCTGGAGCACGATGCCCATGGCGGCAGAGGAGGCGACAATGCCCTTCGAGCCCATGCCGGCCTCGGTCAATCCGAGATGCAGCGCGTAACCGCAGCGTTCGGCCAGCATGGAATAGACGGCAATCAGATCCTGTACTGCCGAGACCTTCGCGGAGATCACGATGCGGTCGCCGGCGAGGCCCAGCTCTTCCGCGCGCTCCGCCGAAAGCAGCGCCGACTGCACGATCGCCTCGTGCATCACCGCGCGCGCAGTCTTGGGCGTAGCGCTCTTGGCGTTCTCATCCATGAGGTGCGTCAGCAGCGCCTGATCGAGCGAGCCCCAATTGACGCCGATCCGCACGGGCTTGTTGTGCCGCAACGCGAGATCGATGATCGCGGAGAACTGGCGATCCTTCTTGTCCTTGAAGCCGACATTGCCGGGATTGATGCGGTACTTGTCGAGGGCTTCCGCGCAGGCAGGGTTCTCAGTCAGCAGCGTATGGCCATTGTAGTGGAAGTCACCGACGATAGGCACGCTGACGCGCATCTTCGCGAGCTTCTCGCGGATCAGCGGAACGGCCTTGGCCGCCTCGTCGCGATCGACGGTGATGCGCACGATCTCGGAGCCAGCGCGCGCCAGCGCCGCGACCTGCCGTGCCGTACCCTCGGCGTCCGCCGTATCGGTATTGGTCATGGATTGAACGACGATCGGGGCGCCGCCGCCGACGATGACGCCGCCTACGTTCACGGCATGGGTCTGGCGGCGTTCTCCGGGGCTCGTCAGCATGTGTCAGCCTGTCTCCAGTTCGGACGGCCCCTGATTGCCATACCTTCGTGTCACAGCCAACTACTGGCGTTCAACTACCGGCGTTGCAGCGAGAACGCCGCGGCCAGCGAGGCGAGGCAGAAGGCCGAAAGCACCACGACCACGGCCGGCCCTGCCGGCACGTCCCAGGCGACGGACAGAGCGAGACCGCCGGCCGTCCCCAGAATGCCGAAGCCCGCCGCCCCCACGACCATCATCTCAGGCGTCGCCGAGAAGGGCCGCGCGGCCGCCGCCGGCATGATGAGGAAGGCGACGATCAGCAGTACGCCGACGACCTTCATGGCCACGGCAATGATGAACGCCAGCAGCATGATCAGCGCCGCCTCGGCGCGGGCCGTATTGTGCCCCTCGGCGGCGGCGAGCTCCTTGTGCACGGCGACGGCGACCAGCGTCTTCCAGAAGAGTGCGATCGCCGCCAGCACCAGCGCCCCGCCGATGAAAACCCAGAGGAGGTCACTTTCGTTGACTGCCAGGATATCCCCGAACAGATAGCCCATGAGATCGAGGCGTTGACCCGAAAGCCGCGCGGCCGCGATCAACCCGAGCGCCAGGGCAGCGTGCGAAAGAATGCCGAGCAGGCTGTCCACGGGCAGCAGCGGCTGGCGTTCCAGCACCACCAGCATGGCGCCGACGGCAAGCGAGACCAGGATCACGCCGAGCGTCAGGTCGATGTCGAAGGCAATGCCGAAGGCGACGCCGAGCAAGCCCGCGTGCGCCACCGTCGAGCCGAAATAGGACATGCGTCGCCAGACGACGAGGCAGCCGAGCGGGGCCGCCACGATAGCAATGCCGAGGCCGGCAATGAGCGCGCGAAGCAGGAAGGGCTCCATCATGGCCGAGACTTTTGGTCCGCCCGGGGCTCGCTGTAAAGGGCGAATGCAATAGTGTTGCATCCGCGTCCCGCGCGGGGCGCAAGGCGAATGGCCATGTTCGCCTTGCGTCCCTGGCATAGCAGGCAGTATTGCGTTCGCTCCTGATCCGCCCGCATTTCCGGAGCCGTTCCATGGCCAAAGCCGATGCCGCCGTCTCGCCGTTCGCCCCCAAGGCGCTTCCAGAGGTTCCCGTCATCGAGGGCGTTCGCTTTGCCGCGTGCGAAGCCGGCATCAAGTACAAGAACCGAAAAGACCTCATGATCGCGGTCATGGACGAGGGCACGGTCGCGGCGGGCGTGCTCACGCAGTCCAAGACCTGCTCGGCGCCGGTGCTCTGGTGCCGCGAGAGCCTGAAGTCCGGCAAAGCGCGGGCACTCGTCGTGAACTCGGGGAACTCCAATGCCTTCACGGGCAAGAAGGGCCGCGAAGCCGTCGAGCTGACAGCCGAGTTTGCCATGAAGGCTGTGGGCTGCGGCAGGAGCGACGTCTATCTCGCCTCGACAGGCGTGATCGGCGAGCCGCTCGAAGCCGGCAAGTTCGCGCACCTGCTCGATGGATTGGCGAAGGCTGCGAAGCCCGATGCCTGGGCCGATACGGCGCGCGCGATCATGACCACGGACACATTTCCAAAGCTCGTGACGCGCACCGCCACGATCGACGGCGTGTCTGTCACGATCAACGGCTTCTGCAAGGGCGCCGGCATGATCGCACCCGACATGGCGACCATGCTCTGCTTCATCTTCACGGATGCGGCCATCGCGGCGCCGGCACTGCAGAGCCTGCTCGCGGCCGGAGCGCAGAAGAGCTTCAACTGCATGACCGTCGATGGCGACACCTCCACCAGCGACACGATGCTCATGTTCGCAACGGGCAAGGCGGCAGGGCGTGGTCAGAAGGCCGTCGAGCGCGCCGACGATCCAGCCCTCGCCGACTTCACCGCTAAGGCACATGATCTCATGCGCGAACTGGCGATCATGGTCGCGAAGGACGGCGAAGGCCTGTCCAAGTTCGTTACCGTCGAGATTCAGGGCGCCGAGAACGACAGCGCTGCGCGCACGATCGGCCTCTCGATCGCCAACTCACCGCTCGTGAAGACGGCGATCGCCGGTCAGGACCCGAACTGGGGCCGCGTGGTCATGGCTGTCGGCAAGGCCGGTGAAGCCGCGGACCGCGATAAGCTGGCGATCTGGTTCGGGCCGCATCAGGTGGCGAAGGATGGCGAGCGCTCACCGACCTATGTCGAGGAGACCGTCGCCGACTACATGCTGAACCCCGAGATCACCATCAAGGTCGATATCGGTCTCGGCGCTGGCAAGGCGACGATCTGGACGTGCGATCTGACGCACGGCTACATCTCGGTCAATGCGGACTACCGGAGCTAAGCTTTTCCCTTTCTCCCCGTTCTACACGGGAAGAAGGGGAAAGTGCTGCGGCACTCAATCACCTCGCCGTCCAGCCGCCGTCGATCGAATAGTTCGCGCCCGTAATCGACGAAGCCAGGTCGCCCGCGAGAAACACCGCAAGCGCGCCGATCTCCTCGATCTCGACGAAGCGGCCCGTCGGCTGCGCCTCAAGAACTTCCTTCTGCGCTTCGGCTTCCGTGATCCCCTTGCTCTTGGCAAGGTCGGGAATCTGCTTGGCAACGAGCGGCGTCTTCACGAAACCCGGTGAGATGGCGTTCACCGTGACACCCGATGTCGCCAGCTCGAGCGCGACAGTCTTCGTGAAGCCCGCGAGGCCATGCTTTGCCGCAACGTACGCCGACTTGAAGGGCGAGGCGACCAGCGAGTGCGCCGAGCATAGATTGATGATGCGGCCATGCTTACGCGCTTTCATGCCGGGCACGGCCGCACGCGTCGTGTGGAACGCAGAACTCAGATTGATAGCGATGATCGCGTCCCACTTCTCGATGGGAAACTCCTCGACCGGCGATACGAATTGAATGCCGGCATTGTTGATGAGGATATCGAGCGAGCTGAACTCCTTTTCGGCGCGCGCCACCATCTCAGCGATCTGATTGTGCCTGAGCATATTGGCTGGATCGTAGAGGACGCGCGTCCCGAAGGCCGAAACCTCCTTGGTCGCCTCTGCGATTTCCGCCTCGCTGCCGAGACCGTTGATCATGACGTTCGCGCCAGCCTGTGCCAGCGCCGTCGCCATACCGAGACCGATTCCGGACGTGGAACCTGTCACAATCGCATTCCGGCCTTTCAAGCTCATGATTTGTGCTCCGTTCCTGAAACCGCTTGCTTACGTCCCCGTCCGGCCAATCTCACTGAAGCGCAATCGGTTCCCTCAGGCCAGCGGCCATGCCGCCGCATG
Organism: Pseudomonadota bacterium; assembly: GCA_023410905.1. Taxonomy (GTDB): domain Bacteria; phylum Pseudomonadota; class Alphaproteobacteria; order Rhizobiales; family Hyphomicrobiaceae. The sequence continues at coordinate 11,523 of JAEYPL010000163.1, forward strand.
CGTGCCGAGCGCGACCGACGGGCGATCCCATCGCGGTGGCGTTTCAGAGAGCTGCCCGGCGTGGCTCATCACCGACATCGCGCCGAAAGCGCTTGGCAGATCGACGAGCAGATCCTGCGCGGCGGCGCGATCGATCTTGGCGGCCTTCTGACCATCGGGAACGCGGCCGAGGCCCGTCAACCAATGCCCGACCTGCGCAAGCGAAACGCGCACGAGCCACGATCCACCGAACTCCGCCCGTCGCTTGAGGGCCATCATGGCACCGGCGGCCATGAGGTATCCCGCGCCGTGGTCCAACGCCTGACAGGGAAGCTCCACGGGGCGGTCGACGCCGGCAACCTCGGCTTCGGCGCGGTTGATGCCCGTCGCCGTCTGGACGAGCGAATCGAAGCCGCGCCGTGCGGCCCACGGCCCAACGTGGCCCCACGCGCTCAGCGTCACATATACGATGCCGGGGCGGAGTTTCGCGGCCCGCGCAGGCGAGAAGCCGCGCTCGGAAATGCCGCCCGGACGATAGCCCTGAACGAAGATGTCGGCGCCTTCGAGCAGCATCGACAGCGTTGCCTTGCCTTCGCTCTCGCGCAGATCGATGTGTGTCGAGAGCTTGCCGCGTCCGGTATCCACGTCCAGGCCCGGAATATCGGGGAGATGCGGCCCCGTCACGCGCAGCACGTCCGCACCATGGGCCGCGAGCGTACGCCCGCATACGGGCCCGGCGAGTACCCGCGTCAAGTCGAGCACGCGCACCGACGAAAGCGGCCGATCGCCGGGAGGCAGCGGGCGCGCCGGCGCTTCGCCGATCTGCACGATCTCGATAAGTGGCAGCCCCGCGACGGCCATGCCCTGCGGATGAGCCGCCCATTCGGCCGGCGTGCGCATCATGGTGCCGACAAGACCGCGCCGCGCAACTTCATCCTCGTAGTCCTGGCCGCGCCACCCCTTGAGCGCGGCCGCGACCGCCTCGCGCTCGTACGGCACGCCGAGCATGTCCAGAATGCCCTGGCGATGATGCGGGAAGTTCGTATGGAGGCGAACCCAGCGACCATCCCCCGTCTGGTAGATTCCGGCGATCTTGTCCCAGGTGGCGGGCGGCGGCTTGCCGTCGATCATGTAAAGCCGTTCGCTGATGAACTCGGCGACGGCATGGCGCATGTCGACGCTCACCCGTTGTGCGCGACCATTCCGCACCCGATCGACCTCGCTTGCGGCCAACGCCGACGCCGCGATGGTCGCTTGGGCAATCGTACCGGTTCTGAAGGAGGAGGGTAGCGCCGGCTCGGTTCCGGAGAGCTTCACGCGCGCGAGGGCTGCATGATCACCGCCGATCGTGCGCCAGATATCGGCCAAGGCATCGCTTGGGTTCGTCATGGCTTCAGCTCCATCAGGCACCGCGGATCGGGGCGAGATCCCTGCAGTAGAACGGACTTGCCGTAGATGGAAGAGCGGTCTCGCTCGCCCGAGAAGCTGTCACGGAGAATTGGTCATTGCGCTCAGTCGGGCAATCCCGCGCCAGGCAAGGGCGAACCATGCGTCGCTGGAACAGCGCGGGGCAGCTCGAAAGCCGGTGTTGTCGAAGAACGCACGACAATCTATAGCCCAATAGGCCGGAGCCGGGCCTTACACAATGGGCTGGGCCTCGGACACCAAGGAGTTGCACAGCATGTCGATGATTGTGGCGGACTGTCCTCGCTGCGGAGCAAAGTCCCACACACTAGATGTGTCCGCTCAACAGCATGTGCGACAGGATCACCAATGGCAGAACTGGTATGAGGTGTTTGGCGTGTGCCGCAACTGCGGCAAGTCTAGCACTTGGCTCATCGGCCTGAGAGAGTTCAACTCAAAGGAGGCCTTCTACGGCGGTCGCAAGATCGTAGAGTTTCAGGGAAGTCTCAATCCTCACTTCCGAATAGAGAGGTATATAGGCCTCCGGGACAATATCGGCCTCACCCCTCCAGAGCACCTCCCCAAATCTATAGGCGACGCCTTTGATGAGGCTGCCGCCTGCCTATCAATCGGATGCTACAATGCGGCAGCAACCATGTTTCGTCTATGTGTTGATCACGTCACACGACCGCTTCTTCCCGATCCGGGTGATGCGCAGATCGCGCAACCGAATACTAGACAGCGCAGGGACTTGGGCCTGAGACTAGCTTGGCTCTTCGATAATAGAATTCTTCCCACAGAACTCCAGGAACTAGCAAAATGCATCCGCGAGGATGCAAATGACGGCGCCCATGTTGGAACGTTAGAAAAGGCTGATGCAGAAGACATACTGGACTTTACCATAGCGCTACTCGAGCGATTAGTGACCGAGCCCAAGCGCCTAGATATCGCTCAAAAGCGACGGGATCAGCGACGCCAGCAAAGCTAGCTGTCAGCGTTCAATGACCACACCGATTGCTTGGCATGTAGTGTCTCTGAGGGGTGCCTAAACTTAACCGCGGACGTGGTGGAACTGGTAGACACACAGGACTTAAAATCCTGAGACGGCAACGTCGTGTGGGTTCGATTCCCACCGTCCGCACCATCTTGCCGGCAGGGTCGGTCACGAATCTAGAGCCGAGAGAGGATCGAGCCATCAACGAGCACCGGCACCGGACAGCCGCAGCTACGGCTGGCACAGTGCCGGCGAAGGGACGATCAGTTTCGCGAATGCTGATCGGATAGCTTTGCCAAAACCTGATCGACACTCAGGCTGTCGGACTTCTGGCTTGGCGGGAATTCCCTGAAGGTGTCGATGAACTGCGCGACGACCTGCTGTGCCGGGACGAATGTCCACATCTTGTCCGCCATCCACCGAAGATACATGCGCGATTCGAAGGCGAACCGCTCGAAAGGATCCTGGCGGAGATTGATGACAATCGGCCACGAAGGCGACTTGCGATAGGCCTCCGTGATGTCACCTTCCATCAACGTGAAATGGATCTTCCAGTTCATGTAGCGCACGGCATTCAGATTGCCGCCCGCATCGAAATAGAAGATCTCCTTGCGCGCACCCGCGCCCTTGCCGCTGAGAAGCGCCGTTTGATCGTAGCCATCGAGGTGCACCTTGAACTTCTTGTCGCCTGAGGTGTACCCCTTCTTGAGCTTCTCCTTGATGTTCGGGTCTCCGGCGGCTGCCAACAGCGTCGGAAACCAGTCCTCCTGAGAAACGATGTCGTTGACGACGCGGCCTTTCGGCCACTTCGCCGGCCAGCGAGCCACGCATGGCACGCGGAAGCCGCCTTCCCAGGTCGTGCCTTTCTCGCCCTTGAAAGGCGTGTTGCCACCATCCGGCCAGCTCACGACTTCTGCGCCGTTATCCGTCGAAAATACGACGATGGTGTTCTCGGCAATGCCGAGGTCGTCGAGCTTGTCCAAGAGCTTTCCGACGACATAGTCGAGTTCCGCCAGGCCGTCGGCGTAGAGCCCGAAGCCGGTTTTGTTCTTCCACTTCTTCGAGAGATGCGTCCACACGTGACAGCGTGTCGAGTTATGCCATAGGAAGAAAGGCGTTCCTACCTTGTGACTGCGTTCGATGAAATCAAGCGAGGATTGCAGAAGATCCTCTTCTACCGTCTCCATGCGCTCGGTCGTAAGCGGGCCCGTGTCTTCGATGGACTGCTTGCCGACGCGCCCCCAACGCGGATCCTGCGTGGCATCGTCCTTGTCTGTCGCCTTGCTCTTGAGCACACCGCGGGGGCCGAACTTCTTGTGAAATTCCGGGTCCTTTGGATAGTCGGGATCTTCCGGCTCCTCTTCCGAATTCAAGTGATAGAGGTTGCCGTAGAACTCATCGAAACCATGCACCGTCGGAAGAAACTCATTGCGGTCACCGAGGTGGTTTTTGCCGATTTGAGCGGTCGCGTAACCGAGCGGCTTCAACGCTTCCGCGATCGTGATGTCGCCGGGCTGAACTCCCTGCTTCGATCCCGGCATGCCGATCGTCAGCATTCCAGTGCGGAACGGATGCTGCCCCAGGATGAATGAAGCACGACCGGCAGTGCAGGACTGCTGGGCATAGTGATCTGTGAAGAGGACGCCTTCGTCCGCAATCCGGTCGATATTTGGTGTCCGGCCCCCCATCAGACCGCGATGATAGGCACTCACGTTATACGTACCGATATCATCGCCCCAGATGACGAGAATATTCGGCTTCGACGATTTGTCGGCCATGTTGCTCTCCTGCTGGCTTACTGCGCAGCGATGCTTGCGTATCCGCTGCCGCAGGAGCCATCCGGAGTAGTGCTGAGATGTTGTGCGGGTTTCCCGCGATCGGTGCCGCGAGCAATCACCATCGGGTATACCGCGCAAACTCGACGGTATCTGCTCGTCAATGCCAACGGCCTCTACCGCCAGCCCTCCTTCTCGTAGGCATCCGCGAGGAAGTCGATGAACGCTCGGACCTTGGGAGAATTCTGCCGCCCTTGTGGCACAACCGCGTGAAGCTGCACGGCCTCGGGCACGTGGTCCGCTTCGAGCACAGGCACGAGACGGCCAACCTTGAGCGCCCGCGCCGCCTGCTCGTTCGATAGCCGGATGATACCGACGCCCGCGAGGCTCGCGAGATAGCAGGCCATGCCATCGTCGAAACGATAGCGACTGTCGACGCGAATGCGCCGCGTTCGTCCGGCACCGTCCTTGAAGGGCCACATATCGAGGTCTTCGGTCATCGACGCGAACAGGCACTCGTGGTGCAGGAGATCGTCGGGCGTATCGAGCTTCGGCGCCGAGGCGAGATATGCCGGTGACGCGCAGAGTATCCGGCGGAACGTCGCGAGCTTGCGCGCGACGAACGAGCTATCGGGGAGTGCACCGAGCCGGATCGCAATATCGATCTGATTCTCTACGATATCGATCCTGCGGCTCCCCACCGCGAACTCTATGCGGATATCGGGATAGCGCTCGCGGAAGCGCGGCAAGGCACTGACGATCGTCGCGAAGCCGACGCCCGTCGCACAGGCGATGCGCAGCTCTCCACGAGGTGCGGCACCCTGGGCCATCACATCCGCTTCGCACTCGTCGATGTCGGCGAGAATTTTGCGCGAACGCGCGACGTACCGCTCGCCCTCGGCCGTCAACGTCACGCGACGGGTCGTGCGATTGAGCAGACGCACGCCAAGGCGCAGTTCGAGACGCTGCACGAGTTTGGCCACCGCCGACGGCGTAAGCCCGACGTCCTCGGCCGCGGCAGTGAAGCCGCCACGATCGGCCACGCGCACCATCACAAGCATTTCGTCAGGCTGTCGCATTGCACACCTGCTGCCTCGGCACAGTCACGGCTTCGCAGGCGCGCGCGCATTTGCTCTCGGGCGCCCGCCTCAATTCTAGGCGGGCACTTTCGGCGCCTGTTTATTTCGCACTTGGGATGGGGCTGTTTAGCATGAAGTGCAGCGGATCTGCGAATGAAATTCCGCAATGTTTGTCCGCGGCACTGGATTATCAAATCGACCGGAACATGAGATCAACCCGATCCGCGCGGATAGCCTCGACCAGCGTGGAAAACACTCAGAGGAGATGATGAGCATGAGCAACAAGCACACACACAACAGCGCACACCTGGCGGGTGCAGGCGCTCCGAAATCGACGAACGTAGCACTTGCCGATTTTCCGAGCGCGATTGTAACGCTGCCGAAAACGCAAGCACACGTGGCCGTCGAGCGCGTGGTGCGACGTGACATGCACGTGGGCCTGAAATTTCTCGGCATGAAAGCGGATCACATCCGACGATTCACATTCGTCTGATCTCGCTTTCACCAACCCACAAT
>JAEYPL010000195.1 GCA_023410905.1 Pseudomonadota bacterium
GCATCGAGTATTTGCCGATCATCTTGACGATCGGTCTTACGGCCGTCCTCGGGCATTACTGCCTGATGCGGGGCTTTGCCTCGACCGAGGCCTCGCTGGTCATGACCTTCGACTTCTCACGCTTGCCGTTTGCCGTCGCGATTGGCTGGCTCGCTTTCGGCGAGATCATCGATCTCTGGACGTGGGTGGGTGCTGCAGTGATTTTCGCTTCCGCCATCTACATCACACGCCGAGAGGCGCGGCTGCGCAGCCAGGCGCGCATCGAGAAGATTGCCCAAAAGAGCGAGTGAGCTTGTCTGCCCGTTCAGGTCCAGGCGAAGCGCGGCTGTTCCAGGTGAGCGACGCGAGTCGCAAGCCCGCGCAGCGCGACCTCGCGGAACTGGTAGAGCACAGCCGCGGTCGGTGCGTGCAGGCTGTGACCGAGTGTGGCGAGCGGCACGCCGAAGATCGGCTCCGTGCCGTCGAATGGCGGCTGGAAGTCCGGCACTTCGGGTGCATCGAGTTCGCGCAATGGAATCCGGAAGACGCGGGCCACTTCATTGGGATCGGGTGCCAGCGGAAAGGCCGGACCGCCCCAGATGACGACCGGCGTGATGCGGAAGCCCGAGCGCGTCGCATAATCATCGAGCGATCCGAGGATGGCGGAGGGCTTCAGCTCGAGTCCCAGCTCTTCCATGGTTTCGCGCAACGCGGCTGCTTCAGGCGTCTCGCCCGCATCCATGCGCCCGCCGGGCAGCGCATACTGTCCCGCATGCCGGTTCAAATGCTGCGGACGGCGCGTGAGCAGCACGGAAGCTTCTGCCGCGTCTTCGCCTGCCGCCACGATGATGGCAACCGCGGCGTGCCGGAGCGCGGGATCGGTGATCGCATGACGATCGAAGCTCGAAATCCGCGTCGCGATCGTCTCGCGCAGTATAGGCTGAAAGGCATAGGGCACCGCGGCCGTCTCCATTCGCGAACTCAAACCACGCCCTTGTCCTTGAGGCGGCCGATCTCGCCGTCGCTCAGGCCAAGCAGGCCTTTGAAGATCTCCTCATTGTGCTCGCCGAGCGTAGGTCCGAGCCATTCGACCTTGCCGGGCGTGTCGGAGAGGCGCGGCACCACGTTCGGCATGGCGATCTCGCCGACGCGCGGATCGCTCATGCGCAGTATGTTTTCGCGCGCAGCGTAGTGCGGGTCATTGAAGATGTCCGCGACGGAATAGACCGGACCGCACGGCACCTCGAACTTGTCGCACTCCGCGATGCACTCCGTCAGCGTGAACTGCTGTGTCCAGTTTCCGACCCAGGCATCGATCTCCTTGCGGTCGCGATCACGGTCGACGATTTTGCCCCACTTGCCGTCACCCGCCACGTCCGCCGCGCCCATGGCCTCTGCGAGCCGCGTGAAGATCTTGTCGGACGTGCACGCGATCTCGATCCACTTGTCGTCCTTGGTGGGGTAATGGCTGTGCGGGCAGACGTTGACCGTGCCGGGCCCCATGCGCTCGCGCACATAACCCTTGTAGTCGTACGCCGCGACCAGCTCGTCGAGAATGCGGAAGACGGACTCGTACAACCCGATGTCGATGTACTGTCCGCGTCCTGTCATGTCGCGCGCACGCAGCGCGTACATCACGCCGAGTGAACCATAGAGGCCTGAAAGATAATCCGGGATGGTCGCGGAGCCGGGTGTCGTCGGCGGGCGATCGGGAAATCCTGCGAGATAGGAGAGGCCGCCGAACGCATTGCCGATGCGGCCGAAGCCGGGGCGTGGGCTGTACGGTCCTGTCTGCCCGAAGCCGGAAATACGCACCATGATGAGCTTGTGGTTCTCGGCCTTCAGCGTCTCCCAGCCGAGACCCCACTTCTCGAGTGTGCCGGGCTGGAAATTCTCGACGAGCACATCGGCCTGGCGCACGAGGCGCTTCAGCAGATCCGCGCCCTCGGGCTTGCGCAGGTCGATCGTGATGCACTTCTTGTTGCGCGTCTCCTGCAGCCAGGGGAGCGAGTCACCGGACGGCGTCATCGTGCCGAATTTTCTGAGGGCATCGCCGACCTTCGGCAGCTCGATCTTGATGACCTCGGCGCCGAATTCGGCAAGCTGTGTCGTGCAGTACGGCCCGGCGAGGAAGCTCGACACATCGATCACGCGCACACCCTGGAGTGCTTTCACGGTCGGATGCGGGGGCGCGGCGCTCTCTCCGGACATTGCTGCGTTTCCTTCTTACGTTTGTTGCTTGTCTGTCAGTGCTTGCGCGTAGCGATACGTTCGGCGAGCGCGACAATGCGTTGGGCGCGATAGACGATCGGATAGTCGATGAACTTGCCTTCGAGCTGAATGGAAGCAGAGCCTGTCTTCTCCGCTTCGGCAAAAGCCGCGACGGCCTTGCGAGACCATTCGACTTCGGCGGCGGTCGGCGTGAACACCTCGTTCACGACGCCGACCTGATCCGGATGGATGCACATCTTGCCCTGGAAGCCGAGGTTCTTCGCGTGCACGGCGGACGCGCGGAAACCTTCGGCATCCTTCAACTCGGCCCAGACCGTATCGAGCGGCGCTTCGAGGTTGCCGGCGCGTGAAGCGAGCACACACTCGCTGCGGTAGGGGAGAAGCTCGGCTTCACTGCGCGTCCAGGCCATGGCGACGTCGAGCGTGAAGTCACCCGCGCCGAATGCAATGCGCTTGATGCGCGTTCCGGCCGTCGCAATGGAGCGCAGATTGGTGAGCCCCTTGGCCGTCTCCGTGATCGGAATGAGATCGATGGCGCCTACCGTGAGCCCGCGCTCCCGTTCGATATTGCTGATCACCCAGTCGGCCCCGCGCAGTTCATCGACCGTCTCGACCTTGGGCAGAACGATGCCATCGACGCCCTTGCGCACGGCGGCGACGAGATCGCCGTAGCCCCATTCGGTCGTCGTCGCATTGACGCGGATGTAGGCGAGGCCCGCGCGCGGCTGCTGGCAGGCGGCCACCACCACCTCGCGTGTCGCGATCTTCTCGGCAATGGGACAGGCGTCCTCGAGATCGAGGATGACGGCATCGGCATCGAGGCTCAAGGCCTTCTCGACGCGGCGCGGATGATTGCCCGGTGCGAACAGGAAGGAACGGAATACGGACATTGGGCAATTCTCCCGGCAGTGGCGCCTTGCTCTGGCTTTGAGAGCAGTCTTGCCCTTCCCGGGATGGGCAAGTCAACGGCGGGGCGCTATGCTGCGCGCGCAAGTATGGCGACGAAGAAACCATCCGTGCCGTGCTGGGCAGGCGTCAGCACCAGCGTGTCCGTGCGCCCATCAGCCGAAGGGGGCGGTGTGCCCGGCAGCACCTCGCGCCAGACCTCGCCATACGGAATGAGCGAGAAACCGGGGTTGGCGGTGAGAAATGCCGCGATCTGATCCGTATTCTCGGCGGGCAGCAATGAGCACGTGATGTAGACGAGGCGTCCGCCGGGTTTAACCAACGGTGCCGCCTGAGCGAGCACCTCGCGCTGCTCCTTCTGGCGCTGCTCCAGATTGCGCGGCTTCAGGCGCCACTTCGCGTCTGGCCGCCGCCGCCACGTGCCGCTGCCTGTGCATGGCGCATCGATCACGACGCGATCGAAGCGTCCGGCCATGCCGGAGAGCGCATCGGCATCGCTCGCCGCGACAACTTCAACGTTCTTCGCGCCCGAACGCTGAAGCCGCTCGAAGATTGGGCGCAGGCGTGTCTTGTCGCTATCGTGCGCGATGATGCGGCCTTCGCCCTTCATCGCAGCGGCGAGCGCCAGTGTTTTGCCCCCCGCACCGGCGCAGAGATCCAGTACCTCGTGCCCGGACCGCGCATCGACGAGCAATGCCGCGATCTGCGAGCCCTGATCCTGCACCTCGAACCAGCCTTTGCCGTGCGCGGGCTCGGCTTCGACATTGGGCGTGCGTCCGGCACCTTCGGGTGCGGCGAAACGAATGCCGAGCGGTGAGTAGCGGGTCTCGGCCGGACCGAGCTTTTCGAGATCGGCGAGCACCTGTTTGCGGGTGGCCTTCAGCGTGTTCGCACGAATATCGACGGGTGCGCGCTCGGAGAGTGCCGCGACTTCCGCGGCGAGCTTGTCGCCGAGTACGGGCTGCAGGAGCGGTATGATCCAGGCTGGCACATCCGCCATAAGCGCCTCGGCGCTCGGCGGCTCACTGTTGTCGAGTGCGGCGCGTTCGGCATCCGTCAGCGGCGTGAGTGCATGACGCGAACCGTCTGCCGCCGCTGTGATCGCTTGCGTATCGAGACCAAGCGCGCGTCCGGCCGCGCCGAGTACCAGCGCACGTGGTGTCGCCGCCCCCATGCGCGCGGCGATGGAGCCGCGCCGCCTCAGCACGTCATAGACGAGATTGCCGACTGCCGCGCGATCGCCGGAGCCAGCGTATCGGTTTGCCTTGCCCCAATCCGCGAGCGCGAGCGCCGCCGGGCGATGACGTGCGCTGATCTCGCTGAG
>JAEYPL010000218.1 GCA_023410905.1 Pseudomonadota bacterium
AATATCGATCTCGGCTCGATCCGCGCGGCGTTCTCGACCGATCTCGGCTGCTGCCCCGTCGATGCGGATATCGCGGCGCTCTTCGAGCAGCGCACGCGCACGTTCCGCTCGGTCTTTGCCGAGACCAGCAACCGCCATCCCGATTTCACCATCGTGCACGAGACATTCGAAATCCTGCGCGGTCTCGTGTTCGTCGGCTCTCACCGCGAGCGCTACGAGAAGCACCGCGATCTGCTCGGCCCAAACGTGATCGACAACACCGAGCGGGGACTCAAGTACTCGCTCGGCGATGTGGCCTGGGCCAATGTCGAACAGACGAAGATCTACAATCGCTACATGGAATTCTTCGACGAGGTGGATGTGCTGATCTGTCCGGCGGCGGCGGTCTCGCCGTTTCCGCACGCGCAGCTCTACGTCGATGAGATCAACGGCGAGAAGATGCCGACCTACATGCGCTGGCTCGCGCTCGCCTATGCGCTCACGACCGCGCTGCCGGCCGTTGCCGTTATTCCATGCGGCGTCGATCACCTGGGTATGCCCTTCGGCATTCAGGTTGCGGGGCCGAACGGCTCCGATGCCATGGTGCTGGAAGTTGCGCACGCGCTCGAGCAGGTTCTGGCGGGCAACCCGGAGACGGCGCGGCCGCTGCCGGATTTGGCAAAGCTCGCGCCGAAATGAGCGCGGGCGACGCACAGGCGGGTGCGTCCGCGACGGCGCGCCTGCTCGCGGCGGCGATCTTCTCAGCCGATCGCCACCGCGACCAGCGGCGGAAAGGCGTGCGCGAAACGCCGTACATCAATCATCCGCTCGAAGTCTCCGAACGCATCGTGCGTGTCGCCGGCGTCGATGATGTCGAGGTTCTGATCGCGGCCATCCTGCACGACACGATCGAGGATACCGAGACGACGGCCGAGGAGATCGAAGAGCATTTCGGTGCGACGATCGCGGCGCTGGTGCTCGAAGTGACGGACGATCGCTCGCTCACATGGATGGAACGAAAGCGGCTCGAGATCGAGCACGCATCGGGGCTCACGCCACGGGCTAAGCTCATCAAGCTCGCCGACAAGATCTGCAATGTCGAGGATACGGAGAATAACCCGCCGTCGAGCTGGTCGCGCCAACGCCGCCGCGATTATCTCGACTTCGCCGAGCAGATCGCGCTCGGCTGTCGCGGGAACAATGCGGCACTCGATGCCGAGTTCGTGCGTGTGCTCACGAGCGCGCGGGCGAAGATCGGCTGAGGCGTCCGGGGTTCAGCTCTCCCAGCGGCCGCTCGGTATGGGCGGCGCGTTCGTCACATCCGCTACATAGAGATAGACCCAGGCTGTCACTTCCTCGCCGCTCGCGAGCCGCACGGACCGGCGCACGCGTTCGTACTCGCCCTCCCGCTTGTGACCGGGCGTGATCCCCTCGTAGGGATCGAGCCAGACGAAAACGCTCTCCGGATCGGCGAGGCGCAGCACCTCGCCATGGACCGTGTCCGACGGCGTGGCAGGCGCCAGCATCACCGGGAACGTGCCAAGGCTGAAGAGGCGACCGGGGATGGTCGCCTCGCCGAGGCTCGTGCTCTCCGTCTTGAGGCGGGCGCGCATGTCCGTGCCGAGCGCGCCACGGGCGCGCGTCAGTAGGGTGCCGTAGACGAAAAGCAGGTCGGTCTCCTGGCTCATGCTTTGACCTGATGAACCTCGATGATGTTGCCGGCCGGGTCATAGAAGAAAATCTGCTCCCAGCCCTTCATGGCCCAGGCGCCGAAGTCCGAATAGGGAATGCCCTTCTCCTCCAGGCGCTTCTTGAAGGCTGCGATGTCGTCCGTGCGGAAGGCGAGATGCCCGCGCTCCAGCGGGTTGACCGCCTGGCCGGTTTTGAAGCCGATCTTCATGTCCTGCTCGGCGAGGTGGAACTGGGTGGCGTCGGCGCGCCCGTCCGTCAGGAAGGAGACATTGCCCGAATAGCCCTGATCCTTGTCCCGGTTCCCGGCGAGGCCCGGCTCCGTCTTCATGTCCAGGACGTCCCGGTAGAAGGTATCGAGGCCAGGGACATCGCGCGTGCACAGGTTAACGTGGTGGAACTTGATTTTCATACTCGTCTCCTGGTTGTTTCCTCGTTGTTCCTGCTTGGCTCGGCTCATGGGAGCGCGGCCGGGGCGATAACGTCAAGGCGGAAGAGGGGCCGGCGGGGCGTCCGGCGGTGCGCGCATGGCACGCATCGGCGCTCTCATCGCAACTCTCCCCGCCTCTTTGCCGCGCCCTATAGCCAAGCGTGAGCAGCTGCAATAGAAAGCGGCCCCATGCCCAAGCGTACAGACATCAAATCGATTCTCATCATCGGCGCCGGCCCGATCGTCATCGGCCAGGCCTGCGAGTTCGATTATTCCGGGACCCAGGCGTGCAAGGCGCTCCGGGCCGAGGGATACCGCATCATCCTCGTCAACTCCAATCCGGCGACGATCATGACGGATCCGGAGCTGGCGGACGCGACGTACATCGAGCCGATCACGCCCGAGATCGTGGCGAAGATCATCGAGAAGGAGCGCCCGGACGCCCTGCTGCCGACCATGGGCGGGCAGACGGCGCTCAACACGGCGCTGTCGCTGGAGCGGATGGGGGTGCTGGCCAAGTTCGGCGTCGAGATGATCGGCGCGCGCGCCGAGGCCATCGACAAGGCCGAGGATCGCAAGCTCTTCCGCGAGGCCATGGATCGGATCGGCCTGGAGAGCCCGCGGGCGGCCATTGCCTCCTCCCCGCCGATCCGCGACGCCGAAGGCAATATCGTCCGCTATGACACGGCGACGGGCTACGCCGAGGCCATGCGGCACCTCGAAACGATCGGATTGCCGGCCATCATCCGCCCCGCCTTCACGCTCGGCGGAACGGGCGGTGGTGTCGCCTACAACCGCGAGGAGTTCGAGCAGATCGCGCGCTCGGGCATCGATGCCTCGCCCGTCGGCCAGATCCTCATCGACGAGAGTCTGCTCGGCTGGAAGGAATACGAGATGGAGGTCGTCCGCGACAAAGCGGACAACTGCATCATCATCTGCTCCATCGAGAACGTCGATCCCATGGGCGTGCATACGGGCGACTCGATCACGGTCGCGCCCGCGCTGACGCTTACGGACAAAGAATACCAGATTATGCGGAATGCCTCGATCGCGGTGCTTCGCGAGATCGGGGTCGAGACGGGCGGCTCGAACGTGCAGTTCGCCGTCAATCCGGCGGACGGGCGCCTCGTCGTCATCGAGATGAACCCGCGCGTGTCGCGTTCCTCGGCGCTGGCATCCAAGGCGACGGGATTTCCCATTGCCAAGGTCGCGGCCAAACTGGCGGTCGGCTACACGCTCGACGAGCTCGAAAACGACATTACGGGCGGCGCTACGCCCGCTTCTTTCGAGCCGACGATCGACTATGTCGTCACCAAAATTCCGCGCTTTGCGTTCGAGAAGTTCCCCGGCGCCGATCCGACCCTGACGACCGCGATGAAGTCCGTCGGCGAGGTCATGGCCATTGGTCGAACGTTCGCCGAGAGCCTGCAGAAGGCGCTGCGCGGCCTGGAAACAGGCCTCACCGGTCTCGATGACATGACCTTCGAGGGGCTTGGTGGTGGCGACGACAAGAACGTCGTGCGCGCTGCGCTTGCCCATCCGACGCCTGACCGCCTGCTGAAAGTCGCGCAGGCCATGCGCATGGGCGTCGATCACGAGCAGATCCACGCCTCCTGCCGCATTGATCCGTGGTTCCTCGAACGTATGCAGGAGATCATCGACGAGGAAGCGCGCGTCATCGCGCACGGGCTTCCCGAGAACGTCGAGGCCTTGCGCGATCTGAAGGCCATGGGCTTTTCGGACGCGCGGCTTGCGAAACTCGCGGGCAAGAAGGAAGCGGACGTGCGCGCGCTCCGCAAGAAGCTCGGCCTTGCGCCGGTCTTCAAGCGCATCGACACCTGCGCGGCCGAATTCGCCTCGCCGACGCCGTACATGTACTCGACCTACGAGCGCGGCCTCGTCGACCAGCCCGTGTGCGAGGCACAGCCGACGACCGCGAAAAAGGTCATCATTCTCGGTGGCGGGCCGAACCGCATCGGCCAGGGCATCGAGTTCGACTACTGCTGCTGCCATGCGTGCTTCGCGCTCACGGCGGCGGGTTACGAGACCATTATGGTCAACTGCAATCCGGAGACCGTCTCGACCGACTACGACACGTCGGATCGCCTGTACTTCGAGCCGCTGACGGCCGAGGACGTGCTGGAGATCATCCGCGTCGAGCAGTCGAATGGGACGCTCAAGGGCGTGATCGTGCAGTTCGGCGGCCAGACGCCGCTCAAGCTTGCGCAGGCGCTCGAAGATGCCGGTGTGCCCATTCTCGGCACGTCACCTGACGCGATCGACCTCGCCGAGGACCGCGACCGCTTCAAGGCGCTGATCGACAAGCTCGGTCTATTGCAGCCGGAAAGCGGTATCGCGCGATCGCCTGCTGAGGCTCGTGCCGTCGCCGATGGCATCGGCTATCCGATCGTGATCCGTCCATCGTACGTGCTCGGCGGCCGCGCCATGGAGATCGTCGCGGATGGCGGTGAGGTGGATCGCTATATCCAGCGCCTGTCCGCCACGCTCGACCGTCCGTCCGAGCTCATCGTTTCCGAGAGCCGGCCGCTGCTGATCGACCGCTATCTGACCGGCGCCATCGAGGTCGATGTGGACTGCCTCGCCGATGGCAAGGACTCCTTCGTCGCCGGCATCATGGAGCACATCGAGGAAGCGGGCGTGCATTCGGGCGATTCCGCCTGCTCGCTGCCCGTGCATTCGCTCGACAGCTCGATCGTCGTGCGCCTGGAGAAGCAGACCCGCGATCTGGCGCTGGCGCTCAATGTCGTCGGGCTCATGAACGTGCAGTACGCGATCAAGGACAAGCAGATCTACGTCATCGAGGTGAACCCGCGGGCGAGCCGCACGGTGCCGTTCGTCGCCAAGGCCATCGGCCTGCCGGTCGCGAGCATCGCGGCGCGGATCATGGGCGGCGAGCCGCTCAAGGGTTTCGGTCTCAAGCCGCGCAAGCTCGATCATATTGCGGTCAAGGAAGCCGTCTTCCCGTTCGCGCGCTTCCCCGGCGTCGATCCGATCCTGGGCCCTGAGATGCGCTCGACGGGCGAGGTCATGGGCATCGATACGGATTTCGGGCTCGCCTTCGCCAAAAGCCAGCTCGGCGCAGGCCAGTCGCTTCCCGACAAGGGCACGGTCTTCGTGTCGCTCAAGGAGGCGGACAAAGACGGCATCCTCGGCGCCATGCGGGATCTCGTCGAGTTGGGCTTCAAGATTTTGGCGACGCGGGGCACCAAGCGGCACCTCGAGCAGCACGGCATTCCCTGCGAGTTAGTGAACAAAGTTCTGGAAGGCCGTCCGCACATCGTCGACGCCATGAAGAATGGCGACGTACATTTGGTGTTCAATACAACTGAGGGTGCCAAGGCGCTGGCCGACTCCAAGGACATCCGGCGCACGGCCTTGCTCAACCGCATTCCCTATTGTACGACTCTCGCAGGAGCGATCGCGGTAACTGGAGCCATAAAGGCACTGCGACGCGGTCACCTTAAAGTGGCGCCACTTCAGGCCTATATTAGCCGCACCGCCTGAGGCCCTTGCCAAGGGGCCCCGGACGGGGGAAGCTGGCGTTTTCCCGAGGACTGTTGCGACTGATTCGGCGGTATCGGCATGTCGGCCGAGCCGGTTGGGAGACTTGGATATGGCGATGGAAAAGGTTCCGATGACGATCGAGGGCTTTCAGAAGCTCGAGACGGAGCTGCACCGCCTGAAAGCCGTGGAACGTCCTCGGATCATCCAGGCTATTGCCGAAGCGCGCGCTCATGGCGATCTCAGCGAGAACGCTGAGTATCACTCCGCCAAGGAAGCCCAGGGCCTGAACGAATCCAGGGTCGCGGACCTGGAAGACAAGCTTTCGCGCGCCGAGGTCATCGATACGACCAAGATGTCCGGCGACAAGATCAAGTTCGGCGCCACCGTGACCCTCATCGACGAAGATACCGACGAGAAGGTCAAGTACAAGATCGTCGGCGAGACGGAAGCGGATGTCCGCGAAGGGAAGGTGTCGATCAGTTCACCGATCGCCCGTGCGCTCATCGGCAAGAGCAAGGGCGACAGTGCCGAGGTGACGACGCCCAAGGGCGCCAAGGCCTACGAGATCGTCAAGATCGAGTGGAAGTAGCGCAGCCCGCGCCCGCGCGCGATTGCCCGGCGGATTTGTGTTCGTGGCGGCCGCTGTTTCTATAGCGGCCGTTGGCTTTGGCGGGCGCAGTGGACCTATTCTTCCGACCGCTGATCGCGTGCCCGATTTTCTGGCGCCAGAGCCACCCCTGGAACGCGGCCGAAAATAAGCAAGACCAGCGATTTTCTCTTGGCCGCAGGTAGGCTTGTCCGTTAGACACCCCCTAGCCTTTTGTTCAAAGTGGCGCGAACGCATGTTGTGTCGCGCTGCACCGGACTGATCGCGC
The DNA here is from genome assembly GCA_023410905.1 of Pseudomonadota bacterium. Classification (GTDB taxonomy): domain Bacteria; phylum Pseudomonadota; class Alphaproteobacteria; order Rhizobiales; family Hyphomicrobiaceae. The sequence continues at coordinate 6,499 of JAEYPL010000218.1, forward strand.
CTGAGAACTAGATTCCTTTGGGAGGAATACAGAGATGAAGCGTCTAATTGCGCTGACGGCGGGTGCTGCCGTGGCGTTCACCATGGCGGCCGCCGTCGCGCAGACTAAGCAGCTTTCGATCACCACCGGCGGCACGGGCGGCGTGTACTATCCGCTCGGCGGCGGTTTCGCGAGCATCATCGGCAAGAACATCCCGAACACCACGGCAGCCGCAGAAGTGACGGGCGGCTCGGTCGCCAACCTGCAGCTCGTCGGCACGGGCCGCGCGGATATGGGCCTCGCGCAGGTCGACGCTTCGTGGGACGCGATCAAAGGTGAGGACAAGTTCAAGAGCGGCAAGCTGCCGATCCAGGCTCTTGCCGTTATGTACCCCAACCACATGCACGTCGTGACGATCGACGGCACTGGGGTCACGAAGATGGAAGATCTCAAGGGCAAGCGCGTCTCGACGGGTTCACCCGGTAGCGCCACCGAGGTCTTTGCGTTCCGTGTCATCGAGGCAGCCGGCCTCGACAAGGACAAGGACATGAGGCGCGAGCGTCTCGGCGTTGCCGAGAGTGTCAACGCACTCAAGGACAAGAAGATCGACGCGTTCTTCTGGGTCGGCGGACTTCCGACGGCAGCGGTGACCGATCTCAGCGCGACGCCGGGTACGAAGCTGAAGATGATCGACATCGCCCAGTACACCGACAAGATGGTCGCGAAGTACGGCGCGATCTACTCCGCGACCTCCATTCCCAAGGCCACCTACACCGGCATGGATGCCGACAACAAGAACGTGGCCGTCTGGAACATCATGATGGTCAACGAGAGCATGAGCGAGGATCTCGCTTACCAGCTCACGAAGCTGCTCTTCGAGAAGCGTGAGGAGCTGGCGCTGACGCACAAGGAAGCGCTGAACCTCAAAACCGAGAACCAGACGAAGGCAAATGCCGGCGTGCCCTTCCACAAGGGCGCCCTCAAATACTTCGCAGAGAAGGGTATCAAGGTCGACTGACCTTTTACCGACGATACGCTTGAAAGCCGCCGGAATTGACTTTCCGGCGGCTTGACCTTTTGGCTACGGCGCACACCAGCGCCACTCACGACCGGGTAGGAGCACTCAATGAGCCAGGCACAGGGGGGCGCCACTCCGGTTGCGGCCACGCAGGAAGGCGAACTCAGCGACGACGCGCGCAAGGCCGTCGAGAAGCTCATCGAGGAAGAAGAGGGCGCGCAAAACCGCGTGGGCGGCTGGTTCGCCTACATGATCACGGCCATCGCGTTCGCCTCGACCCTGTTCCATCTCTACGCCGCTTACGAAATCGTGCCGACGCACATCCTGCGCCCCATGCACGTCGGCATCGTGCTGGTGCTGGTCTTCCTGCTCTTTCCGATAGCGGCCCGGTATCGCGACCAGATTCATTGGTGGGACTGGATCTTCGCCGCTGCCGGCGCCGGTACTGTTGGCTACATCATTTACCAGGGCGCTGACTTCGGCGACTACGCAACCATGCCGACTACCGTGCAGGTGTGGGTCGGCGTCGTGTTCATCGCGCTCGTGCTGGAATCAGCGCGGCGAACGACCGGCATCATCATGCCGCTCGTATCGATCATGTTCGTGCTCTATGCGCTGTACGGCCAGTATTTGCCGGCGCCTTGGACACATCGTGGCTACGAGGTCGACCGTCTCGTTGCGCATCTCTACATGACGCTCGAAGGCATCTTCGGCTCAGCCATCGACGTCTCCTCGACCCTCATCATCCTGTTCACGATCTTCGGTGCCATTCTGCAGGCTTCAGGCGCCGGCAAGTTCTTCATCGATTTCTCGTTCGCCGCAATGGGCGGGCGGCGCAACTCGGCTGGCCGCGCGGTCGTGCTCTCGTCGTTTCTCATGGGGGGGCCGTCGGGATCCGGTGTCGCGACCACGGTGACGATCGGCACGGTCGCGCATCCCATGCTCGCCAAGGCGGGCTATGAAAAGAATGCCGCGGGTGGCCTGCTCGCCGCCGGTGGTCTCGGCGCGATAATCTCGCCGCCGGTGCTCGGCGCCGCCGCGTTCCTCATCGCCGAGTACCTCAAGATCTCCTACATCGAAGTGATCTGGATGGCGCTCATCCCGACGCTTCTCTACTACTTCGGCATCTACGTCATGGTGGAGCTGGACGCCAAGAAGTACGGCGCCGGGGGCAGCGATCTCATGATCGAGAAGGGCGCGCTGTGGACGCTCACGCGGAACTACTGGTTCCACTTCTTCTCGCTCATCTCCATCGTCGTGTTCATGCTGATGGGCTTCTCGCCCGTGCTCGCCGTGTTCTGGGCGACTATAACGGCGATTGTTACGAGCTTTTTCCGATGGGACTCGGCGCTGTGGCCCAAGAAGCTCGTGAAGGCGCTTGCCGATGGCACGACGGGCGTTCTCAACGTCGCGCCGACGTGTGCGGCCGCCGGCATCATCGTCGGCAGCGTCACGCTCACCGGTCTCGCTCAGAAGTTCGCCGACATCATCATCACCTACGCGGGCGGCAGCCTGATCC
>JAEYPL010000252.1 GCA_023410905.1 Pseudomonadota bacterium
GCGGTAGGGGTTCCCCCCACCCCCAACCCCTCCCCACCAGGAGGAGGGGAGATTTGCTTTTCTTTGTGGCTGGCAACTTCCTAGCGACGACCCACACATGCGGCTCGTAGCCGACACCCTATCGCTCTCGCGCGGCGAGCGGCGCTTGATCGCCGGCTTGTCGTTCGCCGTAGAGGCAGGCGAGGCGCTGGTCCTCACGGGCCCGAACGGTGTCGGCAAGACGACATTGTTGCGCGCGCTCGTCGGCTTCATTCCGCCCGATGCGGGGGCGATCCGCCTCGAGGGTTCGGGCGATGACGACGCCATGGTCGGCGAATGTGCGCACTACGTGGGCCATGCCAATGGCGTGAAGCCCGGCTTGATGGTGCGCGAGAATGCGCAATTCTGGGCTCGCTTCCTCAAGGGTGATGTCCGCGCCGTCGACGACACGCTCGATATGCTGCACCTCGCCGACCTGGCCGAGGTGCCGGCCGGTTATCTTTCGGCCGGACAGAAGCGGCGTCTCGGCCTGACGCGCCTGCTGCTCGCAAAGCGCCCCATATGGCTGCTCGACGAGCCGACGGCCGCGCTCGATGTCGCCTCGCAGGCGCTGCTCGCCGGCCTCATGCAGCAGCATCTGGATGGCGGCGGCATGTTGATCGCCGCGACGCACGGGCCCCTCGGCCTCAACAATGCACGCATTCTCGAACTCGCCGCGCCCGATCCGGGTGAGGTCCATGCCCACGGCGAGGTCCTATGAGAGCGTTCTTTGCGCTTCTTTCGCGGGATCTTCGCCTTGCCGTGCGCGAGGGAAGCGCGCTCGGGGCAGCCCTCGGTTTCTATCTCATTGTCGTCGCCATGCTGCCGCTCGGGCTCGGCCCGGATATGGCGTTGCTCTCGCGGATTGCGCCCGGCCTGCTGTGGCTCGCGCTCCTGCTCTCGGCTCTGCTCACACTCGGGCGCCTCTTCGAGACCGATCTGGAAGACGGCTCGCTCGAAGTCATGGCGGCATCCTCCCTGCCGATGGAAATGGTGGTGCTGGCCAAGGGGCTCGCGCACTGGCTCTCGACGGCGCTGCCGCTGACACTGCTTGCGCCCGTGCTCGGCCTCATGCTCAATCTTGATCTCGCGGCTTATCCGCTGCTCATGCTCACCATGCTCATCGGCACGCCGGCGATCAGCTTCATCGGCACGATCGGCGCGGCGCTCACACTGCGGAGCCGCCGCGGTAGCCTGCTCATCGCGCTGCTGGTTCTGCCTCTCTACGTCCCGACGCTCATTTTCGGCATCGGCGCCATCGCCTCGCTGCTTGGTCCGGGCGGCTCGGGCCCGTCGCTGATGATCCTTGGGGCGATCTCACTCGGCGCGCTCGTTCTCGGTCCCATTGCGGCGGCGGCGGCCCTGCGCGCGCAGCTTGCCTGAGGTCCTGGGTGACAGGAGCCGCCCAGTTGGGCTATCTGCGCGGCCATGCTCCACGTCAATGACCTCACGTACCGCATTGAAGGGCGGCCGATCCTGTCGGGCGCCACGTGTGCTATTCCGTCCGGGCACAAAGTCGGGCTCGTCGGGCGCAATGGCGCCGGCAAGACCACGCTCTTCAAGCTCATCATCGGCGATCTCGCGCCGGACGATGGCTCGATCACGATCCAGCGCGGGTTGAAGGTCGGCCATGTCGCGCAGGAGGCGCCGGGTGGGGCGGAGACGCTGATCGAGTGGGTGCTTTCCCAGGATCTGGAGCGCGCATCTCTTCTCGCCGAGGCGGAGACGGCGAGCGATCCGCACCGTATTGCCGCCATCCACGAGCGGCTCGGTGATATCGACGCTCATTCGGCGCCCTCGCGCGCGGCGCAGATCCTTGCCGGTCTCGGCTTCGACGAGGAAGCGCAGGCGCGCGCCTGCCGGGAATTCTCGGGTGGCTGGCGGATGCGCGTGGCGCTCGCCGCTATCCTCTTTCTCGAGCCGGACATTCTCCTGCTCGACGAGCCGACGAACTACCTCGATCTCGAAGGCACGCTCTGGCTCGAAACCTATCTACGCACGTACCCGCACACGGTCGTGATCATCAGTCACGACCGCGATCTGCTCAATCGCGCGGTCAACCACATCCTCCATCTCGATCGCGGCAAGCTCACGCTCTATGCCGGCGGCTACGACGATTTCGAGGAGGCGCGCCGCGAGAAGCAGCGCCTCGAAACGAAACTCGCCAGACGCCAGGATGAGGAGCGCGCGCGCATCGAGGCGTTCATCATCCGCTTCAAGGCCAAGGCCTCCAAGGCCACGCAGGCGCAGAGCCGCATCAAGGCTCTGGCGCGGATGAAGCCCATTGCCGCGCAGATCGACGAGAGCGTCGTGCCGATCCGCCTTCCGGCACCACAGAAGCTACTCGCGAGCCCCCTGCTCAAGATCGAGGATGCCGCCGTCGGCTATGAGGCGGGGGCACCCATTCTCACGCGCCTCAATCTCAATGTGGATCAGGATGATCGCATTGCCCTGCTCGGCCAGAACGGCAATGGCAAGAGCACGTTCGCCAAGCTGCTCGCGAACCGGCTGCAGCCGATGGATGGGCGGGTTCTCGGCGCGCAGCGTGTGAATGTCGGCTACTTCGCCCAGCATCAGCTCGACGATCTCAATGCCGACTGGTCGCCCTATGATCAGATCGCCGCCCTCATGCCGGAGGCGACCGAGGCGCAGAAGCGTACGCGTCTCGGCTCGTGGGGTTTCTCGCACGACAAGGCCGATACCAAGGCCTCCAAGCTCTCTGGCGGTGAGAAGGCGCGCCTGCTGCTGGCGCTGACCGCGTTCCACGCGCCGCATCTGCTCATTCTGGACGAACCGACGAACCATCTCGACGTCGACAGCCGCGAGGCGCTCATCCAGGCGCTCAATGATTTTCCCGGTGCCGTCATCCTCATCAGTCACGACCGCCATCTGATCGAGGCGTGCGTCGATCGCCTCTGGCTCGTGAAGGGCGGCACTGTGCGCGCCTTCGACGGCGATCTCGAAAGCTACCGCGCGGACCTGCTCGCCGAGCGCGGTCAGCGTGCGCGCGCACAACGCGAAGGCAACGGGGCATCGGCTCAACCGAAGGCCGCGCGCGTCGATCAGCGCCGCGAAGCTGCGGCACGCCGCGCCGAAACAGCGCCATTGCGGCGCGCCGTACAGTCGGCCGAGAAGGAGCTCGAGCGCCTCACGGCAAAGCGCGACGAGATCGACGCGGCACTCGCGGATCCGCGCGCTTATGAGGACGCCGGCAAGGCCCAGAAGCTCTCGATTGCCCGCGCCGACATCACCCGGCAAATGGGGCAGGCGGAGGAGGCATGGCTCGCCGCCTCGGCGGCCCTGGAGGTGGCGGAGGCAGGTGCGTCCTAGGCGCACACCCGCCTTAAACATGAAAATGTTGTCATTTGACTTGGGCGCCCCGACGCCCGAAGTTCAGGCCGCTGGCCGGGAGATGTGGTGGCTATGCCACTCTAGTCTCTGGACGCCGGTCGCGCAACGGCGCGTAAAAATCCAATGAAATCAATGGTCGTTTTATGCTGCATTGTTTGCAGTGCAACTCGATCACAAAGTCGTGCGAAAAATGTGGTGATATCGCCACGCTTGCGCTGCAATACCCTGCTCGGCTGAACTCACTGAGCAGGGCCCAGTGCCGGATGCCGGACATGATCGGAGGTTAACTGCCTTCGGAGGTGCCGGACACTGTAGAGTGGCGGCGCAGCAGGTCGCCCGGTGGAATGAGTCTCGAGGTTGTGGCCTCGGGCCTGTCTGGGATGCGGTGTGTGGAATGTGATGCGGCTTGCCGCATCCCTGTGCGTAGGAAAGTGACCATGCTCACGCGAGCCCTTGTCCATGTTCACCATCTGATCATCGGATTGCTCATGCTCTCACTCGCTCCCGTTACATCGCTTGCGCAGACTGGACCGCGCGCCACCGAGTTCGTGCTGCCGAATGGCTTGCAGGTGGTGGTCGTCCCGGACAACCGGGCGCCGGTCGTGACACATATGATCTGGTACCGGGTCGGCGCCGCCGACGAACCCCCGGGCACCTCGGGCATCGCTCACTTCCTCGAGCACTTGATGTTCAAGGCGACCGAGAAGATCGGGACGGGCGAGTTCTCCAAGATCGTCTCGCGGCTCGGCGGCCAGGATAACGCGTTCACGGCTCAGGACATCACCGCCTACTTCCAGCGCGTCTCCAAGGATCGCCTGCCCAAGGTGATGGAGATGGAGGCCGACCGCATGGTCAACCTCCGGCTCGACGAGAAGGAAGTGCTGACCGAGCGCGACGTCATCCTCGAGGAGCGCCGCAGCCGGGTCGAGAACAACCCGAACTCCATTCTCGACGAGCAGATGGGTGCAGCACTCTATCTTGCGCACCCCTATCGCATTCCCATCATCGGGTGGGAGCACGAGATGGCCAAGCTCTCGCGGGAGGATGCACTGAATTTCTACAAGCGCTTCTACGCGCCGAACAACGCCATCCTGGTGGTGACCGGCGACGTGACGCCTGAAGAAGTGCGCAAGCTCGCCGAGGCGACCTACGGGCAGATCCCGCGCAATCCCAATGTGATGATGAGGGAGCGTCCCGGCGAGCCGCCGCACCGCGCACAGCGGCGCATCGAGCTCAAGGACCCGCGCGCCGGCCGTCGCACGTGGCATCGCCACTACATCGCACCTGCCTACACCAAGGCCGCTCCGGGGGAAGCCGAGGCCCTCGATCTGCTCGTGAAGGTGCTCGCGTCCGGCCCGACGAGCCGCATCTACAGGAAGCTCGTCGTTGAGGAGAAGGTCGCCTCGAGCGCCGGCGGTTGGTACTCCGGCACGGCGCGCGACAGCGGCAAGATCGCCTTCTTCGCCGTACCGAACGATGGCGTGCCCTTCGAGAAGATCGAGCAGCTCATCGACGGCGTGATCGCGGACGTGGCTGCAAACGGCATCACCGAAGCCGAGCTCGACCGCGCCAAGAAGTCCTATCTCGCCGAGTACATCTATCAAAGCGACAACCAGGCGTCGCTCGCGCGCCGCTATGGCTGGGCGCTGACCGTCGGCGCGACGATCCAGGACGTCGAGGAATGGCCGGAGCGCCTATCGAAGGTCACCACCGATCAGGCCAAGGCGGCCATTCGCCACCTCGATATTCTCCGCTCGGTCACAGGCGTTCTCCTGCCCGAGGCGCCCGACCAGCCGCCGGGCTCACGCTCCTGATGGAATTGAACCGAAAGGAATGCGGTGAGGTCCACAGGCACACGAACTATCCGGCGTTTCCGCGCCGCACGATCTTGTTTCAACGCGTCGACACAGCGAGGCTTCGTATCATGTCCAGTTCAGCACCCCTCCGTGGAAGGCTCTTTGTCCGCCCCGCCCGTCTTCCTGTCGTCGCTTCAGCCATGCTGCTCTGCCTCGCGGCACCCGTCCTCACTGCTAAGGCTCATGCCATGAAGATTCAGCAGATCAAAAGCCCCGGTGGCATCGATGCTTGGCTCGTGCAGGAGCACGCCGTGCCGCTCATCGCGCTGCGCTTCGTCTTCGAGGGCGGCAGCTCGCAGAACCCTCCCGGCAAGGAGGGAGTCGCCAACTTCCTCTCGTCGATGATGGACGAGGGCGCGGGCGATCTCGACTCGCACAAGTTCCAGGAGCGCATGGAGGAGCTTGCGTTCCGCATGAGCTTCGAGGACGCGCGTGACGGCTTCTACGGCAGCTTCGAGACGCTGACCGCCAATCGCGATCCGTCCATCGAGATGCTGCGCCTTGCGATGAACCAGCCGCGCTTCGATGCCGATGCCGTGGAGCGTGTGCGCAAGCAGCTGCTCTCCGGCCTCGCCTTTGCGGCCAAGAACCCGAACCGCGTTGCGGGCGCCGCCTGGAGTGCGCAGGCATTCCCCGGCCACCCCTATGGCCTGCCGTCCGACGGGACGCCCGAGAGCATCGCCAAGATCACGCGCGATGATCTCGAGGCCTTCCGCAAGCGCAACTTCGCGCGCGACAATCTTAAGGTCGTCGCTGTCGGCGATATCACGCCGGAGCAGCTCGGCGCGCTCATCGATCGCGTGTTCGGCGAGCTGCCGGCCAAGGCAGATCTCACGCCCGTCGCGGCGGCTGTGCCCGAGGCCAAGGAGCGCGTGCAGGTCGTCCATATGGATGTGCCGCAGTCGGTCGTGCAGTTCGGTGCGCCGGGCATTGCGCGCGAGGACGATGACTTCATGGCGGCCTTCGTCCTGAACCAGATCCTCGGCGGTGGCGGCTTCGCCTCGCGCCTCACGGAGGAGGTGCGCGAGAAGCGCGGCCTCGCCTATTCGGTTTACAGCTATCTGCAGCCCTATCGCCGCGCCGCAGTCTTTGCCGGTGGTGTCGCGACGAAGAACGAGGAGGTCGGGCGTTCGCTCGACGTGATCCGCGGCGAGCTGCGGCGCATGGCCGAAGAGGGCCCGACGCCCGAGGAGCTGCAGAACGCCAAGGACTATCTCACGGGATCGTTCGCGCTGCGCTTCGATACGAACGCCAAGATCGCCAACCAGCTTCTCGGCTTCCTCTTCGAGGGCTATGGCATCGACTATATCGACAAGCGCAATGCGCTGGTCAATGCGGTCACGCTTCAGGACGTGAAGCGCGTCGCCGCGCGCCTGTTGAAGGCGGACGAGCTGATCGTTACGGTTGTCGGCAAGCCGCAGGGTTTAGCGAAGCAGTAGATTTGCGCGGGAACCGAGCTGGTTCCGCAGACGTAAGTTATGATGGTGCCCCTTCGAGAAGCTGATGCGTCGCGAGACGCCGGCTTCTCGATTGGCATGTAAGGGGCTGATTGCAAGGGAGTTGAGCTGATGACTGATCCCGTCGAGCTGTATGTGTCCGGTGCAAATTCGGGCTCGGCTTCGGCTCAACGGCTTTATCATCAAAGCATCGCTGGTTGCCTCGATGGGCGCATCGGCACGCACGGGCTCGACAGCCGCACACTGGCGACTTGGCTCGACAAGACCGCGACACCGCTTGCGAAGCTCAAGGCTGCCCACGCTGACGGCAGCCTACCTCTACTGAGACTGCCGCGCGAGGACGCGGACATCGTCGCCGCCGAAGCCGCGCTGAAGAAGCTTTCGGCCGGCGCCAAGATGATCGTGTTCCTCGGCATTGGCGGCTCGAGCCTCGGCGGGCAGGCGCTGGCGCAGCTCGCGGGCTGGAACATCCCGGGTGCAGCTGATGCCGAGCAGCGTAATCGCCCGCGCACCCGCTTCTACGACAACCTCGACGCCTCGACGCTGGCGCTCGCTTTCAAGGGCATCGATCTCGCGACGACGCGCTTCGTGATCACCTCGAAGTCGGGCGGCACATCGGAGACGCTCGTGCAGGCGATCGCTGCCTTCCAGGCCGTCGATGCGGCTGGGCTCGGCCAGCGCTCGTCCGAACTCTTTCTCGGTATCACCGAGCCGGCCCGCCCCGGCGTGCGCAATGGTCTGCGCGATCTGCTTTCGAGCCGCGGCATTCCCATGCTCGATCATCCGACGGCGATCGGCGGACGCTATTCCGCACTGACCGTGGTCGGTCTCATCCCGGCCATGGCGCGCGGTCTCGATCCGCGTGCCCTGCGTGCCGGCGCGGATGCCGTACTTCAGCAGGCGCTCACGGCCGCGCATCCGTCCGCTTCTGCGCCTGCCATCGGGGCCGCGCTCGCGGTCGGGATGGCGCGCGAGAAGGGCATCAAGGTCATGGCCTTCATGTCCTATGCCGATCGCCTGCAGCGGCTCGGTGCCTGGTATGTGCAGCTCTGGGCTGAAAGTCTCGGCAAGGGCGGCCAGGGTACGACGCCGCTCGGCTGTCTCGGCCCGCTCGACCAGCACAGCCAGCTCCAGCTCTTCATGGACGGACCGCGCGAGCACGCACTCACCGTGCTGCGCGTGAAGAATGCCGAATCAGGGCCGGTCATCGACCCCGCGCTCGCGAAAGTTGCTGGGCTCGACGTGATGGCGGGGCGGTCCGTGAGCGAGCTTGTAGCGGCTCAGGCCGAAGCCGTGCCCGAGGCGCTCAATCGCGCCGGCAGGCCAGTGCGGACAATCGATATCGAGCGGCTTGACGCGGCAGCGCTCGGCGGCTTGATGATGCACTTCATGCTCGAGACGATTCTCGCCGGCTGGCTCATGGAGCTCGATCCTTTCGACCAGCCCGCCGTCGAGCTCGCCAAGGTGCTCACGCGCGAGCGGCTGTCCAAGTAGGGGCATTACGGCCGGCGCCCGCGCGATGCGACGGGGAACAGCGCCAATCATGGCCGTGCGTCAGCTCACACCCGAGACGATCAACCGGATCGCGGCCGGCGAGGTCGTCGAGCGTCCGGCGAGCGTCGTCAAGGAGCTGGTCGAGAACGCCATCGACGCCGGCGCGCGCGAAATCGAGATCGTCACGGCAGGGAGTGGGCTCTCGCTCATCCGCGTTACGGATGACGGCTCCGGTATGGACGCGCGCGATCTCTCGCTCGCGGTCGAACGCCATGCGACATCGAAGCTCCGCGACGAGGATCTGTTCAACATCACGACGCTCGGATTTCGTGGTGAGGCCTTGCCCTCCATCGGCTCGATTGCCCATCTGGAAATCCGCACGCGTCAATCGGCGGCCGATCATGGCATCGCCATCACGGTCGATCGCGGGCGCAAGGGCGAGGTGCGCCCCGCCGCGCTCAATCCTGGCACGATCATCGAGGTGCGCGATCTTTTCTCGGCCACGCCCGCGCGCCTGAAGTTCATGAAGTCCGAGCGGGCGGAGAACCTCGCCACCTCCGAGGTGGTCAAGCGCCTCGCCATGGCGCACCCCGAGATCGGTTTCTCGCTGACGACGGGCGAGCGTACAGGACTGCGCCTGCCGGCCTGCGCGCCGGGACCGGACGGCCTGCTCGCGCGCCTCGGCCGCATTATGGGCCGTGAGTTCATGGCCGATGCGCTGGCGCTCGACGGCACGCGCGAAGCCGTGCGGCTGCATGGTTTCGTCGGCCTGCCGACGTTGAACCGGCCCGATGCGGGCCTGCAATTCCTGTTCGTGAATGGCCGTCCCGTGCGCGATCGGCTGCTGCTCGGCGCGCTGCGTGGTGCGTACGGCGATATGGTGCCGAAGGGCCGTCATCCGCTCGTGGCGCTCTTCGTCGAACTCGATGCGCGCTATGTCGACGTGAACGTGCACCCGGCGAAAACCGAGGTGCGCTTTCGCGATGCCGGTGCGGTGCGCTCGCTGCTCGTCGGCGGCATTCGCGAAGTGCTGGAACGTGCCGGCCATCGTGCCAGTGCGGAAGGCGGCGCACGAATGCTCGACGTCCTCGCACGGCGCAACGAGATGCCGGCGCCGCAATCGTGGTCTCCGCCGCCATCGCAGCGACCGAGCTATTCGGGCGGCTTTGCTGAGGCCATGCAGGCACCACTCGTGGGGCTGGCGATCGAGCCTAACGTCGAGGTCGCGCACGAAGCCGAGCCACCGATCACCGCATATGAGGCCGAAGCCGAGGATCACCCGCTCGGCGCCGCCCGTGCGCAGCTTCACGGCACGTACATCGTCGCCGAAACGACCGAAGGCATCGTCATTGTCGACCAGCACGCCGCGCACGAACGCCTCGTGCTCGAACGCATCAAGGCCTCGCTCGCGAATGGCGGTGTGAAGCGCCAAGGCCTGCTTATTCCGGAAATCGTCGATCTCGACGGCGACGAAGTTGCCGCGCTCGCCGAGGCCGCCGATCAGCTCGCCGAGCTTGGTCTCGTCCTGGAGCCGTTCGGGGCCGCCATTCTCGTGCGCGAGACACCGGCGCTGCTCGGCCAGTGCAATGTTGCGGCGCTCGTGAAGGATCTGGCGCGTGAAATGCTGACGGAAGGCACGACCGGTCTTCTGGCCGCGCGTCTCGATGCGATCCTCGGGACGATCGCGTGTCATGGCAGCGTCCGCGCCGGCCGTCGCCTCACGGGGTCGGAGATGAATGCGCTGCTGCGCGAGATGGAAGCGACGCCGCGCGCCGGTCAGTGCAATCACGGCCGCCCGACATACGTCCAGCTCTCCCGCGCGGATATCGAGCGGCTGTTCGGGCGGCGGTGACGGCTACACGCCCCTGAACCGCAGTTTCACCACCTGCGTATCGCCCCACTCGCGCTGATCGAGCACGTCGAACGCTTGGGGAAGCGCGAGATCGGCGCCCTTCCTCTCTTCGAGCACACACAGCGCGTCTGGAACGAGCCACCCGCCTTCGGCCAGCGCGGCGAGCGCCTTCTCGCCGAGGCCTTTGCCATAGGGCGGATCGAGAAAGGCCACATCGTACGGCATCATATTGCCTGCCGGTCCGAGATCGGTTGCGTCGCGCCGCCAGAGTTTGGTCACGCCGGTCAGGCCGAACGCCTCGATATTGCGCCGGATGAGACCGCGTGCTTCGGCCGCTTCCTCGACGAACAGGCAGAAGGTAGCGCCGCGAGACAGCGCCTCGATCCCGAGCGCGCCCGTACCTGCGAAAAGATCGATCACGCGCCCGCCCTCGATGCGCGCGACCGGATCGCCATGCAGGAGCCAGTTGAAGACAGCCTCCCGCACGCGGTCCGACGTGGGGCGGATCGCATCATCACTCGGCGTGGCGAGATTGCGCCCGCGCAGCTTGCCGCCGACGACTCTCATGCCTCGTCCTTCGTCTTCTTCCCGCGCGCGCGCCGCGCTTCGGCGTCGTTCTCGCGATCGGTGAGCCCAAGCTCGCGCGCGACCGCCGGACCGAGCTGATCGGCAATGACCTTGCGGCGCACGTTGTCGACGGCACCCGGCTCGAGATCGAGAAGCTGGAACGGCCCGTACGACACACGGATCAGGCGGTTCACGTCGAGGCCGAGGTGGTTCAGGATCTTGCGCACTTCGCGGTTCTTGCCTTCGCGTAGTGCCATAGTGATCCAGATGTTGTGGCCCTGCTCGCGATCGACCGTTGCCTCGACAGGCCCATAGCGCACGCCTTCGATCTCGACGCCGTTCTTGAGCTTGTCGAGCGCCGCCTGCTCAATTTTGCCGTACGCGCGTATGCGGTAGCGGCGCATCCAGCCCGTTGCCGGCAATTCGAGGTGGCGTGCGAGGGCGCCGTCGTTCGTCAGCAGCAGCAGGCCCTCGGTGTTGAGGTCCAGCCGGCCGATGGAGACGACGCGCGGCAACTCCGGCGGCAATTTCTCGAAGACTGTCGGCCGGCCTTCGGGATCGCGGTGCGTCGTCACGAGACCGCGCGGCTTGTGATAGCGCCACAGGCGCACGGGTTCGGCATCTGGCAGCGGTCTGCCGTCGACCTCGATGCGGTCGCTCGGGCTCACATCGAGCGCCGGGCTTTTGATCGTCTTGCCGTTGACGCGAACACGCCCTTCCTCGATCCAGCGCTCGGCTTCGCGACGCGAGCAGAGACCGGCGCGGGCAAGCGCCTTGGCAATGCGCATCTCTTCCGTCGGACGGCCGGAGGCGGGCGGCAAATGGCGAGGACGTCGCTGCGGCGTCGGAACGTGCGGCGCGCGCTCGGGCTCGGGTTTGGCACGCGATGGCCGGCCTTGCTTCCTGAAGCCCGCTTCCTCGGCGCGCTCCGGCGGTCGCTTGGCTCCCGCAGCGGCGGTCTTCCGGCCTGGTGATGCGGGACGCGGGCCAGAGCTTGGATCAGCACCCCACCCCGGCTTGCCACGCGGCTTTTGGCCGGATTTCTGCGGGGCTTTGGGCCCGTCGTCCTGGCGCCCGGCCCGCGGGCGGTCTGATCTTGGCGGGCGCATGGCTGCAACTCCGGGCTTGAGGCATGGTCGCGTTGGCTGTATCGCCGGCTCAAATAAACTAGGCCGAGAGCTTATGACACCCCCGATCGCCTCAAGCCATATGGATCGCGCACTCGAGCTGGCGCGTGCTGCGGCCGATCTCGGCGAGGTGCCGGTCGGCGCTGTCATCGCAGGCCCGAACGGCGCCATCATTGCCGAGGCGCATAACCTGACGCGGGCGCGCAAAGACCCGACGGCGCACGCGGAGATGCTGGTCATTCAGCAGGCGGCGCAGATCCTGCAATCGGAGCGTCTCATCGATTGCGATCTCTACGTGACGCTGGAACCATGCCCCATGTGCGCGGCCGCGATCTCTTTCGCGCGCGTGCGCCGGCTCTATTACGGTGCTTCCGATCCGAAGAGTGGCGGCGTCGAGTCCGGCCCCCGCGTGTTCAGCCACGCGACTTGCCACCACGCGCCGGAGATCTATCCCGGGCTGGGCGAGAGCGAGAGCCGCGCGTTGCTGGAGCAGTTCTTCGCCGGCCTTCGCGAGGGCTAGCCTCTTCCTCTTCGGCGTCGAGCTCGGCACGCCGACGGGCGGCCTCGATCGCAATCAGCTCGGGCGCCGGCATCATCGGATACAGGCCGTGCTCCGTGAAAAGTGCGCAGAGCGCATCGCGGTCCTCGACCACCGTACGATAGATCCAGCGGTACCCCCATGTCGTATCGGCCATGCGGTTCGCACGCGCGCGGCCGATCAAGTCGGCCGTAGCTTCGAGCTCCAGCCAGCACACGACGAGATGAACATACGTCTGCTCGTAGCTGCGCGCGCCCTCGGGCAGCCAGACAGGGGCCTGCGGATAGCGGCGCACGAGTTCGTCGAAGACCGGCTCTACCGGATCATGATCCGGCCCGCCGAGCAGTGACAGATACCAGTGCATCTGCTCGTGCAGGTATGTGGAGAGCAGGAGATCCTCGCTCTCCGTGAATCGCGTGCCGAGCGTGAGGATCGGATGGCTGTACGTCGGGCCGGCAGGCACGATGCGGACATGCCGCGTGTACTCGAAGCGCGCGAGATCATGGCGTCGACGCAGCGCGGCGAGCCACGCGCGAATGCGTTCCGCCTCGCGCTCGGCCTCGCTCAAGTCGATATCTATGCGGACGCCGTCGTCCGAGCCCGCCATCGCGTCCCCCCCATCTCGGGGGACCATGCCGGATCGGCCTCAGATCGGGAATGTGGCGGCTGCAACACTGTGGATAACTGCTCTCGCCGATCCCGTGGATGCGACGCAGCAATCGTGCTTGTGCTGATCGCAGCATCGCACTACATCGAATGAATGGGCCATGGCAGTGAGCTGCACCACTTCGGTGGCGGCCCATGATCTCAAAATCTGTAGTGCATTCCGGCGGTTGGTGACGGTCGGAGAGCATAGGGATCTGTCGTGCGCGGCAGGTCGTGGGTTTGCGCGCGCCAAGAGGAGGCGAGATCATGGGAAGCCTGAAGCTGAGCATGGCCGCGGGGGCGATTGGTACGCTGCTGGTGGTTTCGGCGGTGGCATTGCCGAGAGGCGCGCTCGCCATGCCAGCAAGCGTCGACGAACTCCTCGACCATTGCAGGGACGAGGAGATCTACAACGACGAACGGCAGCGCGTGTGCTCGTCGCTCATCGAGGACGGCCAGCTTTCCACGGAGTTGCGCGCGGAGGCCCTCGTCCATCGCGGGGCCGTTCTGCTGGCTGAAGGACGGGCCGATCTGGCCATGGCCGACTTCGAGGCGGCGGTCGTGCTCAACCCGCGTAATCCCGTTGCCTACGCCTATCGCGGAGAAGTCCATAGATCTTCAAGGCAGCTCGAAAAGGCCCGCGCGGAATACGACATCGCCATCTCGATCGACCGTGCGAGTGCCGATCTCTTTGTGAATCGAGGCGAGATTCATCTCCAACTCGGCGCGCGGGATAAGGCCCGGGCCGATTTCGAGACCGCACTCAAGGTCGAGCCCGACCACTATGTGGCGCGCGACAACCTCAGGGCGCTTTCCAAGAGCAACAAGAGCAAGAAGTAGCCGCCCGCGGCGAGCTTCGGGGGCTGGGCGCTAATGCGCCTCGTCTTTGTGGCCTGCCTCCTGGCGCCGCTGACGCGCGCGCCGGTCGAGCATGTTCAGGCCTTCGACGAGCGCCGAGAAAGCCATGGCGGCGTAGATGTAGCCCTTGGGCACATGCGCGCCGAAGCCTTCCGCGATCAGCACCGTGCCGATCATGAGCAGGAAGCCGAGCGCCAGCATCACGATCGTCGGATTGCGGCCGATGAAGTTCGAGAGCGGTGTCGCGGCGACCAGCATGGTGATGACAGCAAAGACGACCGCAATGACCATGATCGGCACGTGCGGGGTCATGCCGACGGCGGTGATGATGCTGTCGATCGAGAACACGAGATCCAGCAGCAGGATCTGAAACACCGCAGCGCCGAACGTCAGTCCGACCACCTGGCCGAGCGTCACCTCACCTGGATCGGGATCGACGCGGTGATGAATTTCCTTGGTTGCCTTCCACACGAGGAAAAGCCCGCCGGCAATCAGGATGAGATCGCGCCAGGAAAAGCCGTGCCCGAAGATCGAGAACACGGGCGTCGTCAGCGTGACGATGATGGCGATGGTGCCGAGCAGCAGAAGCCGCAGGATGAGCGCACCGCCTATGCCGATGCGGCGGGCTTTGACGCGGTGCTCCTCGGGGAGCTTGTTTGTCAGGATCGCGATGAAGATGAGGTTGTCGATGCCAAGGACGACCTCCATCACGATGAGCGTCACGAGCGCGGCCCACGCCGCTGGATCCGCGGCGAGCGTCAGCAGGTAATCCATCGCGGGAGGGGCCCTTTCAGGTCCATCGGGTGTGTTTCAGGCGGAAAGCGCAATGCGGGTTGATGTGGAGTCGAGGTTGCAATTCTACAAGAGGGCTTACCGCATCAACTCTTTCATCGCCTTGTCGAGGCCCTCGAGCGTCAGGGGGAACATGCGCCCTTCCATGAGGTCGCCCATGAGCTTGATCGAAGGCGTCCAGCTCCAGTGCTGCTCGGGCACCGGATTGAGCCACACGGCGTGCTCGTAGATGTCGGTGACGCGCTTGATCCACGCCGCGCCAGGCTCCTCGTTCATATGCTCGACGGAGCCGCCGGGCACGGTGATCTCGTAGGGGCTCATCGAGGCATCGCCGACGAAGACGACTTTGTAATCGGCTGGGTACTTGTGCAGGACGTCCCAGGTCGGCGTTCGTTCCGTCCAGCGGCGCTTGTTGTCCTTCCACAGGAACTCGTAGAGACAATTGTGGAAGTAGAAGTACTCCATATTCTTCATCTCGACCCGCGCGGCCGAGAACAGCTCCTCGGCGAGCTTGACGTGATAATCCATCGAGCCGCCGATATCGAAGAACATCAAAACCTTCACGGCATTGCGCCGCTCCGGCCGCATCTGGATGTCGAGATAGCCCTTGCGCGCCGTGCCCTTGATGGTGCCGTCGAGATCTAGTTCGTCGGCCGCCCCTTCGCGCGCGAATTTGCGCAGGCGTCGTAGCGCGACCTTGATGTTGCGTGTGCCGAGCTCGACCTTGTCGTCGAGATCCTTGAACTCGCGCTTGTCCCAAACCTTGAGTGCGCGGAAGTTGCGGTTCTCTTTCTGGCCGATGCGCACGCCGGCGGGGTTGTAGCCCTCTGCGCCATAGGGCGAGGTGCCGCCCGTGCCGATCCACTTGCTGCCACCCTGATGGCGGCCCTTCTGCTCGGCGAGGCGCTTCTTCAGCTCCTCCATGATCTTGTCCCAGCCGCCGAGCGCCTCGATTTTCTTCTTCTCCTCCTCAGAGAGATAGAGGCTCGAGATCGCCTTGAGCCATTCCTCGGGGATGTTGGCTTCGGCAGCGTCGCTCATGAGCTCCAGGCCCTTGAAGACGTGCCCGAAGACCTGATCGAACTTGTCGAGATGGCGCTCATCCTTCACGAGGGCGGCACGCGAGAGATAGTAGAAATTCTCGACGCGCTGGTCGGCGAGGTCGGCCTGCAGGGCTTCCATCAGCGTCAGGTATTCCTTCAAGGTGACGGGCACCTTGGCGGCCTTGAGCTCATGGAAGAAGGTCACGAACATGCGCGGGCTCCGGGAGCGGACGATTTGGTGGTTATAGCATCTCCCCGCGCAGGGGAAACGCCGGATCGCGGCGCATCAGGTGCCCGCGGATCGCCGTTCTGCCAGCAGATTGATGATGTTGGCGGCCGCGATCACGGCGCCACCAATGAGCACGTAGGGATCGAGTGCCTCCGCGTAGAGCGCCCAGCCGACAAAGGCGATTAGCGGGACACGCAGATAGTCCATGGGCGTCACGATCGTTGCGTCCGCGAGGGCGAAAGCTCGGGCGATGCAGTAGTGCGCCGCGAGCCCGCCGAGCGAGACGACCACCAGCCAGCCCCAGGCTGTCGGTGTCGGCCATGAGAGCGTGCCGAAGGTCAGCACCGTCGTATAGATGCCCTGGAAGAGCGAGAGCCAGAAAAGGATCGTCAGCGCGCTTTCCGTGCGCGTGAGCTGCTTGATGGCGATGTACGAGAAGGCATAGGCGACAGCGCACGCCATCGCGGATGCCGTGCCCATGCTGATCGACATGCCGACCGGCCGGATGACGATGAGCGCGCCGATGAACCCGAGCATGACCGCGGCGAGGCGCGGCAGGGTCATGTGCTCGCGCAGGATGATGGGGGCCAGCAGCGCCACCCACAGCGGCGTCGTGAATTCGAGCGCGAAGACCTCGGCCAGCGGGATCTGCGTGATGGCCCAGAACCAGGTGAACTGCCCTGCGAGATGCGCGGCGTTGCGCCAGGCGTGCATCCCGAGGCGCTGGGTTTTGACAAATGAGAGTGTGTGCCCCGTCATGAGCGCAAGCAGCACCACGACCGGCAGCGACATCCAGCTCCGGTAGAAGATCATGTCCATGGTGGGCAGCGTGCGCATGGTCTCGCGGCCTGCGACGGCGAGCAGCGAGATCATGGCGAGCGTGCCGGCCATCCAGAAAGCGGCCTGGATCGCGGCGTTGGCGGAGCGCGGGGGAGGCGAAGCTTCGGTGCTCATGGATGAGACTTCATGAGGATTGGATGCTCGCCACGCGCCGGCGCTCGCCGCGAATGTTCAGGAGATTGGCAAGCACGACAATAAGCCCGCCGCCAAGCACCCAGAAGTCGAGGGACTCCGCATAGAGCATGACGCCGACGACGGCAATCAGCGGCAGACGCAGAAAGTCGATGGGAGCGACGATGATCGCATCGCCATAGGTGAACGCCGTGGCGAGCGCGTAGTGCGCCGTCAGCCCCAGTATGCCGACAACGACAATCCACGCGAACGTGACGGGATCCGGAATGACGAGGCCCTGATCGTAGCCGAACGGCGGACCTGCCAGCACGATCGCAAGTCCGATCAGGACTTGGAGTCCCTGCATCCACAGGAGAATCGTGAAAGCGTTGTCTCCTCCCTGCAGGAGCCGCTTCGTAATGATCATGGAGAAAGCGTATCCGAGGGCCGCCGTGAGCGCGAAGGGCGTGCCTTCACTCAGCGAAATGACGCCTGGCCGCACGACGATGAGTACGCCGATGAAGCCGAGCACAACCGCGCCGAGCCGGAGCGCGGTCAGTCGCTCGCCCAGCAGGAGTGGTGCGAGTAGCGCCACCCACAGGGGCGCCGTGAACTCGAGCGTCGTCAGCTCGGCGAGCGTCATGCGTGTTAGGGCATAGAGCCAGCAGAACTGTGCGGTGAAGTGAATGAGATTGCGCACGATCTGGAGATCGGGGCGTTTAGTGACGAGGCTACCGAAGGGAATGCCGCGCACTAGGACGATCACGATCAGGATCGAGACGCCGATGAATGTGCGCCAGACGGCGATCTGCAGGGCATCGACGCCCTGCGCCGCGGCCCGCCCGGCAACGGCCATCGCGGTGAACGAGACAATCGCTCCCAGCATCCAGACGACGGCCCAGACGATGCGTCCGCGCTCGTCCGGCGACGCTCTCCCCTCGCCCGGCATTCCGGTGTTCCTTCCCCTCGGCAGCGTGCATCACCTATCCGGCGGCTGCGGCTTCGCGCCGTTATATATATTCACACATGCGAATGTTCGGTTGCCGCTTTGCGGCGGCCACTGTATAAGGATTCCAGGCTGCCCAAACAAGGAAGCGCCTGACGCCCCATGCCGCCAAGCTGCCATGCAGATGCGGCCGAGCGAGGTGCCGATAACTGGCAGTACGGCGCGGGCAGCCGCCCGTCCAAGCGACTGGGAGGTACGGCATGGCCAAGAAGCTCGTGATCATCAAGGCGAACACGGACCCGCGCAATGGCGAGGAACTCGGTGCGCCGATCTTTCAGGCCTCGGTGGCTGCTGCCATGGACTACGAGGTCGAGGTCATCTGCACCGCGACCGCCGGCCGTCTCATGAAGAAGGGCGTGGCCGAGAGCCTGGTCGTGAAGCCCGGCAGTCCGAAGAGCGTCTACGACTTCATCAAGGACGCGCACGAAGCTGGCGTGAAATTCTTCTGCTGCTCGCCGAACCTCGATCTCTTCGACATGAAGCAGGATGACCTGATCCCGGAATGCTCGGGTATCGTCGGTGGGGCGTATCTCATCGAAGAGGTCATGGAAGGCGAAGACACCAAGGTGCTCAGCTACTGAGGCGGCACATTATGTCCGAGGCGACTGCGACGCGCGTTCAGGACTTCATCGGCGATCCAATTTCGGACAAGCCGCCGGTGCCGCGCGCCAAGCTCGAAGCCATCTTCCGCGATCTGCAGGAGGACATGCGCTTCGATCATGAGCTGCACGGCTGCCTGAACTGCGGCATCTGCACCGCGACCTGTCCGGCTGCGCACTACTACGATTTCTCGCCGCGCGAGATCGTTCAGCTCCTTTGGACCGAGAACCTCGAAGGCATCTACGATGCCATGCAGGAAAAGATCTGGTCCTGCGCCCAGTGCTACACGTGCGCCGCGCGCTGCCCCTTCCGCAATTCGCCGGGCGGGCTCGTCATGCTCATGCGCGAAGTGGCGATCAAGCATCAAATGCAGTCCGCGAAAGACGTGTTGCGTCCCTTCAGCCGCGTGATGCTGAAGCTCATTTCGACGGGCAATCAGCTCGCCCCCGACATGATCAATCCGCAGCACTTCGCCGACTGGGGCCCGAACCTCACAAAGGTCAATGCGCCACTGAAGTTGTTGCGCAAGGCCATTCCGATGGCGACGCTGAACACGACGGAGACGGCCTGGGAGGTCAATCTCAAGACGTCGGTCGAGCTCTACACGATCTGGGAAATGACGGGCGTTCTCGATCAGCTCGAAGGCATCGACGAGAACCTGTTCGACGTCATCACGGATATCATGGAAGAGAAGCGCGAAGACTGGAACGACTTCCTTGAGGACCAGGAGGACGCCGACGACGATGATGATTGAGGCCGCGGTGCCGCGCGTCTCATGTCATCCAGGCGGGCAAGCGTATGAGCAAGGTCAAGTACAAGCCGACGAAGGGTTACAACGCCG
Organism: Pseudomonadota bacterium; assembly: GCA_023410905.1. Taxonomy (GTDB): domain Bacteria; phylum Pseudomonadota; class Alphaproteobacteria; order Rhizobiales; family Hyphomicrobiaceae. The sequence continues at coordinate 19,226 of JAEYPL010000252.1, forward strand.
CCGTGGCCTATCTTCGCGTGCGCGATGCGGCTGCGGCCATTGAGTTCTATGAGAAGGCCTTCGATGCGAAGGAGCGCTATCGCCTCACGATGGGCGATCGCGTCGGCCACGCCGAGCTCGAATTCGGCGACACCTGCGTGATGCTCTCCGACGAGTTTCCGGAGATGGCCATCGTCGGTCCGAAGGCGCTCGGCAATACCACGGTGACGATGTGTCTGGCCGTTTCGGACGCCGATGCGGTGGCTGCGCGCGCGGTTGCGGCGGGGGCGACGCTGAAGCGCCCGGTGCAGGACGAGTTCTATGGCTTCCGCTCGGGGCAGGTCGAGGATCCGTTCGGTCATGTCTGGATGATCCAGACGCACATCGAGGATGTCTCGCCGAAGAAAATGCAGAAGCGCCTCGATGAAATGATGGCCGGCGCGCCTTCTGTCTCGAAACCGAAATCCAAGGCGAAGGCGAAGCCGTCAGGTGGCAGGAGGAAAAAATGAGCGATCCCACTCATCGTCCACCGCAGAATGGCGAGCGCTTCACTGGGCATGGTCCCGAATGGAAGCCCGCGAACCTCTCGCAGAGCGAGGCCGCAACGGCCACCGCCTGGGTCGAGCAGCGCATCGACCGCCGCTCCATGCTGACTAACAAGGATCGCGTCGAGGATGTGCGCGATATCATGTGGCAGCTCGAGAAGGAGGGCCAGATCAAGGTCCACCGCATCACGGAGCAGCACGAGCCCATCGAGGTCAAGACGCTCTACGGCTGGACCAAGCGCGTTCCGACGACGCAGCTCTGGCACCACAAGAGCTGCGGCCAGTGCGGGAACATCCCAGGATATCCTGTCTCTCTCCTTTGGCTGCAGAACAAGCTCGGCACGAGCTATCTCGACGAGACCGATCAGACCTCTTGCACGGCGTGGAACTACCACGGCTCCGGCATCGGCAATATCGAGAGCCTTGCCGCTGTCTTCCTGCGCAACTTCCATCAAGCCTACGTGTCGGCCAAGGCGCAGGGCTTGCCGGACGGGTATTTCTATCCGCTCGTGCACTGCGGCACGTCCTTCGGTAACTACAAGGAAGTGCGCGCCTATCTGCTGCATTCCGCGAAGCTGCGCGAGAGCGTGACGAAGATCCTTGCCAAGCTCGGTCGGCTCGTCGATGGCAAGCTGCTGATCCCCGAGGAGGTCGTACACTACTCCGAGTGGCTGCACGTCATGCGCCACCGCATTGCCGATCATCAGACGATCGATGCTTCGAGCGTCCGCGCGACGATCCATCCGGCCTGCCACGTCTACAAGATGGTGCCCGAGGACGCGATCTACGACGACGAGATCCTCGAAGGAAATCGCGTTGCCGTCTCGACGGGCCTCATTCAGCGGCTCGGCGCGAACGTCATCGACTACAAGACGTGGTACGACTGCTGCGGCTTCGGCTTCCGCCACATCATCTCCGAGCGCGAATTCACGCGCTCCTTCGCCATCGATCGCAAGATCAAGGTCGCCGTCGAGGAAGCCCAGGCCGACGTCATGATCGGTCATGATACGGGCTGTATCACCACGCTCGATAAGAACCAATGGATCGGGCGCGCGGCCGGCAAGCCCTATGAGCTGCCGGTGCTGGCGGACTGTCAGTTCGCCGCGCTTGTTTGCGGTGCCGATCCCTACAAGATCGTGCAGACGCACTGGCACGCGAGCCCGATCGAGCGGTTGCTCGAAAAGCTCGGCATTGACTGGCAGGCGAAGAAGGCCGAGTTCGAGCAGTACCTGGAAAAGATCAAATCCGGTGCGGCGGACCAGCTTTACGATCCGCGCTTGCGCATCACGTCGGGTCCAGGCTTCAAGCCGATCAAGCGCGAGGTGATTCCTCCGCCGCCGGGGGAATAGCGGATGCTCGGGATCACCGATCTCTGGCTGTTCGTGCTCGCGGGCCTGCTACTTAACATCACGCCCGGCCCGGATATGGCCTACATCATGGGCCGCAGCGCGCAGCTCGGCGCGCGGGCGGGTGCGGTCGCGGCGCTCGGCATTTCGGCGGGCTGCTTCGTGCACATTGCAGCGGCAGCGCTCGGCCTCTCCGCGATCCTCGCAACTTCGGCCGAAGCCTTTCTTGTTATGAAGCTCGTCGGTGCGGCGTATCTCGTGTGGGTCGGCATTTCGTTGTTGCGCCACGCCGGTACTGCTGATGCGGGAGGCAATGCCAAAGCTGCGATCTCGCTGCGGGGCATCTTTCTGCAAGGCTTCCTCACGAACGCGCTGAACCCCAAGGTGGCGCTGTTCTTCCTCGCCTTTCTGCCGCAGTTCATTTCGGCGGGTGCGCCGTCGAAGCCGCTCGCCTTCCTCGTGCTCGGCCTCATCTTCCTCACCACCGGTACCCTGGTGTGCCTGCTGATCGCGTGGTCCACGGCCCGCGCCGCGAGCGTGTTCGGTGCCGGTAGCGTGGTGCGCACGTGGATGGAGCGCGCGCTAGGCGGGCTCTTCGTCCTTCTCGGAATCAGGCTGGCCTTCCTGCAGCGGAGCCTTTGAGTATGTCCAAGCCCATTCTCATTGTCGGCGGTGGACCGGCGGGCCTCGCGGCAGCGCACGCGCTGTCGAGTGTCGGCCGCGCGTCGGTGCTGGTCGAGAAGACCGCGATCCTCGGCGGTGCGCCGATCCATTCCGGCTACGCCAAGCTCGTGCCCTCGGGC
>JAEYPL010000259.1 GCA_023410905.1 Pseudomonadota bacterium
ATCCAGACCGGTGAGGAAGCAACGTTGGAGACGCACTGACCTCTAGTCAGCGCGCACTCTCCTCCTTCAATAATCCCGCGAGCGGGCCGGTGATCGTTTTTGGCTGGCCCGTCTCGTAACCGCCGCGCTTGGATGTTTTGTGCCCGAGCGCGACGAGCATCTCGGTGAGCTTTACGGCAGCACCGACCCCGTCGATGACAGGGCATTTATGCTGCACCGATAGATCGCGCGCGAGCTTGGCCATGCCAGCGCAACCGAGCACGATGGCTTCTGCGCGATCTTCAGCGAGTGCTCGCGCAATCTCCTCGTCGATCCGCGCACGCGCATCCGAGTGCTCATCTTCCAACGCTAGGACCGGCACCTCTGCGGCGCGCACATGCGCGCACCGCTCGAAGCCGTACTTCATGAGATTGTGCTCGAGAGCTGGAATCGACCGCGCGAGTGTCGTCACGACCGTGAAGCGGTTCGAGATCAACGTCGCTGCGTGATAGGCCGCCTCGCCAATCCCGATTACAGGGCCGTTGGCAATCTGGCGCGCTGCATCGAGGCCGGTATCGTCGAAGCACGCAATGACGTGAGCATCAGCGCCTTCGGTCTCGCCCCTGCGCACTTCCATCAGAAGCCCCGGCAGCGACATGGCCTCGTCATAGTAGCCTTCGATGGAGACGGGACCGGTCGACGAGGTGACCGCCTCGATAGTCGTGCCGCGTGCGGCTGCATCCTTGGCGGCGCGTGCGATCGTCGCCGTCATAGCCGCGGTCGTATTCGGATTGATCACGCGGATGCGCATCAGTCTGGTGCCCCGATTTCGATAATCGCCAGTGCTCGCACGAAGCGGCAAGCATAGGCGAATTACGCGACGATCACACTAGGCAGTGACGGCCGGCGCCAGAGCGGCGATCTTGCCCACGGTGTCGGCGGTCCTGAGGCACCGCACGCGATGGCCGCTGCCGAGGTCGACGGGCTCCGGCACCGTCGTCCGGCACATGTCGGCGGCAAGTGCGCAGCGTGGCGCGAAGGCACAGCCCGGCGGCAGATTGGCCAGATCGGGCGGGCTCCCTGGAATTGCCGGCAGGCGGTGACCTTCGAGTCGGCCGCCATGAGCGCGCGTCGACAGGAGGCCGATCGTGTAGGGATGACGCGGCGCACGGATGACATCGCGCACCGTGCCTGTCTCGACAATGCGGCCCGCATACATGACCGCAATGCGATCCGCCACCTCGACCGCGACCGAGATGTCGTGCGTGACGAAAATCATCGACAACCCGAGCTCGCGCTGCAGCTCACGCAGCAGCAGCAGGACCTGCACCTGCACCGTCGCATCGAGCGCCGTGGTCGGCTCATCGGCCAGCAGGATGCGCGGCTTGCTCGAAAGCGCGAGAGCAATCATCGCGCGCTGGCGCATACCGCCCGACATTTCGTGCGGATAAGCCTGCAGGCGCCGCTCCGGGCTCGGGATGCGCACGAGCGTCAGCATTTCCAGCGCCCGCTTGCGCGCGTCCGCTGCCGATATCTTCTCGTGATTGCGCACGGCCTCCACGATCTGCTGGCCGACCGTATAGACTGGATCCATGGCCAGCATGGGCTCCTGGAAGACCATCGACACGGTCTTGCCGCGGAAATTCTCGAGTGCACGCCCTTCGAGCGTCGTGACGTCCACGCCCTCGACCTTGATGCTGCCCTCGATGCGCGAACGCTTCGGCGGATGCAGGCGCAGGATCGAGCGCAGCGTCACGCTCTTGCCGGAGCCCGACTCGCCGAGTAGTGCGATCACCTCACCGCGTCCGAGCGCGAGATCGACGCCGTCCAGCGCCCGCACTGGCTTAGGCCCGCTGCCGAAGGTGACCGTCAGGCCGCGAATGTCGAGGACCGGATCGCTCGGGGCGTTCATTGAACTTTCTCCGCGTACATCAGGCGGCCTTGCTGTGACCAGACGTGGGATCGACCATGTGGCACGCCGCGAGGTGGCCCGCACCGCATACCGTGAGCGCGGGTGTCTTTGCCGAGCAGACAGCCTCGGCCATGACGCAGCGCGTGTGGAAGCGGCAACCCGGCGGTGGATCGATCGGGTTCGGCGGATCGCCCGCGAGTGGCGCCTCCATGGTGCGCTCGTCCGGGTTCATGGAAAGCATCGAGCCGAGCAGCGCCGTCGTATAGGGATGGCGCCCGCCGGTGTAGAGCGCGTCGGTCGGTCCGATCTCGGCAACGCGGCCGAGATACATGACCATCACGCGATTGGCGATGAAGCGCACCACCTCGAGATCGTGGCTGATGAAGATGTACGTGAGGCCGATCTCGTCCTTGAGATCGAGCAGCAGATTGAGCACCTGCGCTTCGACGGATTTGTCGAGAGCGGAAACGGCCTCGTCGAGAATGATGACTTTGGGCTCGAGCGCGAGCGCGCGCGCGATATTCACCCGCTGGCGCTGGCCGCCGGAAAGCTCATGCGGATAGCGCCCGGCGAAGCGGCGCGGATCGAGGCCGACGCGGTCGAGGAGGCGGCGTGCACGGCGGATTGCCTCGCCTCCGGCGAGACCATGCACCGTCGGGCCATAGGCGATGGAGTCTTCGACCGTCAGTCGCGGATTGAGCGAGGCATAGCTGTCCTGGAAGACCATCTGCACTTGCGAGCGGAATTCTTTCAGCGAGAGCTCGGGCGTTCCCGGTGCACGGCCATTCAGCAGGACATTGCCACTGTCCGCCTTGATGAGGTTCATGAGCACGCGCGCGGTCGTGGACTTGCCGCAGCCGGATTCACCGACAATGCCGAGTGTCTCTCCGGGATAGAGGGAGAAGTTCACGCCGTCGACAGCGCGCACGACGGCATTGGCGCGCCCCAGCAGTCCCGATTTGATGGGGAAGTGTTTCACGAGTTCGACGGCCTCGAGCAGCGCGTGTGCCGGCTCGCCCGCTTTCCGCGTCGCTGAAGGTGCTGCAGCCAGTGCCGTATCGCTCGCCATCGCTATGCCTTGATGTCCATGGCCGACCTCAGGCCGTCCGTCAACAGGTTGAACGAGATCGACGTGATGAAGATCATGATGCCGGGCAGCGCGCACAGCATGGGCTGCGTGTAGAGCGCCGTGCGCAGCGTGTTCAGCATGAGGCCCCACTCCGGCTCGGGCGGCCGCACGCCAAGGCCCAGGAACGAGAGGCCCGAAGCGAGGATCATCGAGACCGCGATGAGGCTCATGCCATAGACGAAGATCGGGCCGAGCACGTTGCCGAGCACGTGCTTGCGCACGATCGATAGCCCGCTTGCGCCACTGGCACGCGCCGCTTCCACATAATCGAGACCGCGAACGCTCGTCGTCACGCTCTCCGCGATGCGCGCGATCGGTGGGATGAACACGATCGTCAGAGAGATGAGCCCGTTGACGATGCCGGCCCCCATGGCGCCCGAAAGTGCGATCGCGAGCAGCACCGAGGGAAAGGCGAAGATGATGTCGATCGTGCGCATGAGTATGCTGTTGACCCACCCGCCGACATAGCCCGCCGTGATGCCGATCGCGGATCCGATGAAGAGTGCGAAGAACACCGGCGTCACGCCCATGAAGAGCGAGAGCCGCGCGCCGTGCATCAGGCGTGAGAGCATATCGCGACCGAGTTCGTCCGTGCCGAGCCAGTGACCCGGCGTTCCGGGTGGCCGCAGTCGTCGCAGTGTCGCGCCGCGGTAGGGATCGTGCGGTGCGATGTACGGCGCGAGAATGGCGATCAGGATCAGAAGCAAGATGACGCCGAGTGCGATCATGGCGACCGGATCGCGGCGGAAACGCCGCCACACCGTCGACCAGTAACCGGGTGAGCGCTCGATCGTGGCATCATCGATCATTGCGGGGGCGACGGCTTGGACCATGGCGTCAGCTCCGGGCAATACGTGGATCGATCGCGGTCTGCACCACGTCAACCAGGAGATTCAGGATCACGAAGAAGCAGGCGAGCACCAGGATCGTCCCCTGCAGCAGCGGCAGATCGCGCTGGAAGATCGCGTCGCTGAGTAGGAGGCCCGTGCCCGGCCACGAAAATACGGTCTCGATCAGGATCGAGCCGCCGAGCAGATAACCGAGCTGAATGCCCATGACGGCGAGTGCGGTTGGCGCGGCGTTCTTCACGATGTGCTTGAAGATGCCGAAGGAGGATGTGCCCTTGGCCTTGAGGCCGGCAATGAACTCCTGCGAGAGGATCTCGGCGACGAGCGCACGCACCGTGCGCGCGATGATGCCCATGGGGATCACCGACATGGTGACCGCGGGCAGGATCATGTGGCGGATGTGCGCCCAGTCCCAGACCCAGTTGTCGGAACCGCCGGGGCCGGCGCCGGTCGGCGGCAGCCAGCCGAGCTGCGCCGAGAAAATGATGACCAGCACCATGCCGAGCCAGTAGTGCGGTACGGAGACGCCCGCGACAGAGATCGCAGAGGCGACCTTGTCGATCCAGGTATCGCGGAAACTGCCGGCGACGAAGCCGAAGAGACCGCCGAGGACGAAGCCGATGACGGTCGCCAACGCCGCCAGCATCAATGTATTGGAAACTGCCTTGCTGACTTCAGCGACGACGGGTCGGTTCGTACGAATTGAAGTGCCGAGGTCGCCGCCGAGCGCGCGGCCGAGCCATTTGAGGAACTGCTCGGCATAGGGCCGGTCAAAACCGTAAAGCGCCATCATCTGCTGGCGTAGCTGCTCGGATGCGTCCGGCGGCAGCACCGAGACCAGCGGATCGCCCGGCGCGAGATGTACGAGGAGGAAGCAGACGATCGCGACACCCAGCATGATGGGCAGGGTATAGATCACCCGCTTGGCGATGTACGTGAGCATCTGGTCCCTCCGTGGAGCGAGCCTTTGCCTGGGCCCGCTCCACGCTCAAGAGTTTACTCCGTCTGGATCAGTGCGAGCGCGTGTTCACTCGATGCTGACCGTCGCGAGATCGATGAACCAGCTCTTCGGCTGCACGACACCCTTCAGCTTGGGGCTGATGGCGCGCGGGCCGACGTCGTGGGCAACCCACAGGAAGGGTGCCTCCTCGACGATGCGCGCGTGCAGATTTGCGAGCGCTGCGTCACGATCCTTGTCCGCGAACGAGGTACGCGCCTTGGCGATCAGGTCGTCGAACTCGGGCATCAGGAAATAGCCCCAGTTGTTCGAGACCGGCGGCACCGTCTTCGACGAGGTGAAGCGGACCATGGCGAAGAACGGATCCATCGCCGCGAACGTCACGTTGGTTGCGTGCGCGCCGCGCGAGCCCGGATCCTTGGCGCCCTGGCGCCAGTTCGTGAACAGCGCGTTCCACTCGATCACGTCCAGCTCGACGTCGAAGTAGCATTCCCTCAGCGCCTGCTGCAGGAACTCGTTCATCGGCACCGGCTGCATCTGGCCCGAGCCCGATGCCGAGGTGATCGTCTTCACCTTGGCGAGCTTGTTCGGTCCGAAACCCGCTTCCGTCATCAGCTTCTTGGCGGCAGCGAGGTCATACTTGATCTCGAATTTGGGATTGCCCCACCAGGGATGACCCGGCGGCACGGTACCCTTGGGGATTTCCATCATCCCGTTGAGCGCTTCCTTGAGCTCGGCGCGGTTGATGCAGAGGTTGGCTGCGTGACGTAGGCGCTTGTCGACCCACGGCGAGCCCTCGACGAATGAGAACTGCCACGGCCACACGTGCGGCTGGGCGTTGGCCTTGATCACGAAGCCCTTCGCCTTGATCGGGCCGATCGCGTCCGGAGCTGGATTCTCGATCCAGTCGACCTGGCCCGAGAGAAGCGCCGCCGTGCGTGCGTTGGCTTCCGGCATGGGCAGAAGGACGACGCGGTCGACCTTCGGCACGCGCTTGGAATCCCAGTATTCCTTGTTTGCTGTGTACTCGACGCGCTCACGGGCCGAGAAGCTCGCCATCTTGAACGGGCCCGAGCCCGACGCGTCCGTCGCGAAGGCGGCCCACGCCTGCTTGGCGCGCTCGGCGGCATCGGAAACGCTGGCAAGAGCGTCGTACTTCTTCTGCCAATGCGCGGGCGAAGCAATGAAGAGGTTCGTCAGGTTGATCGGCAGGAAGGAGTCGGGCTCCTTCGTCGTCAGCTCGACCGTGTAGTCGTCGATCGCGCGCGCCGACACGAGGTTCGGCATGCGGCTGACCGTGACGCCGATCTGGTCGGGCGCGAAGTGCGGCGCCGACTTGTCGAGGACTTTCTGCACGTTCCAGACGACCGCGGCGGCCTTGAGGTCACTGCCATCATGGAACTTCACGCCCTGGCGCAGCTTGAAGATCCACTTCGTCTTGTCGCTGTCCGAGACGGCCCATTCCGTGGCGAGGCCGGGAATGAGAACGCTCGCCTTTTCTTCCGACGACAGATCCCAATGCGTGAGCGCATCGAAGAGCGGGATGCCGGTGAAGCGGTTGCCCTCGAAGCCCTGGTCGGGCTGACCGTTGGTCTTGGGGATGTCCGCCGCCGTCATGGCGATGCGCAGGGTCTTCTGCGCCATGGCCGGGAGAGCCGGCATCGCAAGCAGCAATGCTGTGCCGGCCACAAGGCCTGCACGCAGCCAACGCAACTGGGATTTAGCTTTTTTCACTAGCGCCTCCATCAACGCACTCTGCGGTTTCTATAAATTGCGCAGCCGGAGCTGCGGTGGTTCGGCAGGGAGAAATGTGCTGCAACATCGACCGGCGTGCCGGAATTGGCTGCGCCATGGGCGCTCGATCTCTCCCCTCGATCTCTTTTGCGCTCGTTATGAGCGCTACTATCACCCGGATGCCGCCGATTGTATACAGGGCACTCGGCTTATCCAAGCACATGGAATAGGCACGCACTGCACAATAACCCGCCATTGCGCCGCAAGACCTTCCGGGCGTACGCTAGTTCTTGTATACAGGACAGCATGAGCAGACCTCGCAAAATCGCCGAAGACAACGGCAGCGTCAGCACGGAAATGATCGTGGAGCGCATCACGACGGCCGTGCTCGAGCAGCGTTTGCCGCTTGGTGCCAAGCTCGGCGAGGAAAAGCTTTGCGCAGTTTTCGGCGTGTCGCGCACCAAGGTGCGCCAGGCGTTGAACCGCCTCGCACGCAGCCAGCTCGTCGTGTTGAAGCCGCGCCGCGGCGCGTTTCTGGCCGAGCCGACACCCGAAGAGGCGCGGCAGGTGTTCGAGGCGCGTCGCGTCATCGAGTGCGAGATCTTTGCGCAGTTCACGCGCTCTGCGAGCGAAGCGGATCTCGCCGCCCTCGAGCGTCATGTCGAGGCCGAGCGCCGCGCAATACGGACGAACGATGTGCCGCTGCGCAATCGCCTGCTTGGTACTTTCCACGTGCGCATTGCCGAGATGGTCGGCAACAAGGTGCTGACGGATATCCTTGCCGATCTCGTCACGCGTTCGTCCTTGATCACGCTGCTCCTGCAGTCGACGCAGGCCGCGTCCTGCTCCTCCGACGAGCATCGCGAGCTGATCGCCGCCATCCGCGCGCGCAAGGGACCGCTCGTCCAGAAGCTGCTGCGCGAGCACATCGATCATGTCGAGCGCGATCTCGCCGATATCGAAGGGCGTGCCAGCGCTTTCGATCTCGCCGATGCCTTGGGGCCGGCAAGCGCTGTGCGAAAGAGCAAGGCGCCTGCTCGCCGTCCTCGCAATGGCGCTGCATCCGGCCGCGGGAGGGCTCAAGGTCAGCCATGAGCATCACATCCGACTATCCACGCGATCTCAAAGGTTATGGACGCGAGCCGCCACACGCGCGCTGGCCGGGCGGGGCGCGCGTCGCCGTGCAGTTCGTCGTGAACTACGAGGAGGGCGGCGAGAACTGCATTCTTCATGGGGACGCGGCGTCGGAAGCTTTTCTCTCGGAAGTGGTCGGTGCCGCACCCTGGCCGGGCCAGCGGCACATGAACATGGAGTCCATGTACGAGTACGGTGCGCGTGCCGGCTTCTGGCGGCTATGGCGTGCTTTCACTTCACGCAAGATGCCGGTGACCGCATTCGCCGTCGCGCACGCGATGATGCGCGGGCCGGAGCAGGTCGCGGCCATGCGCGAAGCCGAGTGGGAGATCGCGAGCCACGGCTTGAAGTGGATCGAGTACAAGGATTTCTCCGAGGCCGACGAGCGCGCGCACATCCGTGAGGCCGTACGCATTCACACCGAAGTCGCTGGAGAGCGTCCGCTCGGTTTCTACCAGGGACGGTGCTCCGAACACACGCTCGCGCTCACCATGGAGGAAGGCGGCTTCCTCTATTCGGCCGACAGCTATGCCGATGATCTGCCGTACTGGGCATCCGGTCCGCGCGGACCCTTCCTCATTGTGCCCTACAGCCTCGATGCCAACGACATGCGCTTCGCGACGGCGCAGGGCTTCAACTCGGGCGACCAATTTTACTCCTATCTGAAAGACACGTTCGACGTCCTCTATCGCGAGGGTGAGATGGTGCCGCGCATGATGTCCATCGGTCTGCATTGCCGCCTTGCCGGCCGCCCGGGTCGCACAGCCGCGCTCGAACGCTTCCTCGACTACATCGCCGCGCACGATAAGGTCTGGATTGCTCGGCGCCTCGATATTGCGCGCCACTGGCACGCGGCCCACCCGCCGGAAGGCGCACGGTGATGTGCGATCTGGCGCTCGGTCGGCGATTGATGGATCGCCTGGAGGCGCTCGCGCGCTTCTCGGATGATCCCGATGGCCTGACGCGCCTCTATCTATCGCCCGCGCACAAGCGTTCGGCGGATGCGCTCGCAGGCTGGATGCGCGAAGCGGGGATGGACGTGCGCCTCGATGCGGCCGGCACGCTCATCGGTCGCTATGAAGGCACTGAAGCTGGTGCGCCTGCACTCCTCATCGGCTCACACATCGATACTGTGCGTCAGGCGGGCAAATACGATGGCACGCTCGGCGTTCTCTCGGCCCTGACAGCCGTCGAGGCGCTCTCGCTGACCGGCGAGCGCTTGCCGTTCGCGATCGAGGTCATCGCGTTTGGCGATGAAGAAGGTGTGCGCTTTCCTTCGACGCTGCGCGGTTCACGCGCGATGGCCGGCACGCTCGATGCGGCTGTTCTGGAAGAACGCGACGCTGATGGAATCTCCGTTCGCGATGCGCTCGTCGCATTCGGCGCGGATCCAATGCGCCTCGCCGACGCTGCGCTATCGCCCGCTGCATCCCTCGGCTTCGTCGAAGTCCACATCGAGCAAGGGCCGGTGCTCGAGCGCATGAGCCAGCCCGTCGGTGTCGTCACCGCGATCAATGGTGCGCGACGTCTCAGCGTCGTCGTGCAGGGCACGGCTGGCCACGCGGGCACCTCGCCCATGAACATGCGCCGCGACAGTCTCGCTGCGGCAGCGGAAATGGTGCTCTCGGTCGAGCGCATTGCCACTGAAACGCGCGACGTTGTGGCGACCGTCGGCGTGATCGAGGCACGGCCCGGTGCCGTCAACGTCATTCCCGGCGAGACGCGCTTCACCATCGATGCCCGCGCGCCGGACGATGTTGCCCGCGATGGTGTCGTCGAACGCATCACGACCGCTATCGACGGTATCGCCGCTCGTCGCGGCCTTGCTGTGCGCATCGCACAGACACATTCCGCGCCGGCCACGGCCTGCGACCCGCGCCTCATCGCCGATCTCGACACGGCCGCGCGCGCATCGGGTTATGCGCCCGTGCATCTTCCTTCAGGCGCGGGGCACGATGCCATGGCCATGGCCGCGCTCTGCCCGGTTGCCATGCTTTTCGTGCGCTGCGCGGGTGGCATCAGTCATCATCCGGCGGAAGCGATCTCACTCAAGGATGCGGATGCCGCGATGCGCGTCCTCCTGCAGTTCCTGCGCACCTACAAACCTTGAACGGACAACGATCATGAGCAAAGACGTCGAGCAGAAGGTGCGCGCGTTCCTCGAAAATGAACGTGAAGCGCAAGTCCGTTTTCTCGCCGAGATAGTCAAGATCCCGACCGACAATCCGCCGGGCGACTGCGGTCCTGCTGCCGAGCGCGCGGCAAAGCTCATCGAGGCCTTCGGCTGGACGGTCGAGCGTCATCCCGTGCCGGACGACATCGTCAAAGCCGCCGGCATGATCTCCTGCACGAACCTGATCGTGCGCCGCGTGTTCGGCCCTGGTCCGACCATTGCGCTCAATTCTCACGGCGATGTCGTTCCGCCGGGCAAGGGCTGGACGTTCGATCCTTACGGCGCCGAGATCAGCGACGGCTGGATGTACGGGCGGGGTGCTGCCGTTTCGAAGTCCGACTTCGCGACCTACATTTGGGCACTACGTGCGCTCGAAGTGAGCGGCGCACAGCTCGGCGGCACGATCGAACTTCACTTCACCTATGATGAGGAAACCGGCGGCGAGATCGGCCCTGGCTATGTCCTGGCGCAAGGTCTGAGCAAACCCGATCTCGCGATCGGTGCTGGCTTCTCCTATGCCGTCGTGACAGAGCACAATGGCTGCCTGCATCTGGAAGTCGAAGTTGCAGGCCGTTCGGCGCATGCCGCGAAGCCTTGGACGGGCATCGACGCACTGCAGGCGGCAACGGCCATCCTCTCGGCGCTCTATGCCTGGCGCCCGACGCTCGAGACGCGCGTTTCGAAGACGCCTGGCATCGGCGCACCGCAGCTCACCATCGGCCTCATCAGCGGCGGCATCAACACGAACGTCGTGCCGGATCGCGTCGTCTTCCGTCTCGATCGCCGCATTGTCCCAGAGGAGAATGTCGAAGCTGTCGAGGCCGAGCTGCGCGAGGTCATCACGAAAGCCGCAACAGCCATTCCCGATGCGCGCGTAGACGTGCGGCGTATCCTGCTCGCGACGCCGCTTCAGCGTCTTCCCGCTGGTGATCGTATGGTGGAAATCCTCTGCCAGCGAGCCACCGCCGTCATGGGCGAGCCCATCAGTGCCAGCGGCGTGCCGCTCTATACGGACGCGCGCCACTATACGGCGCATGGTGTGCCGATCGTGCTCTATGGCGCTGGTCCGCGCACGATCGAGGAAGCGAACGCCCATCGCGCGGATGAGCGCCTGCCACTTTCGGATCTCTACAAGGCGACGGAGGTCGTCGCGCTCACTCTTGCCGATCTGCTGGCGGTGTGAGCGTACCTACTGCGCATCCTTCGCGCGCACCTTCGCGTCGCCGCCGGCCCAGTCCTCGAAGTATTTGATGATGTGCGCGTAGTCGAGCGCGCCATCGCCCTGCTCCTTGGAGTAGGCGAGCACATCGCGCGCGCATTTCACCACCCACATGCGCGCGCCCATGGCCTCGGCTTCCTCGATGCCGAGATTGACATCCTTGTGCAGCAGATCCGTCGAGAAGCGCATGGGGAAGGTGCCCGGCAGAATGCATTCGGGGATTTTCACCTCCGTGCCGAAGCAGCGCCCCGACGAGATGTTGATCACGTCGAGCATCTTCTGCGCATCGAGCCCGGCCTTGGCGCCCGCGACCAGCACCTCCATGGCGGCAAGCGTTCCCGCTGCCGTCAGCATGTTGTTGACGAGCTTCATCGCCTGACCGAGGCCCGGCTTGTCGCCCATGTGCATGACATTCTTGCCGATGATCTCGAGGATCGGGCGCACGCTCTCGAATGTTGCCGGATCGCCGCCGGCCATCACTGTCAGCGTGCCGTTCGCGGCCCCCGCAACGCCGCCGCTCACCGGCGCATCGAGAAGCATCATGCCTTTGGCCGCAAGCTTCGGCGCCGCGCGCACGATCACCTGCGAGCCCGTCGTCGACGTATCGATGACGATCTTCGCGCGCGTGCCCTCGATGACGCCACCGGCACCCGTCAGCACAGCCTCCACGACATCCGGTTTCGGCAGGCTGAGCACGACGACATCACTGCGGCTCGCGACGTCCGCCGCGCTGCGTCCAGCTTTCGCACCTTTCTCGACAAGCGCGGCGACGCCGGCTTCACTGACGTCGTGAACGACAAGCCCGTGGCCCGCCGCGAGGAGCCGCGCCGCCATGCGCGATCCCATGATGCCCAAGCCGATGAAGCCGATATCTGCCATGTCTGCGCCCTCGATCCGATGTCGTTTCCGACCTCAAATCTTGCGCAATGGCGCGCATTTGCCAATGGTCGTGCGTGCAGATCTCAGATGCGCGCGGGAGCGCCTGCGATCGCCGCCTCTATGGGGTCGCCAGCGGGAGCAACAGGCGCGACTTGCCGGCGGTGACGCCCGCGCATCGTTCCGAGAATGAGCGCCACGATCAGGATCGGCAGCAGGGCAATGAAGCTGCCCGCGAGCGTCAGCACTATGGCGATGGCCCAGCAGATAGCGATTGCGTGCTCGATCAGGGCAACGAGCTTTGACTGGGAATGGCGGCGCAGCATCCCGCGTCGATTGCCCGGCATGGGATGCCAGAAATTCAGCAGAGCCGTCGAGGCCGCGCCGGCTGCCGTGAAGAGGGCGGTCAGCATGGCGACCCTCCATGAGATGAGTGCGAGCCCTGCCAGGGGCAGCCCGATGATCACGAAGACCGGCAACCCGACAGCACCGAGCTTGATGCGATCGACTTCCGCGGCTGTGACGGGGGCCGTTGCCATAAGTTCGGGTGCATCCTCACCCGAGACCATGATCCATGAGAGTGAGGCGGAAACCTGTGCCGCGATGACGACGATTGTCGGTGCGAGAGCGAGCGCCGTTGGCAGCGCCTCGCTGCGCAGCAGTACGACGGCGATCGGGATCGTGTAGATGATCTGCAGGCCGAGCTGCGCGAAGAGGCTCGGGTCGCGCGCGAGAAGGCGCCATTCCTTGCGGCGGAGATTGCGTCCGAGGCCGGCACGGAACGTGCGCGTTCGATGGCTCTCGCGCGCCCAGCCGCCTGATGGCGCGCCCGTCGCTGCCAGCGTCGCGGCGGCGAAGCGATTGGCGAGCACGTTCACCGCGAGAGCGAATAGCAGCACGGCGATCGCGAGCAACACCCATACGGCACGAGGATTTCCCTGCATGGCCTGCACGGGAAGCAACGCGATGTGGCGCAAGCCCGTGCCGGCTGCCGTGTTCTCCAGCCATTGTGCAAGGTTCGTGCGCACGACCTCCGGCAGCACCACAACAACCTGCGCGCCGAGAACGAATCCGCCCGCGATGAGCGCTCCCGTCATCTGCGTGAACGTGCGTGCGCGCCGCGGCCCGACAAGAAAGAAAAGGCCGATGGAAAGACCAAGGCCGAGCGCCGTCGCGACGAGCGCGAGCGCAATCAGTGTCGGATAGGCAGCGAGCCAGGCTGGCGTGCCGAGCAGCGCACCCATGTTGGCGAGCGGTAGGACCAGCAGCGCGATCGAGCCGAGCGCGCTCGCGGCAATAGCCGTCGCTTTCGCGGCGAGAATGCGCGCAGGTGGCAGTGGCGCGCCGAGCAACAGATCGAGATCTCCGCGATCGAAGAGCGTTCGCGTTGTCGCGAAGAGCCCCTGTGCAATCATCCAGGTGAAAATGCAGAGCGTTGCGATCGCGAGCGGCGCGCCACTGCTCTCTCCACCATGCACATACGGTTCGATCAGCAGAACGGCGGGCCATGCGACGAGATGCAGGACGAGAATACCGCACGCGAGCAGAATGCTGATCCTGCGCGTGGCCTTGCTGCCCGGATGATCACTCATCATGTCGGCAAAGCGGCGCCAGTTCAGGCGCATGTCATGCGCGACGAGCCAGAGAAACGAGCCGGGTGCGCGGTTCATGATGCGCTCACGAAGCCATCAGTTCAGCATCTGCGCCGGATTGCATGAGCGTGAGGAACACATCCTCCAGCGTCGAGCTGCCGCGACCGGCGGCAGCTTTCAGCTCGGCGAGCGTACCTTCGGCAGCGAGGCGGCCGCGATGCACGATGCCAATGCGGTCGGCGAGGCGCTCGGCCACTTCCAGAATGTGTGTCGTGAGGATGATCGTGGCGCCAGCGCGGACGCGCGCCGTGAGCAGATCCTTGACCTGCCGCGCAATGGCGGCGTCGATGCCGGTCAGCGGCTCGTCGAGCATGATGAGCTTTGGATCGTGAATGAGCGCACCCGCCAGCGCGACCTTCTGCTTCATGCCGCGCGAGAAGCCCTCGCAGCGCTGATGGCGGTGAGGGCCGAGGTCGAGGACCTCGATCAGCTCGCCCGCGCGCCGCTCGGCCAATGCCGCAGGCACGCTCCACAGTCCCGCCACGAGTTCGAGATACTCGAGCGGTGAAAGCTTGTCGTAGAGCATTGGCTCGTCAGGGAGCCACGCCGTGATGCGCTTGGCGGCCTGCGGATCCTTGAGTGTGTCGATGCCGAATATGCGTATCGTACCGCTGTCGGGGCGCAGCAGCCCGGCGATCATGCGCAGTGTCGTTGTCTTACCGGCGCCATTGGGGCCGAGCAGGGCGTAGAATTCGCCGGGGCGAACGGCCAGATCCATGCGGTCCACAGCGACAGCCGTTCCGAACGCGCGCCGTACGCCGCGCAGGAGCACGGCGTCATCGGCCGATGCGTTGGCCGCGCTCCAATCCGGCACACGGTTTAAGCCTGCCGACACGATCAACTCCTACGCTCACAGAACTGCCGGCGGAGCCTAGCTCGCTCATGTTGCCGTCCTCTTAATCGGCCGCATGGCGGTTCGGCGATCGAGGGCCTGGACAGGGGCGCGGCGATGCCTCTCAATGCTGGTGCAACACATGAGCAGGACGGGGGCATCCCATGAGCACGGCCGCGGCGGGAAAGACGGAACTCGAGAAGAAAATCTGCGCGTGGCTCGCAGAAAGCCGCCAGGACATGCTGAGCCTGCTCGAGCAGGTCGTGAATATCGACAGCGGCAGCTACGACAAGGCTGGCGTCGATGCTGTGGGCGAGCGCTTCGTGCGCCATTTCGAGGAGCGGGGGCTGCTCACGCGCATCGAGCCGCACGATACGTTCGGCAATGCCATTCACATCCGCCTCGACGACACGCCGACCAACGAGAAGCCGATCATCCTCATGGGCCACCGCGATACGGTCTTCCCCAAGGGTGAGGCCGGCCGGCGCGGTTTCAAGATCGAGGGAGGCCGCGCTTACGGTCCGGGCGTTGCCGACATGAAGGCCGGTCTGGTGATGAACGCCTTCGTTCTCGAAGTCTTCAAGCGGCATGGCGGCAATCCGGCCCCGCTCGCAGGGCTCATCACATCGGACGAGGAAATTGCCTCGCCATCCTCGCGGCCGGTGATCGAGCGCGTCGCACGCGAGGCGCGGGCGGTATTCAACTCCGAGCCGGGCCGGCCGACGGGCAATGTCGTGAGCGGGCGCAAGGGCGGCATTTTCATGCGCTTCGAAGTTCTCGGCAAAGCCGCACATTCCGGCGGCAATTTCGAGAAGGGCATTTCCGCGATCGGGGAACTCGCGCACAAAATCGTCGCGCTTCATGCGCTGACGGATCTGCCGCGCGGGCTCACGGTCAATGTCGGGCTGGTGTCCGGCGGGCAGAGCGTCAATACGACCGCGCCCTCCGCAGAAGGGCGCATAGATCTGCGTTATGTGAAGCCCGCCGACCGGACATACGCGCTCGCCGCCATCCAGAAGATCATCGATGGCGCAACAGTTCCCGGCACGACGGCGTCACTCGAAATCCTCGGCGAGTTCCTTCCGCTCACACAGTCTGCCGAAAGCGGGACGCTGCTCGAAACTTATGCCGCGGCATCGCAGGATCTCGGCATGAGTGTGAAGGGCGAGTTCACAGGCGGTTGCGCGGATTCCGGCTTCACGGCAGGTGTCGGCTGTCCGACGCTCTGCGCCGTAGGGCCGGTCGGCGGCAATGCCCACACGCCTGAGGAATACCTCGAGGTCGACTCCATCGTGCCGCGCGCGCAGGCCCTCGCGCTTGCTATTCTGCGGCTGCCGGCACCAAGCGCATGAGTCGGGCGACGTCGCTCCATCGTGCGGCCATGACGGGGCTGATCGATACCGCGCGTGAGGTGCGCGAGCAGGGCACGTTCGGCTATTTCGAGGATAAGCCGCTGCGGAACGGCATGGCCAATGCCGCTATTTGCGGACCGCGGTGAAAGATCCAAAGCACTTGCGATCGCGGCGTGAGTAGGTCCCGGAGCCGCTGCTGCCTTTCAGTACACCGCGCCAGTCCATGGGATGGTTGTCGAAACTCGCCCTCGACACCCAACGCGCGGCACCTGCGGCGTCGACTGTGCCCCTCTTGTCGCCGGCAGAGATCTGGCCGTTCCTCACGGGTAGCCGAAAAGAGCCCGTCCGGTTTTGGCAGTTCGAACTCGTGTGGGAGATGAGCCAAACGCTATCAAGCGAACCTCGCGCCCCTTCTGGCGCCGGCAATTTCGGAAGAGCGGCGAGTTTGACCGGATCCTCCTTGACGGCGGTTTCCTCGCGTTTTGCTTCGATGGCAGTCGTTGCTGTGCGTCGCGCTTCATCGGCGGCCTTCGTCGCTGCGGCGTGTTGCTCGACGGCCTTCTTCGCTGCCTCGCGCGCGGCCACGACCTCATCGAGAGTCTTGCGGAGCAGCTCGTCGCGCTCTCTCGATTCCGCCTGCGCCTTTTCCAAAGCCGTCTTTGCAGCAGTGCCATCCTTGAGCTGCGCGGCGCGGCGTTGCTCCGCTGCCAGCGCGTCAGCTTTTGCGCGCCGTTCGTCTTCGAGGCGCTTGAGCTCCGCGGCCTTTCTCTCCTCCTCTCGCCGCTTCTCGGCCTCTGCTTTTGCGGCTTCCGCTGCTTTGGCCTCCCGATCGTAGTGATCGATCAGGGCTCTAGCGATAGCGGCGAATTCACCCTTGGGATAGCGGTCGATGTACGTCTGGAGGACCGACGGAACCTTCGCGTCCTTCACTGCCTCCCAGAACGACAGCTCGATCTGCTGATCGATGGTCGGCCCTGCTGGCTTCGGTGGCGTAAAATACACCCTCGCGGTCAGCGCCGAGTGTTCCCACGGGACTTGCCGGCGCTCGGTTGCCGCCATGACGTCATTGCGCACGCTGATGAGGATCGTCGGCAGATCCTCTCCGGGAGTCGGCAGATGCTTCACGAGCGCTGCCGCGAAAGGCGAGTTGCGCCCCTTTCCATCGAGCGCCACGTTGCCGGGTTGTGTCGAGAAGCTGATCAGCGTGCCTTCTCCCGATTCCATCGCGGCCAAGCCCTTGCCGACGCTGGTCGAGCGCGTTCCAAGGGCTCTGGCGAGATTGCGCGCGAGGGGATTGTCGCGGCACGCATCCACAACGACGATGTTGGTTGCGCTCTCCCGCTCCATGGTTCTTTGAACCAGATCGAGCCTTACGGTCTCGAAGTCGAGGGCCGCGCCCGAGTTGAGCTGCGCATCGATCGGTATGAGATAATTCGCGCCCCCGACTTGAAGGCCATGGCCGGCATAGAAGAACAGAGCGAGTTGGCTGCCTGCAAGCTTCTCCGCGAAATTCCTGATCGTGCGATCCATCGATGCCTTGTCGAGGTCATGCCCCTCGACGACTTCGAAATCGAGGCGCCGGAGCACGCCGCCGATATCGATGGCATCGTTCTTGGCGTTGGGTAAAGTTGCTGAGTGCTTGTACGCTGAGTTGCCGATCACCAGCGCGACGCGCCGCTGCGAGGCCACATCCGATGCGCCCGCTGCCGTCAAAAAAGCAGCCGCCAATAATGCCCGTATCAAGAATAGTGGGCGCCGCATTTCAACTCCACTAATCTAAATGCCATCATCTTACGTCGCCACTTGGCGGGAGCAAGTGCAATGTCAATATGTGTGGGCGTTCAGCTCCGATCTCGTGATCCTGAGGAGCGCGCCGACGTCATGCTAAGATCCTGTTGGACGATTGTGCCGACTGCGTAGTGGGAGGGCCACATGCCTCTTTCTATCGACGAGAAGTCAAAGCGTTTTGTCGCTCTGCATGAGCGTGCGGGTTCTTTTGTCATTCCCAATCCATGGGACGCAGGTTCGGCGCGCGTACTCGGGGCTCTCGGCTTCGAGGCCCTCGCGACATCGAGCGGCGCGTGCGCGGGTGTGCTCGGGCGCACGGATGGGGGCATCACGCGTGCGGATGCGATCGCCCATGCCAAGGTCATCGTCGAGGCAACCGACCTTCCTGTTGCCGCCGACCTCGAGAACGGCTTCGGCGACGGCGCCGATGAAGTTGCCGAAACCATACGCGCTGCCGGCGCCATCGGGCTTGCCGGCGGCTCGATCGAGGACTGCGCTGGACCGGGAAAAGGTATCTACGAATTCGAGCCTGCCGTCCGGCGCGTGGAGGCAGCCGTGGCCGCCGCTCGGGCACTCCCCTTCAAGTTCATGCTCACTGCGCGGGCGGAGAATTTCATCCGCGGCAATCCTGATCTCGACGACACGATCCGCCGCCTCAAGGCCTTCGAGAATGCGGGGGCGGATGTGCTGTTTGCGGCCGGCCTGCCCGATGTCGATGCTGTGCGCAAGGTGTGTGCGAGCCTCGATCGGCCCTTCAACTTCATGGTCGGGATCAAGGGGCGCTCGTTCACGGTGGCGGACCTGACCGCGGCGGGCGTCAAGCGCATCAGCCTTGCGACCTCGCTCTACCGGGCGGCCATGACCGGCCTCATCGATGCCGCGCGGGAGGTCCAGACGCAGGGCACGTTCGGCTATCTCGACAGTGCTGTGCCGACGCCGGACCTGAACAAGATGCTGGGCGGATAGTAAGCCCGCGGTCGCCAGCCTGCACGCGGGGCGGCCGTTTCAGTGGGTGGTCCACACTTTCGATTGCTTCTTACAATCAAGTAATTGTCCATCAGTATGAGTAGGTTAACCAGGTGGGCCGATCGCACCCTGCAGTCGTTGGTGCAACGCAAAATATCCCAGCGTTTACAATGCGAAACGCAATGTGTAAGAGTTCTAATATTCGAGGAGTCTCGCCCGGGTGGTGGTCGACTTCGAAGACGTTAGTCTTCTTTGTACGACGCGCGCCGAGGCGGGACTGGCAATCTCCGCAATGTCGGTGCGACAGGCAAGGCGGAGAGGTATCTAAATGAACGTGCAATTCTCACGGCGTCAGTTCCTCAAGGGAACAGGCGCGGGAGTTGCGGGTTCGGCGATCGGAGCCTTCGGCTTCGGGGGAGCAGAGGTGGCGCTAGCTCAGGCAGCGCACGCTTTCAAGCTCTCGAAAGCGACCGAGACCCGCAACACATGCCCGTACTGCTCGGTGAGCTGCGGGATGATTCTTTACAGCCGCGGTGATGTGAAGAAGGGCGAAAAGGCCGATATCTTCCACATCGAAGGCGACGTCGACAATCCGGTGAACCGCGGCACGCTGTGCCCGAAGGGCGCCGGCGTTCTCGACTTCATCCATTCGAAGCAGCGCGTGACCGAGCCCCTGTACAGGAAGCCGGGCAGCGACAAGTTCGAGCCGGTCACCTGGGATTTCGCGATGGAACGCATCGCGAAGCTCATGAAGGAAGACCGTGACGCGAACTTCGTCGAGAAGACGCGCGACGGCGTGACGGTGAACCGCTGGCCCACCATGGGCTTCCTCGCTGGCTGTGCCACCTCGAACGAGGCGGGCTGGGTCACCTGGAAGACCATCCGCAGCCTCGGCATCGTTCAGGTCGACAACCAGGCACGTATCTGACACGCCCCGACGGTAGCCAGTCTGGCTCCGACATTTGGGCGTGGCGCGATGACGAACTCCTGGACCGACATCAAGAATGCCGATGTCGTGCTCATCATGGGCGGCAACGCGGCCGAAGCGCACCCGTGTGGCTTCAAATGGGTCACGGAAGCCAAGCACCATAACAAGGCGCGTCTTATTGTCGTCGATCCGCGGTTCACGCGCTCGGCCTCGGTTTCGGATTTCTACTGTCCGATCCGCGCCGGCACTGACACCGCGTATCTGCTGGGCGTGATCAACTACCTCATCACGAACGACAAGATCCATCGCGACTACGTGGCGAACTATACGGACGTCTCGTTCATCGTAAAGGAAGGCTTCTCGTTCGATGAGCAGGAGGGCGTGTACTCCGGCTTCAACGCGAACAACCGGACGTACAACCGTGACACCTGGGACTACGAGATCGGGCCCGACGGTTTTGTCGTGCGCGATACGACCCTCCAGCATCCGCGCTCGGTCTACCAGCTTTTGAAAAAGCACGTCTCTCGCTACACGCCGGAGATGGTGGAGCGCATCTGCGGATCGCCGAAGGAGAAGTTCCTGAAGGTCTGCGACATGGTTTCATCGACCGCCAATGGCGAGAAGTCGATGACGATCATGTATGCGCTGGGCTGGACACAGCACAGCCATGGCTCGCAGAACATCCGCACGGCCGCCATGATCCAGCTTTTGCTAGGCAATCAGGGCATCCCGGGCGGTGGCGTCAACGCGCTGCGCGGTCACTCGAACGTGCAGGGCCTGACGGACCTCGGCGTGCTCGCACATCTGACGCCCGGATATCTCGGAATTCCGCGTGACAGCGAGCCGACTTTTGCGGCGCATATTGCGGCGCGGAATTTCAGGCCGCTGCAGCAGAACTCGGTCAGCTTCTGGCAGAACTACAAGAAGTTCTATGTCAGCCTGCTGAAGTCCATGTACGGCGTGAATGCCCAGGAGCAGAACGAGTACGGTTACGCTTGGCTGCCGAAGATCGACAAGGTCTACGACACGCTGCAGATCTTCGATCTCGTGTACCAGGGCAAGGTGAACGGCTTCGTTTGCCAGGGCTTCAATCCACTCCTCTCCGTCCCGAACAAGGCGAAGATGACGGAAGGCCTGTCGAAGCTGAAGTTCCTCGTCGCCATCGATCCGCTCATGACGGACACGGCGAAATTCTGGGAGAACCACGGAGAGGCCAATCCGGTCGATCCGTCGAAGATCCAGACCGAGGTCTTCATGCTCCCGGCGACGACGTTCGCCGAGGACGACGGTACGTTCACCAACTCCTCGCGCACGCTCAACTGGCGCTGGAAGGCGGCGGACGGTCCGGGACAGACGCGGACCGATATCGCGATCATGTCGGAGCTCTATCTCCGCATTCGCGAGATGTACGAGAAGCAGGGTGGCACTGCCGCCGAGCCCGTGTTGAAGCTGGATTGGAACTACGCCAATCCGAAGCTGCCGACGGCCGATGAACTCCTCCGCGAGCTCAACGGCAAGGCGGTTGTCGATATCCCGGATCCGGCGGACGCGACCAAGACTCTCTACAAGGCGGGTCAGCAGATCGCGACTTTCGGTCATCTGCGTGATGACGGTACCACCTCGTCTGCGTGCTGGATCTACACCGGCGCGTATACCGAACGCGGCAACATGACGGCGCGCCGTGACAACTCCGATCCGTCGGGCAGGTACGTCTACGGAAACTGGGGGTTCGCGTGGCCGGCCAACCGTCGCATTCTCTACAATCGCGCTTCAGCGGATCCGTCCGGTAAGGCGTGGAGCGAGCGGAAGTCGTACATCACATGGAACGGCAAGACGTGGGGCGGTGCTGACGTGCCGGACTACGGTCCAACGCTGGCTCCGGAAAGGAACGCCGGCCCCTTCATCATGAATGCCGAGGGCGTTGCGCGTCTCTTCGCCCGGAAGCTCATGGCGGAAGGCCCGTTCCCTGAGCACTACGAGCCGTTCGAGAGCCCCGTCGCCAACGCGCTTCACCCGAAGATGTCGAGCAATCCTGCTGCTCGTGTCTTCCAAAAGGATCGCGAGGAGTTCGGCGACGCCAAGAAGTTCCCGTATGTGGCGACGACCTATCGCCTCACCGAGCACTTCCACTGGTGGACCAAGACCAACAAGCTCAACGCGATCGTGCAGCCCGAGTTCTTCGTCGAGATTTCTCCCGAGCTTGCAAAGGAGAAGAATATCTCGAACGGGCAGTGGGTGCGGGTGTCGTCGAACCGCGGAGCCGTGAAAGGCAAGGCGGTCATATCGAAGCGGATCTCATCGCTGATGGTCGATGGCAAGAAGATCCATCACGTCGGCATGCCGATCCACTACGGCTTTATCGGCGAGACCAAGACCGCGATAGGTGTGAATTCGCTGACACCCTACGTCGGTGACGCCAACACGAACACGCCGGAGTACAAGGCGTTTCTCGTCAACATCGAGCCGCTTAGCGGCCCGGCCGTAAGCGGAGGGAGGGCTGACATGTCTGTTCTTCAACCGTCATTCGGCCTCGCTAAGCGCTCCGCCACCACCGGCGCCCTGCCGGCGGCGAAGGCTGAGACGCCGGTCGCCAAGATGATCGATGTCTCGAAGTGCATCGGCTGCAAGGCTTGCCAGGTCGCCTGCATGGAGTGGAACGATCTGCGCCAGGACATCGAGGAGAACGTGGGTGTCTACGACAACCCCCACGATCTCTCCCCGAATACGTGGACGCTGATGCGCTTCGCCGAACACGAGAACGCCGAGCGCGATCAGTTCGAGTGGCTGATCCGCAAGGACGGCTGTATGCACTGCCAGGATCCGGGCTGCCTCAAGGCCTGCCCGGCACCCGGCGCGATCGTGCAGTACACCAACGGCATCGTCGACTTCATCTCCGCCAACTGCATCGGCTGCGGGTACTGCGTGAAGGGCTGCCCCTTCAACATTCCCCGCATCTCGACCGCGGACAACAAGGCCTACAAGTGCACGCTCTGCTCGGACCGCGTTGCCGTCGGTCAGGGCCCTGCTTGCGCCAAAGCCTGCCCGACGAAGGCCATCACCTTCGGCACCAAGGACGACATGAAGAAGCTCGCCGCCGAGCGCGTCGCGGACCTCAAGGACCGC
Organism: Pseudomonadota bacterium; assembly: GCA_023410905.1. Lineage (GTDB taxonomy): Bacteria > Pseudomonadota > Alphaproteobacteria > Rhizobiales > Hyphomicrobiaceae. Next base: position 22,604 of record JAEYPL010000259.1, read on the forward strand.
GGCTGGTCGAAGGCGGGCCTCTATGATCCGCCGGGCGTCCAGGGCACGCACGTCATGTACGTGCTACACCACCTGGACAAGGCACCGCTCTATGCGGGCTTGCCGCAGAACCCGCGGATCAGTCCGCTGGTCGAAGTGTGGAAGGGCGCCGGCAAGTATGCGGGGCTCGCGCTTCTCGGCATCACGGCAGCCTTTGGCGTTGTCCACCATCTGCTTGCGGGCGCCAACCGCGTCACGGAAGAGGATGAGGAGAACGCCGAGAAGCTGCGGGGAGGTGGCACATGACCGGGCATAAGGACGGCGAGGCGCACCTGGAGGTGTCTCGCTACTCCGGCAGCGCGCGTATCAACCACTGGATCGTCGCGATCAGCTTCGTGCTGTTGATGATCAGTGGTCTCGCGCTGTTCCACCCGAGCCTCTATTGGATGACCGGCCTTTTTGGCGGCGGGCCGACGGCGCGCTGGGTCCATCCGTGGCTCGGGGTGGTGCTCATGATCGGCTTCTTCGGCCTGTTCTTCCGCTTCTTTGCGGCGAACTTGCCGGAGCGGACGGACTGGGTATGGCTGCGGCGGATCAAGGACGTGCTTGCGGGCCGGGAGGAGCATCTACCCGAGGTTGGTAAGTACAACGCGGGTCAGAAGTTCGTCTTCTGGTCGCAGGCCTTCCTGGTGCTGGTCATGTTCGTGACCGGCATCGGCCTATGGCCGGCAGGCCTTGCCTATATGGAGCAGCTTCTCGGCTTCAAGGCCACGATCGACCAGCGGCGCATGGCCGCCGTGATCCATGCCGGCGCCGCCGTGCTCACGATCGCGATCTGGATCATACATGTCTACGCGGCGATCTGGGTTCGTGGTACGATCAGCGCTATGA
>JAEYPL010000137.1 GCA_023410905.1 Pseudomonadota bacterium
CCCCCACGGTCTGCGATCCCCCCTCCTAAGCTCCACCCCCAGGGGGAGGGACAAGGTTGCTTTGTTGGGCTGAGCACCTTCACGAGCAGTGAACGAACACCAGATGCTTGCATTCACGATCCGCCGCCTCCTGGAAGCCGCCATCGTCATGTTGACGGTGGCATTGATGGCGTTCGCGCTCTTTCGCTTCGTTGGCGATCCCGTCAATCAGATGGTCGGGCAGGATACGACGCTCGCCGAACGCGAGGAGCTGCGCGAGCGCCTGGGCCTCAACGATCCCGTCGTCGTGCAGTTCGGCCGCTTTATCTGGAATGCAGCCCGCTACGACTTCGGCATTTCGTATCAGGTCAAGCGACCCGTGACCTCGCTGATCGCCGAGCGTTTTCCGGCCACCTTCGAACTCGCGCTGACGGCAGCGCTCTTCGCCGTGCTGCTCGGCATTCCCATGGGCGTCTACACGGGCATTCACCGAGATAGTTGGCTCTCGAAACTCTTCTTATCCGTATCCCTCATCGGGATCTCGCTACCCACGTTCCTGATCGGCATCCTGCTCATCTATGTCTTTGCCGTTCAGCTCGGCATGCTTCCGTCATTCGGGCGCGGCGAAGTCATCAGGATCGGCGGCTGGACAACCGGTTTCCTCACGGCTTCCGGGCTCAAGGCGCTCATACTTCCGGCCATCACGCTCGGGCTCTTCCAGATGACCCTCGTGACGCGGCTCGTGCGCTCGCAGATGCTCGAGGTTCTGCGCACCGACTACATCAAGTTCGCACGCGCCCGCGGCCTCTCCGATCGCGCCGTGAACTTCGGCCACGCACTCAAGAACACGCTGATCCCGGTCATCACCATCATCGGGCTGCAGCTCGGCGCCATCATCGCCTTCGCCATCATCACCGAGACTGTCTTCCAGTGGCCGGGCATGGGCCTCATGTTCATCCAGGCGGTGCAGAACGCCGATATTCCGGTCATGTCCGCCTACCTGCTGCTCGTCGCCTTCCTGTTCGTGCTGATCAATCTCATCGTCGATCTTCTCTATGTGTGGATCGACCCGCGCGTGCGCATCTACGGACGGGAAGCATGAGCACCGAGGAGCAAGGGCTGCCGGCCGTTGAGACGCGCGCCGCTCGTGCCGCGCCACGAAGCCTTGTCACCCGCTTCTTCGACAGCGATCTTTGGTGGAGCTTCCGTTCCTCGCGCCTTGTCGTGGTTGCGGCCGCCATCACCATACTCATGGTCGGCGCGGCGCTTCTCGCCCCCATCATCGCGCCACACGACCCCTATGATCTGCGCGCGTTGAACCTGATGGACTCGGACCTGCCGCCCGCCTGGGTGCAAGGCGGCGATCCCCGCTTCCTGCTCGGCACGGACGACCAGGGCCGCGACATACTCTCGACCATTCTCTACGGCACGCGCAGCTCGATCGCGATCAGTGTGCTCGCGGTGTTCCTGGCCATCGGCATCGGCGTCAGTCTCGGCCTCGTCGCGGGCTACTTCGGCGGCATCGTCGATACGATCATCATGCGCATTGCCGACGTGAAGCTCACCTTCCCGGCGATCCTCGTCGCACTGCTCATCAACGGCATCGCGCAGACACTCTTTCGTGGACGGCTCGGCGGCGCGGAGTTCTGGATACTCGTGTTGTCGATCGGCCTTTCCTTCTGGGTGCAGTACGCGCGCACCGTGCGTGGCATGACGCTCGTCGAGAAGAACAAGGAATACGTGCAGGCCGCGCGCCTCATCGGCATGAGCCGCACGGCCATCATGTTCAAGCACGTGCTGCCGAATGTGCTCTCGCCGGTGCTTGTGATCGGCACGATCAACCTCGCTCTCGCCATCATCACCGAAGCGACGCTTTCCTTCCTCGGCGTTGGCCTGCCGCCGACGGAGCCCTCACTCGGCACGATGATCCAGATCGGCAACAAGTACCTGTTCTCCGGCTCCTGGTGGATGGTCGCCTTTCCCGGCATCACGCTTGCTGTGCTGGTGCTCGCCGTGAATTTGCTCGGCGACTGGTTGCGCGACGCCCTCAATCCGAAGCTGCGCTGATGCCGGAAACACCAACGCTCTCCGTTCGCAATCTCCGCGTCGAATTCCCGACGCGACGCGGCACGCTCGTTGCCGTCGATGACGTTTCGTTCGACATCGCGCCGGGCGAGGTCCTCGGCATCGTCGGCGAATCGGGCGCGGGAAAATCGCTGACGGGCACGGCCATCCTCGGGCTTCTCGAGCCGCCGGGACGCGTTGCCGGTGGCGAGATCCGCCTCAATGGCCAGCGCATCGACAATCTCTCGCGCGAGGCCATGCGCCCGATCCGCGGCAAGCGCATCGGCATGGTTTTCCAAGACCCGCTGACGAGCCTCAATCCGCTCTATCGCGTCGGTGAGCAGATCATCGAGACCATTCGCACGCATCTGCCCATGAATGAGCGCGAGGCGCGCGCTCGTGCCATCGAGCTGCTGACCGAGGTCGGCATTCAGGGCGCGGAGCGGCGCATCGATTCCTATCCGCATGAATTCTCGGGCGGTATGCGTCAGCGCGTGGTGCTCGCATTGGCCTTGTGCGCAGAGCCTGAACTCATCATTGCCGACGAGCCGACAACCGCGCTCGATGTTTCCATCCAGGCGCAGATCATCCAGCTCCTGAAGCGTCTCTGTCGCGAGCGCGGGACGGCCGTCATGCTCATCACGCACGACATGGGCGTGATCGCCGAGACCGCGAACCGCGTCGCCGTGATGTATGCCGGTCGCATTGCCGAGATCGGCCCCGTGCGCGAAGTCATCCAATCCGCGCATCATCCCTATACGCGCGGCCTCATGGGCTCGATCCCCTCAATCGAGGGAACGGGCGACCGCCTCACGCAGATCCCCGGCTCCATGCCGCGCCTGACGGCGATTCCCAAAGGCTGCGCTTTCAACCCGCGCTGTCCACACGCCTTCGATCGCTGCCGCGCCGAACGGCCCGAGCTCATGGCCGTAGACCACTCACTCGCCGCCTGCTGGCTCGTCGCCCGCGAAGGCGCGGAGGCGCCGCAATGAATGCGCCCTCGTTTGTCGAAGTCAAAAACCTCTCGCGAGTCTTCGATGTTTCGAAGCCGTGGCTCAATCGCACGATCGAGCGCGAAGAACGCAAGTTCCTCCGCGCCGTCACGGACGTCTCATTCAGCATCGGCAAGCGCGAGACGGTCGCGCTCGTCGGTGAGTCCGGATCCGGCAAATCCACTGTCGCCAAAATGGTCGTCGGTTTGCTGCCGCCGACCGAGGGCAGCGTCACCATCGACGGCGTCGACATGTGGTCGCTCGCGGATGCCGAGAAGCGTCAGGCGCTCCGAAGACGCATCCAGATGATCTTCCAGGATCCGTACGCGAGCCTCAATCCGCGCTGGCGCGTCGGCAGCATCATCGCCGATCCGATCCGCGCCTTCGGCCTCGCCAAGGACCGCGCCGAGATCGAACATCAAGTCGGCGAGCTGCTTCGCCTCGTCGGGCTCGATCCTGCGGACGCCGCCAAATATCCGCACGAGTTCTCGGGCGGTCAGCGCCAACGCATCTGCATTGCCCGTGCGCTTTCATCCAAACCGGAATTCCTCGTTGCCGACGAGCCGACGAGCGCGCTCGACGTCTCCGTGCAAGCGCAGATCCTAAATCTCATGCGCGAGTTGCAGGACCGCCTCGGGCTCACGTACCTTTTCATCAGCCACAATCTCGCTGTCGTTAGGCATATGGCGGCGCGCATCGGCGTCATGTATCTCGGCCGCGTCGTCGAAATCTCTCCGAAGCAGGAGCTTTTCAGCACGCCGCGCCACCCTTACGCGAAAATGCTCCTCGATGCCGTGCCGGACCTCGCTATGACCGGCCGCCCGCGCAAGATGGTCGAGGGAGAAATCCCGAACCCGATCAGCCCGCCGCCGGGCTGTGCCTTCAATCCGCGCTGCCCGAATGTGATGGACCGCTGCCGCCGGGAGGTGCCGGAGCTGGCCGCAACCACCTCGGCCGCCCATGCGGTCGCCTGCCATGCTGTTGCCGAAGGGCGAATCTGACGGCGAAACGCTTGCCGATCGGCGCTCGGTCACTATGGTTATGTCCGGACCTGCCGGACTTTATGGAGACGACTGATGACCGAGACGATTGCGTACACGGGCCGGATCGAGGACGAGCGCCTGGCAACGGGCCGCGGCCGCTACGTCGCCGATCTCCG
>JAEYPL010000298.1 GCA_023410905.1 Pseudomonadota bacterium
GACGACGCCCTCGCGGCTGACGAGTTCCTCGGCAGCGCGTACGGCATCGCCCGGCGCACCGTTGTCGTCACGCGAGATGACTTCCAGCGGCCGGCCATTGATGCCGCCGCTCTTGTTGATTTCCTCGGCCGCCAGCTCCCACCCCTTGCGATAGGGCTCCAGGAACGCAGGAATCACTTTGTAGCTGTTGATTTCGCCGACTTTGATCGGGCTCTGCGCCGTCGCGGGGCCAGCCAAGGCCGCCATCGCCGCGAGGACCATCGTCAGTCCGCCCAGTCTCATCTCGTCACACTCCCCAATTCGCGAATGGGATGAGGCACTTGAACACCACCATCCATCCCATCTGTTCAGCCGCGCCTAGCATATGGCCCGCGCCACTGGAAATACTATGGCCTGGGGGCTGGCCTGTCTGGTATTTCAGCATCCGGCCTTGGCCTATGCGGAAAGTGCGCAGCGGCGACCGGGGAGCCAGGCCAGCAGGGGGTGAGCCCATGAGCAGGATGATCAGCGATCGAGCGCCACCCAGGTATCGTGCCGAGGCAAGCGACGACCACCACCGGCCATGCGCATCCTAGGTATCGCCAGCGAGACACACGACAGCGGCATCGCGCTCGTCGAGGACGGGAAGCCTGTCCTCGTGCTGGAGGAGGAGCGGCTCAGCAGGCTGAAGCACACGCAGATGTTCCCTGCAGCTTCGCTCGCCGCTGCCATGGAAGGCGGCTGGCTCAAACCTGACGAAATCGATGTCATCGTCACGCCGTGGAATGCGGGCGTGCTGCGCCGTACGTTTCGCAAGGCAATACTGCGCAATCTGCCATCGGCGCTCAATCTGCTCAGGCCCGGCGCCAACACGGCCCAGCGATCTAGCATCGTCATCCTGAACCAGTGGCTCAAGTATAAGCTTTCGCACACACTCGGATTGCAGAAGCTTCCGCCGCTCTTCGGCGTCCGGCACCACAATGCGCACGCCGCGATCTTCTTCGTATCCCCTTTCGAGGAAGCCAATATTCTGGTCATGGACGGCTACGGCGACGATGCCGCGACTTCGACGTACGTCGGCTCCGACAACCAGCTCCGGCGCCTCTGGCAGAGCGACGTCTTCAATTCGCTCGGCATGATCTACACGTTCGTCACCGGCCATCTCGGTTTCCGCGATTTCGAGGAAGGAACGGTCATGGCGCTCGCGGCCCATGGCGACGACCGCTATGTGAGCAAGTTCCGCGACACGATCCACCTTACCGAGGACGGACGCTATGCCGTCGACATGAGCTACTTCATGTTCGACAGGTACGCCTTCCTGCGCCCCTTCAGCGCCAAATTCTTCGAGACGTTCGGCCCTCGGCGTCATCATGACGAGCCGGTCACCGATCATCACAAGGCGCTCGCCCGCGCGCTCCAAGTGCGTATCGAGGAAGTCGTTCTGCACGTCGCGCGCGGCCTCTATGAGCAACATCCCTCGCGCCACCTAGTGATCTCCGGCGGCGTTGCGCTCAATTGCGTTGCGAATGCGCGCGTGCTGGAGGAAACGCCATACGAGCACGTGTGGGTGCCGCCTTGCGCGTCCGATACGGGCGGGCCGCTCGGGGCTGCGCTCTGGTACCACCACCAGAAGTGCGGCCGCCCGCGCACCATGACGTTGACGCATCCCTTCTACGGGCTCCAAGAGAGCGAGGAGGCCATCCGGAAAGCCCTCGACAGTGCGGGACTTGCCGCCGAGCGGCTCGATGACGAGACGCTCTTCGCCCGCGTCGCGCGCGATCTTGCCGACGGGCACATCGTCGGCTGGTTCCAGGGCCGTTTCGAAATGGGGCCGCGCGCGCTCGGCAATCGATCCATCCTCGCCGATCCGCGGCGGCTTGCCACCAAGGATCGCATCAACGCGCGCATCAAGTATCGCGAGAGCTTCCGCCCCTTCGCGCCGGTCGTACTCGCGGAGCACGCGCGCGACTACTTCGAGATCGACCAAGCCGATCCGTTCATGACCATGGCGCCGCGCGTCAGGCCCGAAAAGCGGGACGTCATTCCTGCGGTCGTCCACGTCGATGGCACGGCGCGCCTGCAAACCGTCGAGCGCAGCGCCAATCCGCGCTACTACGCCGTGATCGAAGCCTTCATGCGCGAGACCGGCGTCCCCGTGCTCATCAACACGAGTTTCAACCGCCAGGAACCGATCGTGGCGACCGCGCGGGAGGCCGTGTCATGCTACCTCCGCACGGAGATGGACGTGCTCGTGCTCGGGAATTTCTTTACGCGCAGCCGCAATGCGGAGAGCGAGACGCACGCCCGCAAGCGTTTCGACGTGCGCGAGGAGAACCTCGTCGGCGGCGAATAAATCGCGCCTTCGGCGCGAGCGGAGCCGCATGCCTCTGGCATGCCTCCGGCATGACCCCACGCCCCAATCGGGGGACACCCCCGAACCCCCGTTTTTTTATGAACTTGGAGCGAGCAGCAAGCGCTCCGCAATCCCCCCCAGTCTGCGGGGAGAAGGATCTACTCCACTCGTTGCTTGTTACCAATTCAGAAGCGGGTGGGTTCGGGAGGGTGTCCCTCCCGATAGAGCGCGAGACTAGTCTCGCTCGCGCCGAAGGCGCGACCTAGTCGGCGCACGCCAAGCCATGCTCGCGCGCAATGTGGAGCATGGCGCGCTCGGCCAGCGCCGTGATCGTCAGCAGCGGGTTCACGCCGAGCGAGCGCGGGATGATTGCGCCATCGATGACATGCAGGCCCGCGTAGACGGCGCTCGCATCCTTGCCGACGCCGCCATCGAACACGCGCCCGGCATGATCGACGACGCCCGACGTGCGATCGGCTCCCATGGAGCAGCCGCCGAGCGGATGCGCGGTCGCGGGCTGATTGCCCATGACGCTGCCGGCAAGCGGATTTTTCACGTAGCTACCGCCGACCTTACCGACGAGCGCTGCGAGCGTCGCGTCGAGCCGTCGATAGACATCCTCGTCCTTCGCATTGGGCCAGGAGAGGGCAAGGCGATCACCGTCGAGGCTGAAGCAACCACCGGAGCTGTCATGCGAGACGGCAAAGAAAGTCTGGAGGCTTGCGAAGGGGCCCTTGTAAACGCCGCTGACGAGGCTCTGCAGCGCGCCGAGCAGGCGTCCGTTGGGCACGAACATCACAGGTAGGATCGGCGCGAACGCTGAAGGCAGCACGCCCTCCTGAATGGTGACGGATTTTGACAGATCGTCAGCGTCGACGATTTCGAGCTGCCCCGAGACGGCGGCGCCGACATTCATCCCTTCGATCTTCGCTGGATGGCCGACGCCCACGGCATTGACGGGAACCTTGGCGCCATAACCGAAGGCGATGATGTCGCCGTTCGCCGAGAAGCGCGCGCCCAGGCGATCGGAGAGTGCGAGGCCCTTGGCGCGCGAGCGCAGCAGGATCTCCGTCGAGCCGAGCGTGCCGGCGGCGAGAATGACCATATCCGCCGTGAGATCGAGCTGCTGGCCGTGCCCCGCACCGGGCGTATCCACGCGCTGGATATGGACGCTCCATCCACCCTCGGGCGAAGGAAGGACATATGCCACGCGGCCGTGCGTGAAAAGCTCGGCGCCATGCCGCACGGCCTCGGGCAGGTAGGTCAGGGCCACAGTATTCTTGGCGCCGACATTGCAGCCGGCGCAGCAGTCGCCGCAGCGCGTGCAAGCCGCCTGCGCGATGCCGGCAGGATTGACCGTGTCGGCGAAACCGACAACCACCTCCGGCGCGATGGGCGAGGTGCCGAGCGCCGCGCCCGCAGCTTCAAGCGCCTTGTACTTCGTGAGCGTCGTGGCTTCGGGATCGCGTGCCGGCCTCAACCAGCGGCGGGCGCGCGCGTATCCCGCATCGAGAAGTCCGTCCTGGCGCAGCTGACCCGGCCAGACGGGATCGGCGAAGACGCGTGCGTCAGGCCTCAGTGCCACCCCCGCGTTGACCAGCGAGCCGCCGCCGAGCCCGCGCCCGACGAGCACGTGCATGTCCTCGCCAAAGCGGACGTCATAAAGACCAGATTCCGAGCCCATGGCCATGCGGGCGCCGGTGACGCGCATCTCATGGCGCATGTCGGGAAAGCGGTTCGGGAATTCGCCGGTCTGAACTTCGCGGCCGCGTTCGATGACGGCCACGCGCTTGCCGGCGCGCGCCAGCCGCATGGCCGAAACGCCACCGCCGTAGCCTGAGCCGACGACGATCACGTCGTAGTGCGGGCGGGCGTGGTCGAGCGAGCGAGCAAGCCGGATCATTGCTGCGCCGCCCGCTTGTACAAGCTGGGCCTCCGGCGCCGGATCGTCATCGATGCGCAGTCCCCCTGGCGCATATGACCTCTTTACTAGGAGCGTCAGTCCCTACGGGTGCCGAGACCCATCTTCTTGGCGAGCTGCGAACGCGCCGCGGCATAATTCGGGGCGACCATGGGATAGTCGTTCGGCAGCTTCCACTTCGCACGATACTCCTCGGGCGAAAGCTTGTAATGCGTCCGCAGGTGGCGCTTGAGCGACTTGAAGCGCTTTCCGTCCTCCAGACAGATGATGTAGTCGGGCGTCACGGAGCGCTTGACCGGAATGGCAGGCTTCAGCTCCTCGCTGTCGATGACCGGCTCGTTGGTCGATGCGCGATTGAGCGCATCATGCACGTCACGGATAAGCGCCGGAAGATCCGAAGCAACAACGGTGTTGTTCGCCACGTAAGCAGAGACGATCTGGGCGGTAAGGTCCACCAGTTGATTTCCGCCATTGTTGTCCATCGGGGTGTCGTCTCCCATTTGTGCCGCGAAATCTTGCGGGTGGTCGCGCTCGACCGGCATCCCATGACGTCGCGTTTGAAATAGCCCTGCTGATCAAAGTCCATGATCAGAGATCGGCAATACTCCACTTCGTCCAGAATGGCAATTGCAGCGCACAATATAGTAAAAGCAGGCTTTTCGCCAATATCGCGATCTGACTATGCTGCGTTTTTCACCAGCTTCCAAGCTTTTGGGCCGCGTTCTTGCTTGACCTACTCAGTGCGCGGCGCACCGGCCCCCGCCGATGCGGGCGCCACACGCAGGTTTGAGGTCCAGGGCTGGCGCCGTCCCTTGAATTGGTCCAGACTATTCATCATCTCGATCATGAGCACGATTGCGGGCGGGCGCGCCGTCGCGGCGCGCCATTCTCCGCAGCCATCATCAGTGAACCACTGTCAGCAAAGGACCGGGTCATGACCGATACGAAGGCGCGCGCGGACAAGGTGGAGAAGACGGACGCAGATTGGCGTGCCGAACTCTCGCCGGAGCAGTACCACATCACGCGCCAGCACGGGACGGAGCGCGCTTTTACCCACCCCTACAATGCGCTCAAGGCAGCCGGGATCTACAAGTGCGTGGCCTGCGGCGAGCCGCTGTTCGCCTCGGAGACGAAGTATGATTCAGGCTCCGGCTGGCCGAGCTTCTACAAGCCCATCGGCAACGAGGCCGTCTCCGAGCATGAGGATCGCTCGCTGTTCATGCGCCGCGTCGAGGTACGCTGCTCGCGCTGTGATGCGCATCTGGGCCACGTCTTCGAGGACGGCCCCCAGCCGACGGGCCTGCGCTACTGCATCAACGGCGCGGCCTTGAAGCACGAGCCGAAGTAAGAGACGCGCGACCTGTCGCGCCTCGACGGCATGAACCTGCCGCCGCGCCGGCTTCATCTCCGGCGCGGCGGCTTTCCCCTTCGTAAGGCGCCCTGCGCCAGGAGTAATTCCACATGCCAGCCGATCCCGCCATTGCTCAGGCCCTTGCAATGGCTCCCCCCTCCGCGCGCCAGAAACCCGTGAAGGCGGTCCACCATGGTGTCGAGATCGTCGATGATTTCGCCTGGCTGCGCGCGGAGAACTGGCAGGAGGTCATGCGCGATCCGAGCGTGCTGGACGCCGAGATCCGCGCCTACCTCGAAGCCGAGAACGCCTACACCGAGCACACGCTCGCCGATACGAAGGCGCTGCGCGAAAAGCTCTTTGCGGAGATGAAGGGGCGCATCAAGGAGGACGACAGCTCGGTCCCGGCGCCGGACGGCCCGTGGGAATACGGCACGCGCTATCTGACCGGCGCGCAGTATCCGCGCTTCACCCGGCGCCCGCGGGGCGGCGCCGACGACAGCGAGGTCGTCCTGCTCGACGGTAACCTCGAAGCCCAAGGCAAGCCTTACTGGCAACTCGGCGGCTGCAGGCACAGCCCGAACCACGGCCTCCTCGCCTATGCCGTCGACGACAAGGGCTCGGAGTACTACGTCATCAGGTTTCGCGATCTCGCAACGGGCAAAGAACTCGCGGACGTCCTCCCGGACACGGGCGGCGGCTGCGTGTGGGCCGAGGACAGCCGGACAGTTTTCTACGTCCGCCTCGATGAAAATCATCGGCCACTCTACGTCTACCGCCATATCCTCGGCACGCCTGTCGAGGACGACGTGCTCGTCTACGAGGAGGTCGATAAGGGCTTCTACGTCGGCGTCGGCGAGACGCAGTCCGGGCGCTACATCCTCATCGACGCGCACGATCACCAGACGAGCGAAGTCCGCCTCATCGACTCGCGCAATCCGACGGGCCCCATGCAGCTCGTGAGCCCGCGACGTTTCGGGCACGAATACTCGATCGACCATCACGGCGACGACCTGATCATTGTCACGAACTCCGCTGACGCCGAAGATTTCCGCATTGTGTCGACCCCCGTCGCGACGCCGCAGGAAGCGTACTGGCGCGAGATCCTTCCGCACAAGCCGGGCCGTCTGATCCTCGACCACACCACCTTCAAGGATCATCTCGTGCGCCTGGAGCGTGAGGGCGGCCTGCCCCGCATCATCATTCGGCGCTTCTCCGACGGTGCCGAGCACGCCATCGACTTCGACGAGGAGGCGTACAGCCTCGGCATGTCATCGGGCTACGAGTACGACACGACGGCGCTGCGCTTTTCCTACTCCTCGATGACGACGCCGGCGCAGGTCTACGACTACGACATGGAAACGCGTGCGCGCGTTCTGAGAAAGACGCAGGAAGTGCCGAGCGGGCACAATGCCAGCGACTACGTCACGCGCCGCATCGAGGCCCCGACAGCCGATGGCGAGATGGTTCCGATCTCAGTGCTCTATCACAAGAGCACGCCGCTCGAGGGCTCCGCGCCGCTCTTTCTCTACGGTTATGGCTCCTACGGCATTGCCATTCCGGCGAGCTTCTCGACGACACGCCTCTCGCTCGTCGATCGCGGCTTCATCTTTGCCATCGCGCACGTGCGCGGCGGCAAAGACAAGGGCTATCGCTGGTACACGGGCGGCAAAGCCCAAACCAAGATGAATACCTTCACGGACTTCGTCGCCGCCGGCGAGCATCTCGTCAAGATCGGCTGGACGAAGCGCGGACGCATCGTCGCGAACGGCGGTTCGGCGGGCGGGATGCTCATGGGCGTGGTCGCGAACCTCGCGCCGGAGCTTTTCCTCGGCATCATCGCAGATGTGCCCTTCGTCGATGTGCTCAACACCATGCTCGACGAGACGCTGCCGCTCACGCCGCCCGAGTGGCCGGAGTGGGGCGATCCCATTCGCTCGGCCGAAGCCTTCACGCTCATCCGTAGCTACAGTCCGTATGACAATGTCGAGCGCAAAGCCTATCCGCACATCTTCGCGTACGGCGGCCTCACCGATCCGCGTGTCACGTACTGGGAACCTGCGAAGTGGATCGCGCGGCTCCGCGAGCGCAACACGTCGAGCAATCTAGTGCTGCTCAAGACGAACATGGAAGCGGGGCACGGCGGCGCGTCAGGGCGCTTCGAGGCGTTGAAGGAAGTCGCGCTCGACTACGCCTTCGCGATCAAGATTGCGGGCAAGGCGGAGGTGTAATCGTGCCTCGGGCACGAGCGGGGCTTTCGCCCCACGCCCCAATCGGGGGACACCCCCGAACCCCCGTCTTTTATGGACTTGGAGTGAGGCGCAGATCTCGTCGGGTTGACGAATCGGCGACATGAGGGGCAGCGTCGCCTGAGGTACCACTCGGGGTGCCGATACGGGTAGTCGCCATGATCCGCCGCTTTCGCCTCGCAGCCTGCATGATGGTAGCCGTCTTGTCTGGCGCATCGCTGGAAGCCTCTGCGCAGGCGCCGGCGTCGTTCGACAAATTCGCTGGCCTCTGGGTCGGCGACGGCCGGCTCGGAACGCGCAGCGGAGAGACCGAAATGGTCAAATGCCGCGCGACCTACCGTTCGGAGCAACAAGGCACGGCACTCAAGCAATCGATCCGATGCGCCTCTGCAGGTGGGAGCATCGAGGTCAAAGTTGCAGCCGAGCTGGACGGCGAAAACATATCCGGGGGCTGGGAAGAGACGACACGAGGATGGACCGGCCGTCTCGCGGGCGCCACCACACCACAAGGACTGAAGGTCCGCATCAGAGGCGAAAATATTAGCGCCAACATGGACGTCATCATCAAGGATGCGCTCCAGGTCGTCGAGATTCAGTTCATCGATGGTGCGCTGTTGGGCCTGACCCTCATCCTCAAAAAGCAGTCGGCATAGTTGAGGGCCGTGCTTCGTCGCTCCGGGACGGAAACCGCACTCAGGCGGGGGTGAGGGTGACCCAGCGTCGCAGGTCGAACGCCAGCGCCACCGACATCACCTGCAGCCGCTTTGGCGAGCCCGATATAGCGCACTGCTGCCCCGTCCGCTCCATCGTCATCCCCCGTAATATCGGCGAATCATCGGCCGAATTGCGCAACGGTTCCAAAAACGAGGGGAAGGCGCAGGAAGCATTCGCGTCCAAGGCGCACCACACCTCCTTGATTTCAACGGCCTACCATGGCCATGGTGTCCGGCAACGCGGATTCTGCGAACCATGGCGACAACGAAATCAGGGCTGTTCTCTCTGCTCGGCAGCACACTCGCCCCACAGCGCGAGACACTGCGGCGCCAACGCGCCCGCAGCAAGCCGCAGGGCCAGCGGGCGGCGGTGAAGCCGCGCCTCGTGCTGGCGAGCGCGAGCCCCCGACGCCTCATGCTGCTCTCGCAAGTGGGCATCGAGCCCGATGCGCTCCGCCCGGCCTCGATCGACGAGACGCCGCGCAAAGGTGAGATGCCGCGCACGCTGGTGACGCGCCTCTCCCGCGCCAAGGCCGAAGCCGCACGCGATCTCATCGGTAACGATGCCGACCTCGCCGACGCGCACATCCTGGCGGCGGATACGGTCGTCGCGGTCGGGCGGCGCATTCTGGTCAAGCCCAAGGATATCGAAGAGGCACTGGCCTGCTTGAAGCTCCTCTCGGGGCGCGCGCATCGTGTGCTCACCGGTCTCTGCCTCATCACGCCCGATGACCGCGTGCGGCTCAAGGTTGTCGATACGCGCGTGCGCTTCCGTCGGCTTTCGACCGAGGATATCCAGAGCTACATCGCCTCGCGCGAGTGGCGCGGCAAGGCCGGCGGTTACGCGATCCAGGGTCTTGCCGGCTGCTTCGTGCAGAAGATCGTCGGCTCCTACACGAACGTCGTCGGCCTGCCGCTGACGGAGGTCACGGGCCTCCTGACGAGCGAGGGCTTCCCGCTGCATTTCAACTGGCTGAAAGCCGGCGAACGCGAGATCGAATGAGCGAGAACAAACCTAAAGGTGGCCGATGTCCGATCTGCGGTGCGCCGATCGACCCCGCCTTTCGGCCCTTCTGCTCCAAGCGCTGCGCCGATATCGATCTGGCGCGCTGGATGTCGGAGACGTATGTCGTACCGGGCGGCGACAGCGATGCCGACGAGGATGGTGATGAGGCTGAGGTGACGCGCGGCGATCGCGAAGGTGGCCCTCCATCTGATAAGCTGCATTAGGATCGCCCAGCGTACCCCTTGATCCTCCCCCCTTGTGGGGGAGGTTAGGAGGGGGGATTGCAGACCGCCAGCGGTAGGGATTCCCCCCACCCCTAACCCCTCCCCACAAGGGGGAGGGGGATTAAGAGCCAGTCCACTCAGGTTTCAGCGTTGTCACCATGCTCAAGACCCGCATCATCCCCTGCCTCGACGTCAAGGACGGCCGCGTCGTCAAAGGCGTGAACTTCGTCGATCTCATCGACGCCGGCGATCCTGTCGAAGCCGCTGCCGCCTATGACGTGGCGGGCGCGGACGAGCTCTGCTTTCTCGACATCACCGCGAGCTCCGACAATCGCGAGACCATCTTCGACATCGTCGAGCGTACGGCCGAACGCTGCTTCATGCCGCTCACGGTCGGTGGTGGCGTGCGCACGGTCGATGACATCCGCCGCCTACTCACGGCGGGCGCGGACAAGGTCTCGATCAATACGGCAGCGGTGAACCGGCGTGCCTTCGTCGGCGAGGGTGCCGACAAATTCGGTGCGCAATGCATCGTGGTCGCCATCGACGCGAAGAAAGTGTCGGGCGCGGGCGAGACCGATCGCTGGGAAATCTTCACGCACGGCGGTCGTAAGCCGACCGGCATCGATGCCGTCGAGTATGCCCGTGAAGTCGTGGCGCTCGGCGCGGGTGAGATCCTGCTTACATCGATGGACCGCGACGGCACAAAAGCAGGCTTCGATATTCCGCTCACGCGCGCGATTGCCGATGCCGTGACCGTGCCGGTGATCGCCTCGGGCGGCGTCGGCAATCTCGATCATTTTGTCGATGGCGTGAAGGACGGGCACGCGAGCGCCGTGCTCGCCGCGTCGATCTTCCACTTCGGCACATATACGATCGGTCAGGCCAAGCAGCACATGGCGGCGGCTGGCATCAGCGTGCGCCTCGACGGTTAGCGCGAACCACACTTCCCGCAATGCCGCGGATGATTTGAAACCGCCGATCCTGCGCGACGATCGTCGCTTCCTTGAAGGCCGCCTCGAACCAGGGCAGCGCGCGAATGCGGCTTTGGATGACGACCTGCAGAACACCATCGGGCTGCAATCGCGCAGGTGCATCCGCGATCAGGCCCTGCAGGAAGACGAGACTTTCCTCGACGCCCTCATGGATCGGCGGGTTCGAGAGGATCGCATCGTAGCGCGTGCGCGGCGCAGCCTTGAGACCATCGCCACAAATGATCGTCGTCCCCGGCACGTTCTCGCGCGCGGCTTCGATGGCGATGGCATCGCTATCCACGAGATCGACGGCGCCGTCTTTCATCCGCTCGCGCACGGCAGCGCCGATGATGCCACTGCCGCAACCCATGTCGAGCACGACACTGCCAACCCGAAGCGCGGGCAGATGCTCAAGCAACAGCGCTGTTCCTGCGTCGAGCACGCCGCCCGCAAACACGCCGGGATAGCTTACCCAAGGACGCGCGCGTCCGTTCAACGTGATTTCATTTACCTCGCGCCATGCGTCGAGCGACGCGCGCAAACCAGGAATATCGGTGCGCCGTCGCCCAGCGAACACGCGCGAATGCCGGCGCGTATCGACAGTGACGATGTCTTCGGCAACGCCCTCGAGCGCTTTACCCGCTGACTTCACGCCTTCCGCATTCGCACCGAACAGCACCATCATGGCGCCCGGCGCTGTCACACTCGCCGCAGCGTGCAGCGCCATCGTCAAAGCGCGCTTGTCCTTGCCCAATCGCACAAAAGCCGATGTGGCATCCGAGACCACCGGCCATGGCGTTCCCGTGTCGCCATGCCCTGCAAACCTGCGCCACGCCTGCGGCTCTGTACCCCGCGCGTACAATGCTGCCGCAAGCTGCCCTGAGCTTTCATCGACGATGAGCGGGTGCTCACCAGGTTCGATGGCATCGAGCGCCTGCATGACCACTGATGTCGGTGCATCGGCGGGGCCACGAACGGCGGGACGTGCGGGTGATGTCATGATCATACCTGAGCCGGTGGCGTGACCGGCAATATCCGATCCGGCGCCGTGCAGAGATCGCTGATGATGCACGCCTCGCAACGCGGGCGCTGCGCCTTGCACACGTAGCGCCCGTGCAGGATGAGCCAATGGTGGGCGTGCTGCAGATACTGCTCCAGAATGCGCTTCATGAGACCTTCTTCGACCGCGAGTGGCGTCTTCCCCGGCGCAATGCCGAGCCGGTTCGAAACGCGGAAGACGTGCGTATCGACGGCCATGGTCGGCTCACCGAAAGCGATGTTGAGCACGACGTTCGCGGTCTTCCGCCCGACGCCCGGCAGGCTTTCGAGCGCCTCGCGATCGTGCGGCACCTCGCCACCATGCTCGGCAATGAGCAGCTCGCTCAGGGCAATGACGTTCTTGGCCTTGTTGCGGTAGAGCCCGATGGTCTTGATGTAGTCGCGCACGCGCTCCTCGCCGAGCGCCGCCATTTGCTCCGGGGTATCGGCGGCCTTGAAAAGCGCCCGCGTCGCCTTGTTCACGCCCGCGTCCGTGGCCTGGGCCGAAAGCACGACCGCCACCAGCAGCGTGAAGGGATTGACGTATTCGAGCTCCCCCTCGGGATGGGGGTTGGCGGCTTCAAATCGCCGGAATATCTCGTTAACGGTCGCCGCATCGACCCGGCCACCCCGCCGCCGCGGCAAGGAACGCGCGCCATCACCCTCGGGTTTTACATGGGAGTGCGACATTCCTGCGCCGGACGGGGCAACCGATGACTTTGCAGGACGGGCCATGGTGGATTAGGTTTCCGGAATGAGCGTATCGACTGCAGGCCGCGTGGTGATGGACGAGAATCCCCCCCATAGGCAAGAGGGCGGTGAGCAGCGGTCACGCGGTTTCCGCGCCGTGCTGACGCCGCATCGCTCGCTCTCCCCGCGTGGCTTTATCATCCTCATGAGCTTTATCGGCGCCGTGAGCTTCGTCGCGGGCATGAGTTTTCTCGCCATGGGTGCCTGGCCGGTCATGGGCTTTTTCGGCCTCGACGCGCTGATGATCTATGGCGCCTTCAAGGTCAACTACCGCGCCGGCCGCAGGTTCGAGGTCGTGGAGATCACGCCCGCCGACCTCAAGCTCACGCGCGTCGACCCCAATGGAAACCGAGAGGAGATCGCGCTCAATCCGTATTGGGCCCGCCCCCATCTCGCCGAGCGCGAGGACGGTGCGAACCGTCTCTACCTGCGCTCGCACGGCCAGCACTATGCCCTCGGCAACTTCCTCACGGATGATGAGCGGCGCGATCTTGCCGGTGCTCTCGACCGCGCACTGGCCAACCTGCGCGATCGCTGAACGGGCGCCGCCCTCATGATCGACCATCTCTCCATTGCCGTTCGCGACCTCGAACGGAGCGCTGCCTTCTATGCCAACGTCCTCGCGCCGCTGGAACTGACGCGCCTCGTCGAGCGGCCGAAAACCATCGGCTTTGGCAAGCGCTATCCCGAGTTCTGGCTCAATTCGCGCCCCGAGATGGCCCCGATTGCGCACGACACGGGCGCCCACATCGCACTTCGGGCCCCGAGCCCCGAGGCCGTCACGGCCTTCCACGCAGCCGCACTGGCCGCTGGCGGCACGTGCGACGGGCCGCCCGGCCCGCGCAAGGCTTCGATGACAACCTACTTCGGCACTTTCATCCGCGATCCCGACGGCAATCGCATCGAAGCCGTACACTTTCCAAGGGCAACATGACCATGCGGCGCGGATCATTCATCGGCATCACGGTGACGCTCGTCCTGCTCGCGAGCGCTGCCGCATCCGCGCAGGAAAAGCCGCCGACGGTCCGTATCATCGATCAGCTCACGGGCATCCTGCTCTATTGCATGCCGGCCGCAGGCGAGGCCTGGACGAAGGATCTCTGCGCCGCACTCGACAAGGAGGCCACCTCCCTCGCCAAGGCTGCCGATGTCCGCTTCGTCGCCCTCACGACCCAGGATACCGACGCGACGAACAAGCAGAAGGCGCGCGATGCCGGCTTCGATCCCGCCAACGCGCTCTGGCTGCTCATCAAAGTCCAGCGCATGAAACCGGGCACGCGCCCTGGCTGGAGTATCGGCCTGCAGGCGGACGGCATTGCCCTGCCCCAGCCCCAAGACAAGGGGCAGCAGCGGCGCCTCATCTTCACCCAGGCTGCGACCCTCAACGCCGATATCAGCCGCCGCGACGCCGAGAAAGCCGGCAAGACCGTGCTCCAAGGCGCCTTCCAGTATTACACGACGCCCAGGGCCACCGCCGCCAAGTGACCTCGGCGCCTACACGACGCAGCTTCAAACAGTTACATCGCCGGCCTGCGTTGCATTGCCAAAAAGCACGTGCAATCAGGGTATGGACCGCGCGGCAAAGCGAATCGGCACGAGCCCGCGCGCACGGACACGGGTGGGAGATACGGGCATGACGAGTGCTGCAGCCAAACTCGAGGAAGGGCTGATCTTCATCGGCCAGAGCAATGCCGAGCAGGGCGGCGGGGCGGAATGCCTGGAGCTCAAGCTCGCCAATCGCCACGGCCTCGTCACCGGCGCCACCGGCACCGGCAAGACGGTGACGCTGCAAGTTCTCGCCGAAGGCTTCTCCGCCGCGGGCGTTCCCGTATTCGCCGCCGACATCAAGGGTGACCTCTCCGGCATCTCCATGAAGGGCGAGCCGAAGGACTTCCTGCTGAAGCGCGCCGAGGAGATCGGGCTCCAGGACTACGAGAACCACGCCTCGCCCGTCGTCTTCTGGGACATCTTCGGCGAGCAGGGCCATCCCATCCGCACGACCGTTCAGGACATGGGCCCGCTGCTGCTCTCGCGCCTCATGGAGCTCAACGAGGTGCAAGAAGGCGTGATGAACATCATGTTCCGCGTCGCGCAGGACGAGAACCTGCCCCTGCTCGACCTCAAGGATCTGCGCGCCATGATCGCCAACGTGGCGACGCGCGGGAAAGAGTTGCAGACCAAATACGGCAATGTCTCCGCGACTTCGGCGGGCGCCGTGCAGCGCCGGTTGCTCGTGCTCGAAGAGCAGGGCGCCAATCATTTCTTCGGCGAGCCCGCGCTCAACATCAAGGACTTCATCCGCACGGCACCGAACGGCCGCGGCATCGTCAATCTGCTCGCCGCCGAAAAGCTCATGAACACGCCGCGCCTCTACGCGACGTTCCTGCTCTGGATGCTTTCGGAGCTGTTCAACGAGCTCCCTGAAATCGGCGATCCGGAAAAGCCCAAGCTCGTCTTCTTCTTCGACGAGGCGCATCTGCTCTTCAACGAGGCACCCAAGGCCCTGCTCGAACAGATCGAGCGCGTCACGCGCCTCATCCGCTCGAAGGGTGTCGGCGTCTACTACGTCACGCAGAACCCGCGCGACGTGCCGAATTCCGTCTCGGCCCAGCTCGGCAATCGCGTGCAGCACGCTCTGCGCGCCTTCACGCCGCAGGAGCAGCGCGGCATTCGCGCCGCCGCCGAGACCTTCCGCCCCAATCCCGCGCTCGACGTCGAGCGCGTCATTCAGGAGCTGAAGGTCGGCGAGGCGCTGGTCTCCGTACTGCACAACAAGGGCGAGCCATCCATGGTGCAGCGGACGCTCGTGCGCCCGCCATCAGGCCGCATGGGTCCGGTGACGCCCGCCGAGCGCCAGAAGCTCGTGGATGGCAGTCCCATTCAGGGCAAGTACGAGGACGCGGTCGACCGCGAGAGCGCCTACGAGATGCTGCAGAAGCGCGCAGAGGCTGCCGCAGCGGAAGCGGAGAAGGCCGCGAAGGAAGCCGACAGCGGCGGCTGGGGCGGCGAACTCGGCAAAACGATTTTCGGCCGCGGCCCGCGTGGTGGCCGTTCGATGGGCGAGCAGATCACGCGCGATGTCGGCCGCTCCGTCATGCGCTCCATCGTGACCCAAGTGAAGAACGCCATCATCAAGTCGATCTTTGGGGGAAGGAGGTAGGCTGGAGGAAAAAGAATATAATTCAATATTTTAAACCGATGAACATATTATAAGTTATATTTTTCTTTGATTTTGTCGGCCGACTCGGGCACATTCCAAGTCAAGGAGGTGCCGATGGAAGACGACTCTCTCGACCAATCGACCTGCATGGAGTTCTTGGCTCCGCACCTCGACGACCTGCGTGCATCAGTTATCGGCGCCTTCAACCGCTACCACGAGACACCCGCACATATCCTCGCGGAACACGATGAACGGGCGGCGACGTCCGGAGTGCACAGCCACATTGTTCATGAGATCGCTCGCGCCTTCAGCGATGTGGCAGGTGCGAGTGTTCTCAATGTGCAGGGCCTCAAAGTTCTGAATTTGCATGACCGCGTGGTGCTCCGCTTCAAGAAGGTATCCGAGACCGGACGACACAAAAACCACGTTAGCCGCCAGCAGATTCGCTTTGACCGCCAGTTGACGCTTCCGGGCCTTCCACCAGCGGCCACGAAGCTCACTTTGGGCTATGAGACCGACCCGGCCTTCGCCGAGATCGTCCGCGTGACAGTCGGCTGTCCACTCGGACACGGAACGGCACCGCTCTGGTTGGCGCAGATCAACCACATTGAAGCCGCGCCAGCTTGGGAAGATATTACCCCTGCGCGCTTCCCCGACACTGGTAGATACGAGAGATTCAGAGACGATGACGCAGCATCCGGCTAACAGTTCGGCTGCGAATTTTAATGCGGCCATGCTGCAGTTGGCCCGCTCTGCCCGCTCTCTGACCCAGGAGGAAGTTGCTAATAAGTCGGGCGTAACGCAGGCCCTACTTTCTAAGATTGAAAACCGGCTGGTTGAAACTCCCTCTCCCGAGGTAGTCGCCTCGATATCGCGCGCACTGGGCTTCCCGACTTCGTTCTTTTATCAGCGCAATGATGTGTTGGGACTTTCTCACTTTCATCATCGCAAGCGATCAAAGCTTGGCGCCAAGCCGCTTGGCCGCATCCATGCCATTACAAATATTCGCCGCATCCATATCGAACGCTTGCTAAATTCCTGGGAGAAGGAGTCCTCGAAGCCAATTCCACAAATCGACATTGATCAAGACGGCCTTAATCCATCTCAGCTTGCTGCGCGGATGCGAGAGTATTGGCTCGCGCCTCGAGGACCAATTGCGAATCTTGTTGATCTTGTAGAGAGTGCCGGCGGCATCATTGTTCTATCTGATTTTGGAACTGCCCTGCTTGATGGAATTAGTTTCAGGATCCCGGGCTTGCCTCCGCTATTCTTCATGAACTCCCAAGCTCCGGGCGATCGGTTCCGATTTTCACTCGCCCATGAACTTGGGCACATGATCATGCACACCGTCCCAGATGACGACGAGAGAATGGAACGCCAGGCGGACGAATTTGCTGCTGCCTTTTTGATGCCCGCGCAAGATATTCGGCCGTATCTGTCTACTGCTTCACTTTCCAAGTTTGGGCGCATTAAGCCGCTTTGGCGTGTGTCTATAAAATCCCTGATAAAACGGTCTCACGACCTCCGACTTATCACCAATCACCAGTACAAGATGCTTAATATAGAGTACAACAAAGCCAAATATGGAAGCGGGGAGCCCTATCCAATAGAGCTTGAAAAGCCGAGGCTCCTTCACAGACTTGTGCAACACCATCTTGAAGTGTTGGGGTATTCAGTCGCTGAACTTGCAAAAATGCTCTGTGTGAACGAGCCCGATTTTGCGAGAGCGTATTTGCCTTCCCGCGGCCCTCTGAGATTGGTCGTGTCAAACGATACGTAAGGGCATCCTCTAAGATTTCGGAACCCCTCCCCTCCTCCGCCCGTTGCTCGTGATCGCGCCCACCGCGCGCTGCAACGGCCGGAGACTGCCATGTCCCGCGTCTTTCCGCTCACGTGCCTGCTGCTGGTCGGCATCGCCATGGCGCTGTCGCTGGCGCATGTCGCGGAGCTGCCGGGTAAAATGCGGCTCGACCGCGAGACGTACCTCGCCGTCCAGCAGATCTACTATCCGGGCTTCACGATCGGCGGCATGGCCGAGCCGCTTGGCGCACTGGCCGTCCTAGCACTGCTGATCCTCACGCCGCTGCCGGGCGTGCGCTTCTGGTGGGCGGTGCTGGCGCTCGGCTGTCTCGTCGGGATGCAGCTCGTCTTCTGGTTTGTCACGCAGCCCGTGAATGCCGCCTGGACGCGCGACATGAACCTGCAAGGACTCGGCGGGCTGTTCTTCTCGCTCTTCCCCGTCGAGATCAGCGGCGACTGGACCCGGCTCCGCGATATCTGGGAGTACTCGCACGTGTCACGCGCGTTGCTCGGCATGATCGCCTTCCTGAGCATCGCCCGCGTGATCATGGCGTGAGGGCGCGGCAAGCTCCAACGTCATTCCTCCCCCCTTGTGGGGGAGGTTAGGAGGGGGGATTGCAGACCGCCAGCGATGGGGTTCCCCCCACCCCTAACCCCTCCCCACCAGGGGGAGGGGGATTGCGTTGAGCGTGGGAGCGGCAGCTACTCCGCTGCCCTCACCTCCGCACCCCGCCGCCCACGTCCCACACCATCCAACCTCTGCCGCACGAGGTCGATGGCGGAGCGGAGGATGTAGTACTGATCCGCGAACCAGATGGGCAGCGGGATGTTGCGCACGGCCTCGTCGATCAC
>JAEYPL010000303.1 GCA_023410905.1 Pseudomonadota bacterium
CTACCAGATCACGCTCGGCGGCAGCCCCAAGGACGATGCCGAAGTCGGCGGCATCATCGGTCCGAGCTTCACAGCGGATGCCGTGCCCGATGCCATCGAGAAGATCGTGGATACATATCTCGGCCTACGCCGGGACGCGACGGAGACGTTCGTCGCCGCCTACCGGCGTGTCGGCAAGACGCCATTCCGCGAGGCGCTGTATGGCCCCGAGACAACGCGGCGCGGCAGCGGCAGCAAGGAGGCGGCACATGTCTGAGCCCGCTCCCCTCTTCAGCCCGCTCGAGCCCAAGACGACCGAGCCTCGCATGTGGACTGGCGAGACATTCATCGCCGACACCTGGCAGGTGCTCGGCGACGATGCGCCCTTCCCGATTGGCGGCCATGCGATCGTCTCGCTCGCACGCTGGCGGGCAGATCAGGCAACGCTGGCAGCACTCGGCGTCCCGATCGGCATCATCGTTCAATCTTCAGAAGCCATCGACACCGAGACCGACGATCTCGCTCGGATCTCGGTCGTTGCGCTGGCCTTCCCGAAGTTCACCGACGGGCGCGCGTATTCGGCAGCGCGGCGCTTGCGGGAAAGCGGCTATGCGGGCGAAATCCGCGCGACGGGTGATGTACTGCTGGATCAGCTACCGCTGATGCTGCGTGCGGGCTTCTCGACTTTCGAGATCACGAACGCTGCCACCATTCGCGCGCTTGAAGCGGCACCGCTCCCAGCAGTGTCGCGCGTGTACCAGGCAGGAGCCGAGGCCACGGATCACGGCTGGCGCTCGCGTCGCGGATCGGCGCTATCGCCTTCTCGGCTCCAGCGGGAGCTCTGACATGAACTTCCAGCAACTGCGCATCATCCGCGAGACCGTGCGGCAGAACTTCAATCTGACCGAGGTCGCCGGCGCGCTCTACACATCGCAGTCCGGCGTCAGCAAGCACATTCGTGATCTCGAAGGCGAGCTCGGCGTCGAGCTCTTCATCCGACGCGGCAAGCGCCTCCTCGGGCTCACCGAACCCGGCAAGGAACTCGCCGTCATCGTCGACCGCATGCTTGTCGATGCCGCGAACATCAAGAAGCTCAGCCAGCAGTACGCCGACCAGGACGAAGGCAAGCTGACCATCGCGACGACGCATACGCAGGCACGCTATGCGCTCACGGGCGTCGTGCAGGAGTTCGTCAAAGCCTTTCCGAAGGTGCACCTCGCGCTCCACCAAGGCAGCCCGCCGGAGATCGCCGACATGCTGCTCAGCGGTCAGGCCGAGATCGGCATTGCGACGGAAACCCTCGCCCTCACGCCGCAGCTCGCGACATTCCCGTACTACACTTGGCATCACGGCGTCGTGGTTCCCAAAGGACATGAGCTGGAGCAAGCGAATCCGCTCACGCTCGAGGCCATCGCCGAGCACCCCATTGTCACCTATCACGACGGTTTCACGGGGCGCGGCAACATCGACAAGGCCTTCCACGAGACCCGCCTGTCGCCCGATATCGTCATGTCCGCAATGGATACCGATGTGCTGAAGACCTATGTCGGGCTCGGGCTCGGCGTCGGCATCATTGCGGGGGTGGCCTTCGACGCCAAGCGCGATGCGCCCTTGCGGCTGCTCCCCGCCGACAATCTCTTTCCGCCCAATACGACATGGATCGCCGTACGACGCGGAAGCTATCTGCGCCGCTATACGTACCGCTTCATCGAGCTGTGTGCTCCGGCGCTAACCGAAGCAACTGTCCGCAAGGGATCAGCGCCGCCAGCCGAAGTCGTTAGCGCAAAGTAAAGGAGCGCATCAGCCAGATGCGCCTAGTGCGCGACAGGTCACCCGGACAGCGCTTCGAGCGCGTTTCGCTGTCACAAACGGGTAAATAAGCGATATTTTTTATTCAATGTTAGCACCTCCCCCCATAGCCTCGCTCCCAACATAAAAGCACCCTCTGAGGGAGAGGGTGCGTTCGTTCGCGTTGGGGCGTAGGTATGCGCGTTGTATGGTCCGTTATCGCCGAGCATGACATGCGTCTTGTGCTCATGGCTGCCTTTGTCGCAGCGAGCGGCGGATGGGTCGCGCTCGGGCTCTTCCGGCGCGCCATCGACAAGCTCGGCACTCAACGCCATGGCTGGACGTTTCTTGCCGCTGTAGCTGCGGGCGCTTCGGCGTGGTGCGCGCACTTTATTGCCGCGCTGGCGCATGAGGTTGAGGCGCCGATCACAGTTGCACCGCTCTTGACCAAAGCCTCACTCCTCATTGCCATTGCCGGTTGTGTCGCTGGTTTCTGTGTTGCCCTTCGAAGCGGGCGATCGTCCTTTCCCGCGATTGGTGGCGCAATCTTCGGCCTAGCCGTCGGCGTGATGCACTATACGGGCATGATGGCTTACGGCTTCGACGGAACTGTTGACTGGCATCCTGGCTACGTCGCTTTGTCCGTGTGCGTGTCGGCTCTTCTCGGCATGGGCGCCCTCCACGTGGCAGTCCGTCAGCCTTGGACATTCTCGCAACATGCAGCGCTCGGTCTCTACGTTCTTACTGGCCTTTCTCTGCACTTCACCGGCATGGCCGCATTTTCGGTAACGCCGGTCGCAGGCACCGTTCCGCTCGCCGATCCCGAACTTGCACTCACGATGGCCATTGCCATTGCCGGCGTCAGCCTCATCATTGCCAGCACAGGCATCGCCGCCTACATCATCGACACCAAGGCGACGGAGGACATGACTGAGCGCCTCCAGCACATGGCGAACAATGACGCGCTGACGGGTCTGCCGAACCGCGTCGGTTTCACGGATCATCTCGCACGTGTACTCAAGGGCGCCAAAGCCGACGGCAGCCGCGTCGCGGTCATCAGCATCGATCTCGATCGCTTCAAGGAGATCAACGATCTCCGTGGCCTCGAAGCCGGCGATGCCGCGCTCAGGATCATCGGCCAGAGACTGACCGAGCTTCTCAGAGACGGCGAGTATGTGGCCCGCGCCGGCGGCGATGAGTTCGCAACGGTCAAGCGCTTCACGGAGCAGGGCGACCTCCTCGATTTCGTCGCGCGCCTGGAAGGGGTGCTTTTCATGCCGATCAACATCGGCGATTTCCAGACGGTAACGGGCGCGAGTCTCGGCGTCGCGGTCTATCCGGAGGATGGCGAGACGCAGGAGCGGCTCGTCAATAACTCAGAGCTTGCGATGTATCGCGCCATCGACGACGTGACACGCGCGACCTGCTTCTACGAAGCGCACATGGACGAAGCCTCGCGCGCGCGGCACTCACTCGGCCAGGATCTGCGCCATGCCATCGAGCGCAACGAGCTCGAACTCTACTATCAAGTGCAGACCTCCGTTTCATCCGGCGAGATCTGTGGCTACGAGGCCCTGCTGCGCTGGCGCCACCCCGTGCACGGCATGGTCTCGCCGGCCGAGTTCATTCCCATTGCCGAAGAGACTGGCGCGATCATCTCGATCGGAGAGTGGGTGCTGCGTACGGCCTGCCGCGAGGCCGCCGGCTGGAGCGTTCCGCACAAAATCGCCGTCAATCTCTCGCCGGTCCAATTCGTGAATGCCGATCTCGCGCGGCTTGTCCACGAAGTGCTGCTGCAGACCGACCTTTCGCCGAGCCGGCTCGAACTCGAGATCACGGAATCGACGATCATCGCCGACAAGGCGCGCACGCTTCACATTCTCCGTCAGATCAAGGCGCTTGGCGTCACGATTGCGATCGACGATTTCGGAACGGGCTATTCGTCGCTTTCCACACTGCGCGAGTTCCCCTTCGACAAGATCAAGCTCGATCGCTCCTTCATGAACGAAGTCGAGCACAGCCAGCAGGCCAAGGCCGTGGTGCGTGCCGTGCTCAGCCTCGGCAAGACGCTCGAGATCAAGGTGCTGGCCGAGGGCGTGGAGACAGCGCACCAGCTCGCTATCCTGCGCACCGAAGGATGCGACGAGGCGCAGGGATACTTGCTCGGCAAACCGCAGCCGATCGCACTGATTCTCGCCGCCCTGGCCAATGTCGGAAACAGCAATGTCGCCGATGTCGATCCGACCGCGATCGCCGTCTCCCGACGCAACCGGCGACAGCACGCCGGTTAGTAAGGCCGCACTACGCCGGTCCTGGCGCATCTCAAGGGCGCTGCGCGACACCTGAGTGCGGCTGGAAGGAGAGCGTCAGGCCAACGGCCAGACTCTGCACAAGACACATCGGCGCAACCATCGTCCGCAGCGCCGCTTCGGGCATGTCCGGAATCTCGAAGACGACGTCAGCGCCATTGACGATCGGACTGAGCAGACTGTCCGTCACGACGATCGCCGGCACGCCGCGCGCCACGAACTCAGGCACAAGCTGGACGGTCTCAGGATTGTAGGGCCTGAAGCTGATGGCGATCACCACGTCCCTGCGCGTTGCCGTGAGGACGTGATCCGCGAGCACATTGCCGAGCCCATCGAGCAGTACCGCACGACGCCCCAGCCGGCGAAGAACGTAAGTCAGATGCGCGGCCACTGGAAACGATCCACCAAGACCTAAGATATAGACCGTGGCTGCGCGCCCCATCAGATCTATAGCGCGCGCGAGATCGTGCTCCCGGACACTCACCTGGAGATTCTCGAGCGACGCCGTCCCCTCCGAGGCAAACCGCTCGAGCAGCTCATGTGGACTGTGACTGTCGCGAAAGCGCCCGTCACGCCGCAGTCCATCGATGCGCTCGCGGTAGCTCGGCACGGCACCGGCGACGAGACGCGTTCGAAAGACCTGTTGCAGCTCCGTGAAGCCGCCATAGCCCATGGCATGGGCGAACCGCACGATCGCCGACGGCTGAACTTTTGCGCGCGCCGCGACCTCGGCAACGGTCCCGAGCGCCATGTCGGTTGGATGATCGAGCGCGAACTCCGCAATCAATCGGAGGCGATCGGAAAGCCCCGGATACCGCTGCGCGATCTCCTCGCGCAACGAATCATAGGCGCTGAGCGGCGCCGATTTTCCTCGCTGTCCCGTAGCCTTGGCCAACTTCCTCACAGGTGCTCCACGATTCGAGCAGAAGATACGTTTATTTCACTTCACAAGCGTCATGGAATGATTATTCTATGCCTGAATGAAGAGCTGCCGTCAAACATGCGAGCAGCCGTGTTCAGTGGAGGAAACGATGAAAAAGAACGGCAAGCCCGGGCAAGGCCCGTCCCGGCGTTCGATTCTGAAGGGCAGCCTGATGACGGCGTCCCTTGCGGGCGTCGGCGCCTTCTACGGCCCCTGGCATCACAACAGCGCCTACGCTCAAGGTAAGAAGCCGATCAAGCTCGGCCTGACGAACGATGCCGGAGGCCAGTTCGGCAACAGCGGACAGGACGAGCATCGCGCCATTCGTATGGTCATCGACGAGTGGAATGCCAAGGGTGGCGTGCTCGGCCGCAAGATCGAGTGGGTCACCGCCGATACGGAATCGAGCCCCGCTGCCGGCACGCGCATCGCCGAGCGCTTCATCACGCGCGAGGATTGCCCGATCCTGATCGGCGCACTGCACTCGGGCGTCGCCAACGCCATCACTCAGGTTGCCAACAAGTACGGCACCATTTTCCTCAACACGAACTCTTCCGCGCCGAGCGAGGCGGGCGAGAACTGCAGCCGCATCAAGTTCGTCTGGGACGGCAACGGCACGAACTTCTCGAAAGCCGCCGTCGCCAATGCGGTCAAGTCGATCGGCAAGAACTGGCTCCTGCTCACCAACGACTACGTCTGGGGTCACTCGACGGCGGCTGCCACCAAGGCGCTCGTCGAAGCCAATGGCGGCAAGATCATCGACAACCTGCTCGTGCCGCAGAATACGCGCGACTTCACGTCGTATCTGCTCAAGATCCAGCAGATCAAACCGCAGGTCGTCGGTACTGCCATTGCGGGCGACGACAACAAGGCCCTGCGCGAGCAGATCACACAGCTTAAGCTTGATCAGGCCGGTGGCCCCGCCTGGATCAACAATCAGCAGGACTGGCCGGATGTCTGGGGATCGCCGCAGAGTCTGTTCGGCGTGTTCGGCACAACCTGGTACCACAAGCTCGACCTTCCGGGTGTCCCCGAGTTCGTGAAGAAGTGGCAGGACGCCAACAAGCCTGGGCCGATTCCGGTGCCCGGCAACGTCTCCTACAACGGCTATATGGCGACGCAGGAACTATTCCGCGCCATCGAGCGCGCCGGATCGACGAACAACATAGCGATCATCAAGGCGCTCGAAGGTCACAAGATGTCGGCCAAGGATCGCATGCAGCACTTCGATGCCTACATCGATCCCGACACGCATCAGGTGCAGCAGACCATCTACCTTGCGCGCAAGAACGAGAAGCCCGTCGACAACACGGATCATTTCCAGATCATGAGCTGGGTCGAGCCGAAGGATGCCCTCGACGACGCCGCGCCCGGAAAGTGCAAGCTCGTTCCGTACGACAAAGTGCCGTCCGTGGATGCATGATGGCGACGAGCGGGGTGGCACGCGCCACCTCGCTCACGTCACCGCACAAAGCGTACCCGATCCGCATAGCGTGAGGACACGCGCGACGATCGCGCGCTGACCTGAGAAACCCATCAAGAGCAGCAGCCGCGTGTTCGATATTCTTCCTCATCTGCTCAACGGCCTCGTGCTCGGCTTGCTCCTCGCGTTGATCGCCCTCGGCTTCATGCTGATCGTGGGGCTGATGGAGCAGATCAATCTTGCGCACGGTTCGCTCTTCGCGCTCGGCGCCTATCTCGCTCTGACACTGACAGGGCCCAATCCGCCGCTTCCATCGGATCTTGCCGCGCTCTGGCTCCAGATTCCGCTCGGATGGCGCTATGGTATTGCGCTGATCATTGCGCCTTGCCTTGCGGGCATCGTCGGCATCGCCGTCGAATTCTGCATGCGGCGCACGTACGGCAAGGATCCACTCTACGGCCTCCTGCTGACTTTCGGCGTCGCCCTCGTACTCGAAGAAGTTCTTCGTCTGACGTGGGGCACACGCGATCATGTGCTTCCGATCCCGCAAGCTATGAGCGGCGGCTTCATCTTCGGCGATCTCATCTGGTCGACTTATCGCTTCTATGCGGCTGGCATGGCTGCGATCGTCATTGGTCTGGTCTGGTTACTCATCGAGAAGACACCCTATGGCGCCATGATCAAAGCCGGCGCGCACGACAGCGAGATGGTGCGCGCGCTCGGCGTGAACCTTTCGAAGCTGCGCCTCGGCGTGTTCGTGCTGGGGACCATGCTCGCAGCGTTCGCGGGCATCGTCGTCGCCCCGATCTGGGGCATTCGCCCGCACATGGGCGTGGACGCCGTCGTGCCGGCCTTCCTGATCATCGTGCTCGGGGGCGTGGGGAGCTTCTGGGGCGCCGTGATCGCCAGCCTGCTGGTTGGTCTCGCAGTCGGCATTTCGGGTGCCTACGCATCGGAATGGTCACTGCTCTCGATGTACCTGTTGCTGGTCGCCGTAGTGTCCTTCCGGGCGCGCGGCCTCTTTGGCAAGAAGAGCATGCTGGAGGTTTGAGAGAACGATGACCGGCACGTCGAGCGACGCGCGCCTGATTACGCCCACCATGCTCTGCGCCTGGCTGGTGCTGGCAACAGTACCGCTATGGATCAGCAAGATCGGACTCTATCCGTATATCGGCGTCGAGATCCTGATCTGGTCGATCTATGCACTCGCGTTCAACCTCGTGCTGGGCGTGTCGGGATTGCCGTCGTTCGGGCACGGCGCCTTCTTCGGCGTCGGCGCGTATGCCTTCGGTCTCACGCAATTCAATGTTGCGGCTAATCTTTGGGTCTGTCTCATCGGCGCGACACTCGCCGGTGCAGTTGCCGGCCTCCTCGTCGGCCTCTTCATCGCGCATCGGCGCGGCATCTACTTCGCGCTGCTGACGATCGCCTTCGGTCAGATCTTCTGGACCATATCGGTGAAGTCGCACAGCATCACGGGTGGCGAAGACGGCCTCCTCAACATCGTGAGACTGCCGGTGAACCTCGGCCTCGTCGCCTTCGATATCTCCGACAACGACTCGCTCTACTATTTCGTCCTCGCGGTCTTCGCCGTTGTCGTGGTCGTGCTGTGGCGCCTCGTCAATTCACCCTATGGCCGTCTGCTCTCGGCCATACGCCAGAGCGAGGTCCGCACAGCGCATCTCGGCTATAATGTCTGGCTCTACAAACTCAGCGTCATCGTCATTTCCGCAGGGTTTTCGGGCTTTGCCGGCGGCCTCTTCGCCATGGCCCAGCGCTCGGCATTTCCCGACGTGATGAACCTCGCGCAATCCGGCCTCGTCGTGATGATGACGCTGGTCGGTGGCGGACTCGTGAGTTTCTGGGGACCTGTGGTCGGCGTCATCGTCTTCCTGACGGCGCGCGACGTCATCGGCGCCATGACCAACGCCTGGATGCTCTACTTCGGGACCATGTTCGTCCTGCTGGTGCTCTTCCGGCCTGAAGGCATTGCGGGGGCATTCAAGCTGCTCGTCGAACGCTGGAAGGCGCGCAGCACGCCGCCATCCCTCAGCTCTGCACCACGGAGCGGCTGATGGCACTCGTCGAAGCAGAAGGCGTGCATGTGCGGTTCGGGGACCGTGTCGTCCTCGAGGAGATCAATTTGTCCGTCAACGAGGGTGAACTCCACGGCATCATGGGGCCGAATGGAGCCGGGAAGACCACCTTCTTCAATACCCTCACCGGACGCGTCAAGCCGAGCCGCGGACGCATCCGCCTCAATGGCGAGGACGTCGCCGGCCTCAGTCCACATGCCATTGCACGCAAAGGCCTCGCGCGTTCCTTCCAGATCATGACGCTCTTCAATGATTTCACCGCGCAAGAGAACGTCATGGTGGCCTTGCCGGCCTTTCGTGCGCGTGGCTTCGACGCACGACGCGCCGTCGCCGGCGATGCGAGCTTTTCCGACGAGGCCAACGAGGTGCTCGCATCCGTCGGGCTCGCAGGCAAAGCGGGCGTATCCGCGAAACTGCTCTCATATGGCGAGCGGCGCGCACTTGAGATCGCGGTGGCACTCGCACAACGCCCGCGCGTCCTGTGCCTCGACGAACCAACCTCCGGCCTCGGCACAGATGGCACGATTCGTCTCGCCGAGCTGATCGGAAGTCTCAAGGGCAAAGTCACGATCGTCGCCGTCGAGCACGACATGCGCTTTCTGTTCTCACTTGCCGACCGCATTTCCGTCATCCACTGGGGGCAGGTCGTTGCGCGCGGTACGCCTCGCGAGCTTCAAGAGAATGACTGGGTGAAGCGCTCGAACCTCGGGAGCTTCGAATGATCCTCGAAGTCCAGGGCATCGACACATATTACGGTGAGACGCAGGCGCTATACGGGGTATCGCTCGCTGTCGCAAAGGGCGAAGTGCTTGCACTGCTCGGCGCAAACGGCGCGGGCAAGACGACGGCGATCCGATCGATTCTCGGCTTGACGCGCCCGCGCCGCGGATCCGTTCGTTTCAATGGCGCGGACGTCACCCGTGCCCCGACGCATGAGATCGCGCGTGCAGGAGTTTGCTGGGTACCGGATGACAGACGCCTCTGCCCGACGCTCACAGTCGCGAAGAATCTCCGCATCGCTATCAAGAAGACGCCCTTCCGCGCCTGGACGATCGACGAGACCTTCTCCATCTTCTCGCCGCTCGAATACCTGATGCACCGCGAGGCGGAGAACCTCTCCGGCGGCGAAATGCAGATGGTGTCGATCGCTCGCGCGCTACTCGGATCGCCGGGCCTCGTGCTGTTCGACGAGCCGAGCCAGGGCCTCGCACCGAAGATCGTCTCCGATGTGCTTGCGACAGTGCGCCGCCTCAAGACGGAGGGCATCGCCGCGATCGTCGTCGAGCAGAATGCCGAGATCGCTCTATCCGTTGCCGATCGTGCTGTCGTCCTCGACCGTGGTACAGTCGCCTGGTCCGGCGATGCCGCAACGCTACGGGATGACGACGCCCTTCGCCAGCACCTGCTCGGAGTGTGATCATGACACCCGCTTCCAGCACACCGCTGATCGCGCTCCGGAAGCTGCAAAAGGTCTACACACGCGGCCTCATCGCGCGTCAGCAGACCTTCAAGCTCGAAGCCGACCTCAAGATCGACGGCCCTGGCATCGTCGGCGTCGTCGGGCCCAATGGCGCTGGCAAGACGACGCTCTTCGAGATGATGACCGGTTCGAATGCGCCGACGAGCGGCCGCGTACTCGTCGCTGGTACCGATATTCATCGCGTCAAGTATGCCGAGCGCGATCGGCTCGCCATTCACTACCACCAGTCCTATCAGGTGCGCCGCTTTCGCAAGCTAGTACCGTCGATGTTTCTCGCGCCCTCACCGGTCGATCGCCCGGTCGTGCACCTTTTCGACGAGCCTCAATTCAATACGCAGGATGGCTACATCGGCTTCATGCTGGACTTCTTCCGCAAGCTCCGCGCGGAGGGACGTCTCGTAATCCTGTGTCTCCATCCGACGGCCAGCTACCATCTGGAGATTCTCAACGAGATCGCCGAGCGTTTCCTGCTCGTGGCCGGCGGCACGGTGACCGAGATTTCCGATTTCCAGTCTCTCGTCGCGGAAGAGCGCATGCGCGCGTATCTCGGTCCCGAGATGACGCGTGCTGCCGAAGCTCTGATCTGAGATCGAGCGCGTGCAAACCGCGCTACGATTTCAGAACCTGCCGCCTTGATTGTAGCTGCTGACAAGCTGGTTGTAGTCGCGTGTCAGTCTCGCCGGCGAGCCCTCGACCATCCAGCCGCCGCCGGCGTCCAGCATCATCTTGTCGCCCTGGCTGTACGGCACCTTGTCGCGCACACGGCGCATGAGCTGCTTCGCTGTCGTCAGAAAAGACTTCGACGCATTGACGAAGCTCGATCCGATCTTGCTGCCCTTGTTTTCCTCGGCGAATGTGTCGGTCGCCTTGACGATTGCCTCGTAGTCCTCGAGCGCCTTGGTGATCGCGGCGATATCCGGCTTAGCGTTCGATTGAACGCGCATGAGGCGCTTGGCGCTCAGCATCACCGCCTCGATGTGATAGCGCTCCTTGATGCCTTCGGTCCGCTCGATCTCGGCGATCCGTTGCGCGGCCATGACATCCTGAAGCTCGTCGATGCTCGTGCGCAGCTTCTGATCGGCCGACGCGAACGCATCCCACCCTGCAATCAGGCGAGGATGCATGGCCCGGCCCTTGGCCATCTTGTCGTCCTTGTAGTTCTCCTGCGTGTAATAATCGTCGGCTTCCTTGAGCAGGCCTTCGAGAATGCCCACAGCCTCCGCATAGTTCGACGCGGCTGTCTCGAGCGTCGGATCACGCGGCTCCATCGCGTTCGCCTGCTCGACCTTCTTCTTGCAGTCGGTGGTGTCGTAAATGGTGTAGAGGCCGTAGATGATGCGCTCTTTGCCGGTCGGCCCGTTCTTGCTGACCCAGCTGAAGTAGCGCCGACGCGAATCGTAAGAACGCTCCGAGAGGCGGTTGATGCAGCCGATATAGGCGTTCAGCTTCTTATTGATCGCTGGATCCTGAGCCTTCGCAGGGGCGGTCGCAGCGGGAACGACCAGCAGACCTGCACCAATAGCTAGAACAAGCGCGTAAGCAGATTTCATCGACATCCTCCTCGAGCGGGAGCCCATCATCATCGGATCAAGCGAACGCTGTATTGTCAGTTTCTTACCTTCGCGGGGCGAGCTTTTGTATCTCCCCGCCGCTATATGGTTTCATGGATCCTATCCTTCTGGTGCAACGAAGGCACACGCCGGTGCGTATCCTCCGCGAAGACCTTCTTATCTCCCCAGTTTGCGTTCTAGTTGTATGGGTGCGATTCGCTCGTATCGCTAACACCCAACTCTGAAACCATTCAGGAAAGGTGCTCCATGAGGATTTCATCGGTCCTTCGCGCGGCGCTCATCGCGCTCGTCGCCATCTTCGGCGTTTCGCGTGCCGCCCATGCCGAAAGCGGCTCCGTCGAGCTCACGATCTACAAAGCCGGTTGGATCATCGGCGGCTCGGGCGGCGGCGGCTCGCTCTATTTCCGCGGCAGACACTACCAACTGTCAGTCGGCGGCCTTGATTATGGCCTCGTCTTCGGCGGGTCGAAGACGGTCCTGCGTGGTCGCGTGAGCAATATCCGGCGGCCCTCGGATGTCGCTGGTGTGTACGGCGCGGCCGGCGCTGGCCTCGCAGTCGGGCGTGGC
The DNA here is from genome assembly GCA_023410905.1 of Pseudomonadota bacterium. Lineage (GTDB taxonomy): Bacteria > Pseudomonadota > Alphaproteobacteria > Rhizobiales > Hyphomicrobiaceae. Next base: position 12,136 of record JAEYPL010000303.1, read on the forward strand.
GCACGCGCGATCGTGCTGACGAATCAGAAGGGCGCCGTGCTCGAGTTGTCAGGGCGCCAGGTCGGCCTGATGGCCAACGCGGACCTGAGCGGGCTTGCGATCTCGTTGAAGTAGGCCCGTCCCACAAGCGGCCTGAACTACGCAACAGACTGCGGATGCGCCGGACAACGGGGCATCCGCAGTCGCGCAATCTCAGTCATGATAGCTCGTCGCGCAGAATCCGCTTCAGGATCTTGCCCGAGGGATTGCGCGGAAGCTGCTCGCGGATAATCAGATCCTTCGGCACTTTGAAGCCAGCCAGCCGCGCGCGGCAATGCTCGCTGAGTGTCGCCAGGTCCAAGGCCGCTCCGTCATCCAACACGACGACGGCAACAGGGCGCTCGCCCCAACGCTCATCCGGCAAACCGATGACGGCCGCTTCCCGCACGCCGACGAGCTGATAGATGACGCGCTCAACCTCGGACGAAGCGATGTTCTCGCCGCCCGAGATGATCATGTCCTTCTTCCGGTCGGTCAGATAGAGGAAGCCTTCCTCGTCGATATGACCGATATCGCCTGTGCGGAACCAATCGCCGAAAAAGGACGAGCGGGTTTTCTCAGCATCCTTCCAATAGCCGCGCGTGATCTTGGGGCCGCGCAGACAGATCTCGCCACTTTCGCCGGCGGACAGCGTGCGCCCCATCTCGTCGCGAATTTCGACCTGGACGTGCGCTAGCGCGCGACCGACCGAACCGATCTTCTCGATCTCGCGGCCAGCTTCCATCATGGTGTCGCCACTGCAGGACTCGGTCAGCCCGTAAGCATCGATATAGCGGGCTTTGGTGAAGTACCCCGAGAATGCGCGGATGCGCGGCTCGGGTGTGCGCTCACCACCGCCGACGACCCACTTGATGCTGCTGACAT
>JAEYPL010000308.1 GCA_023410905.1 Pseudomonadota bacterium
GTCTATGTTCAGCACGTGTTCAAACCGCACGCCCATGATTATTTTGTGCTGGGGATTATCGAAGACGGGGTGCAGTCGTTCACCCATGAACGTGAGCGCATCATCACCACACCGGGCAAGCTGATTATCATCAATCCCGGTGAAATCCATACCGGTGAGGCCGCCATCAAGGCCGGGTTTATCTATCGGGCACTGTACCCATCGGCTGACCTGATGCAAAGCCTCACCGATGAATTCAGGGGTGGACACGGCACATTACCCCGTTTCCCCGGCGGCACTATCGAGGATAGCCATCTGTTCCGCTGGATGCAGCGCCTGCATCACCGCAGTGAACAGCCGCTCTCTCGGCTGGAAATCGAGGAGCGGCTGTCCGCCTTCCTGGTCACACTCATCGACCGTTACGCCGTGGGTCAGCGCCGCCTGCCAGATTATCACACCGCACATCAGGCAGTGCAGCAGGTACGCGATTACCTCGAAGCGCATTACGCAGACCCCATCACCCTGGCCGATTTGTCGCGCCTGGTGCATATCACACCCTATCATCTGGCACGGCTGTTCAGTCGACAGGCCGGCATTCCGCCGCACAAATATCTGGAAAATGTCCGTATCCGTCACGCCGAACGCCTCTTACTGACCGGGGCGAGCATCGCCGACAGCGCCTATGCGACCGGTTTCTCCAGCCAGAGCCACCTCACCCGCACCTTCAAACGCTTTATCGGCACTACGCCGGGGCTATTCCTGCAACAGCGCAAGATTGTATAAGACAAGTGCCTTTTCAGGGCGTAAGCTAATCAGCAAAACGATACCTGAGAGGCTAGCCACGATGTCGATGACGTTTGATACCAAAATTGCGATTGTGCTGCGCGATGACCTGGAAAGCTGGCAGCGGCTGAATGTGACGGCGTTTATCGCCAGTGCCCTCGCTGCAACCTATCCCGACGCAATCGGGGAACATTACCGCGATGCTTCCGGTAATCACTATATGCCCATGATGATCCAGCCGATGATGATTTATCAGGCCAGTGGGGATGGCATCCGCAAGGCATATTCACGTGCCATGAATCAGGAGGTGCACGTCGCCATTTTCACCAAAGACCTGTTCGCCACCCAGAATGATATTGATAATCGCGCCGCGGTAGCGGATAAACCGTCCGACGCGCTTGATCTGGTGGGGCTGGCGCTGCGGGATAGCAAAAAGACCGTTGATAAAGTCATCAAAGGTCTGAAACTACATCCATAAGTGGCTTTAGCGGTTCTGCCAGATCTCTTGCAGTGGTTGATAGCTGAGCAGCACAATCCCCTCCTGCTGGATAATCTGACGGGCTTCCGGTGACATCAGGAAATCAAAATCCGCCTGACGGACATCTGTCCCCAGCGTCTGAATGGCGCGTGACTCAGCGTTATCCAGGCCGGGATGCACCGCCCACTCACTCAGCCCCACCGGTAAATCGCGCAATAACTGGGCATAACGGGCTGATTTATCGACCGTAGGCAGGCCATAACTATCGAGAAAATCATAATCGTTGCAGGCTAAACCCTGACTCTGCACGCTTTCGATCCAGGGACGTTCGGCCACACGCATGGCGAGTCCGTATTCCTGCGCTAACCGGAGCATCAACGCGAAAACCTCAGGCCCGCCGCCCTGCCGCAAACAGTGCCAATCCACATGCGTCGGTTTGAGCTCAGCCGTCAGCACCGTTTCAATCTGCGCCCTGAATTCCAGCTCCAGTTCATGCAGGTTGACCTGAGCCAGAAATTCGGCCATACGCTCGAATCGGTAGAAATTGCCGGTTTCGTCCACCAAAGAGGGCACCTTGTCTTTGGGGATAACTGGCCCCCAGCGATAATAGGGCGCTTCACAAATCACCGTGAGATGTACGCCGAAGGTGATGTCGGGGTTTTCGCGCAGCAGATGCATGGCGTGACCAGCCCAGGGACACGGCACCATCAATGTGGTCGATGTCACCACACCCGCTTGCAAAGCACGAAAAATCCCATCCGTGATGGCATGGCACAGGCCAAAATCATCTGCGTTGATAATCAGCAGACGGGCATCGTCAGGATAACCTAACAGCGTGTTGGTTTGGCTCATGTCGGGGTTTCCTTCGTAAGTCAAATTGAGCCAAGAAGTCTAAGTTCAGGGTCAGAAAAACGGGGTGCTAGAAAAGGGGATAGACGGGAAGGGGAAAGAAAAAAGAGAGAAGTGAAAGAAATAGTGTTGGCAGCGGCGTACTCTCCCACCTCGTCTCCAAGGCAGTACCATCCGCGCTCGTGAGCTTAACGACCGGGTTCGGAATGGGACCGGGTGGACCCTCACGGCTCTAGCCACCAACAAAACGCTCTCACGTTCTCTCTTTTGTTAACATCTTCTCAATCACAAACACGTTTTTACGCTTCGCGAAAACACCCACTTCTCCGCACCACATGAGAAAGCCCTCGACCATTAGTACGGGTCAGCTCACACATTACTGCGCTTCCACCCCCCGCCTATCTAACTGATGGTCTCTCAGCGGTCTTACTCCCTTTAAGGGATGGGGAATCTCATCTTGAGGTCAGTTTCCCACTTAGATGCTTTCAGCGGTTATCTGCTCCGAAGATCGCTACCCGGCAATGCACCTGGCGGCACAACCGGCACACGAGCGCTTCGTCCACCCCGGTCCTCTCGTACTAGGGGCAGATCCCCTCAAATTCCCAACGCCCACAGCGGATAGAGACCGACCTGTCTCACGACGGTCTGAACCCAGCTCACGTACCGCTTTAATGGGCGAACAGCCCAACCCTTGGGACCCTATCCACCCCCAGGATGCGATGAGCCGACATCGAGGTGCCGAGCCTTGTCGTCGATGTGAACTCTTGGACAAGACTAGCCTGTTATCCCCGGGGTAGCTTTTATCCGGTAAGCCACGACCCTTCCACTCAGTATCGTGGGATCACTAAGCCCGACTTTCGTCTCTGCTCGGCGCGTTGGCCTCGCAGTCAAGCTGGCTTGTGCGTTTGCACTCGACGGCTGGTTTCCATTCAGCCTGAGCC
>JAEYPL010000310.1 GCA_023410905.1 Pseudomonadota bacterium
TCACTGGACGGAGAACACGTCCGACGCCGACATCGTCATGGGCGCGCGTGTGTATGTCGATGCGGTGGGAAGGTTGTTGAAGGCGGCGCGTTAATTTCCCCTCTCCCCGCGCTTGCGGGGAGAGGGCTAGGGTGAGGGGCGGCGATACACGCCGACGTTTGCGATTGTGCCGCACCTCATACTAACCTTCTCCCCGTACGTACGGGGAGAAGGGACATGTAGCGCTCGCGGCGCGCTCAAAGTCCATAAAAAACGGGGGCTCCGGGGTGTCCCCCGGATGGGAGCGCGAGAGCTGGCCCTCGCTCGCGTCGAAGACGCGACTAAGGATGCAACCGCCTCTGCGCCATCAGCGCGGCGAGCAAGCCGAGCGCGCCGAGCACGGCCATGGCGAGATAGGCCTTCGCGCCAAAGGGGCCATAGAGCTGGCCTGCGAGCAGTGTCGCGCCGCCCATGGCGATGCCGGCAGTGACACTCGCTTGCAGTGCCTGCGCGGTGCCCGCGCGCTCAGCCGGAATATTCTGCGCGATGAAGTGCACGGTGCCGAGATGCGTCGCACCGAAGGTGAACGCGTGCAGGATCTGCAGGACGACCAGCGCGGCGAGTGGCGGATCGAATGCCATGGCGATCCAGCGGACGATCGCGGCGATGGCGCCGAGAGCAATGAGGCTGAGTGGGCTCAAGACTTTGAGCACCGCGCCCGAGCGGGCGAAGAGCACGATTTCGGCGACGACGGCGATGGCCCAGAGTATGCCGGTCCATGTGGCGGAGAGGCCGAGCTCGCGCCAATGGAGGACGCTGTAGATGTAGAAGACCGCGTGTGAGGCCTGCACGAGACCGGCCGCGGCGAGGAAGAGGAGAAACAGTCGCGAGGTGGCGAGCTCCGCGACATCAGCTCGCGAGATGCGCGGTCGCGATGGGACAGCGACAGCGCTGTCTTCCGGCCGCGGAAGGACGTGAGCAGCCAGTGCCGTCATCAAGACAGCCGCGATGACGAGCCAGATGACGACGCTGTCCGTCCATTGCTCGATGGCTGCGCCGCCGATGAGCGTCGCCACGATGAAGCTGATCGAGCCCCAGAGCCGCATACGGCCATAGTCGAGGCCATGGGCACGGACGGCGCGCATGGCAATCGTCTCGGTGAGCGGCATCATGCTCGATGTCGCAAGGGTCATCAGCGTCGAAAGAAGAAGAATGGGCCAGAGATGATGGCTTTGCGAAAGCAGGATCGCGGTCGCAACACCGCTCCACCCAAGCACGATCATCATGCGCCGGTGATCGCCGGAGCGGTCGGCGAGATAGGCGACGTACGGCGTGGCTACAAGGCGCACGAACAGCGGTAGTGCGCCGGCGATGCTGATTTCGGTCAAGCTCAGGCCGCGCACATCGAGCCAAAGCGGCAGAAAGGGCATCTGCAGCCCGACGATCAGGAAGATGGCCCAATAGAAGAGCGAGATCCGGGCAGCGAGCATGGCACTAGTGCCCCAATTCCGCAGTTCGCCACAGTTTGCGGCTGGGCTTTTGAGCGAACTGCGGAATCAGAAGGGACACGAGAAGCACTGCCTCGCTAGTGTGATTCAGATCGAGAAATTCGCTGTCTACCGTGCCGAGTGATCCGGCGAATTTCTCGATCATCACACAAGGCGTTTTCGCTCCGACCCGAAGCTCAAACCGCGCGGGTGATGATCTTGGCGAACTGGGCAGGATCCGTATTGCCGCCGGAGATGATCGCGCCGACGGCACGGCCTTCGACCGGCACCTTGCCCGTGAGGATGGCGGCAAGGCTCGCGGCGCCGCCGGGCTCGACGACGAGCTTCAGCTCTTCGAAGGCAAAGCGCATGGCGTCGCGGACTTCGTCGTCGGTCACCGACACGCCGCCTTTCATGAGCGCGCTGCCGATGGCGAAGGTATGCACGCCCGGTGTTTCCGCCATAAGTGCGTCGCAGATGGAGCCCGAGAGGCGGTCATTGCGCTCGGGCTTGCCGCTGGCGAGCGAGCGGGCGAAGTCATCGAAGCCAGCGGGCTCGACCGTCCACATCTCGGTCGCCGGGCTCGCATCCTTGACCGCGACGGCGATGCCGCTCGCAAGTCCACCGCCCGAGACGTTGACCAGCACGGCATCGAGCTTCACACCGCGGCGCGCGATCTCGGCCATCATTTCGAGACCGGCAGTGCCCTGACCGGAGATCACGTCGGGATCGTCGAAGGGTGGCACGAAGATGGCCTTGCGCTCCTCGCAGAGGGCCTTCGCGATGGCGTCGCGGTCCTCGCGCTCGCGGTCGTACGGGACGACCTCGCCACCGAAAGCCTTGGTCCGCGCGACCTTGATCGGCGGGGCATCCTTCGGCATGACGATGGCGGAGCGGAGCCCGCACAGTGTGGCGGCCGCGGCGACACCCTGAGCATGATTGCCCGAGGAGGAAGCGACGACACCGCCGGGATAGGCTTTGGGATCGACCTTCGAGATCTTGTTATAGGCGCCGCGGAACTTGAAGGCGCCGACCCGCTGAAGGCTCTCGCATTTGAGGAACACGCGCCCGCCGACCTGCTTGTTGAGCGCGGGATGCTCGAGAAGGGGCGTCGTGACGATGTGCGGCGCGAGGCGCTCTGCGGCGGCGCGGATCATCTCGATCGTCACGGGAAGCGTCGGCATGGCGGGGCTCGTGGATCTTGGGGTGGGCGGCTGAGGGCGAATGCGCCCGCTCCATACACCAGGTGGGTCCATTAGGCCATGGATGTCGAGCGCGCGCGGACATGGCGGGCGGATTGCGCCGGATTGGGGCCAACGCCGGAGATGACCTTGAATTTTCACAATGTATTTCAGGTTCGGCGAAATCAGCTCTGGCGGCCCGGATTGAAGTATAGAAGTCTTACGGGGAAGAGTTCGCACTTGCAGCCGCGCCGCGGCGCGACTACCGGTGCAGCATGATCCCGACGCATGGCGTTATCGGCGCCGCGTCTGGAATGGAGGGACTGAAGATGGTGCGTCAGTATTTCGGCACCGATGGTATCCGGGGGCTTGCCAACACGGCGCCTATGACCGCCGAAATCGCCCTGAAGGTCGGCATGGCGGCGGGCAAGGTGCTCGCCCAGGGTGGCGGCCAGCGGCTTCGGGCGGTGATCGGCAAGGACACGCGCCTCTCCGGCTACATGATCGAGAACGCGCTGATGTCGGGCTTCACGGCTGTCGGCGTCGACGTTTTCCAGCTCGGCCCCATGCCGACGCCGGCGGTGGCCATGCTGACGCGATCGCTGCGCGCCGATATCGGCGTCATGATCTCGGCGTCGCACAACCAGTTCGCCGACAATGGCATCAAGCTCTTCGACGCCAATGGTTTCAAGCTCTCCGACGAAGCCGAGATCGCGATCGAGGCCTTGATCGATACGCCCGCGGCAGGGCTGCTCGTGCCTTCGGAAAAGATCGGGCGCGCGACGCGCATCGAGAGCGCGCAGGAGCGCTATATCGAGTTCGCCAAGCGCACGCTGCCGAAGAACCTGCGGCTCGACGGCCTGCGTATCGTCATCGATTGCGCCAATGGCGCCGGTTACAAGGTGGCGCCGCAAGCTCTGTGGGAACTCGGTGCCGAGGTGATCCGGATCGGTGTCGAACCGAACGGCTTCAACATCAACGAGAAGTGCGGCTCGACAGCGCCCGAGTCGCTCCAGGAGAAGGTGCGCGAGCTCAGGGCCGACATCGGCATTGCGCTCGATGGCGATGCCGACCGCGTGGTTGTCGTGGACGAAAAGGGAGCCCTCGTCGATGGCGATCAGCTTCTCGCAGTCATCGCGGAGAGCTGGCGGCGGCGCGGGCGCCTGCTCGGCGGCGGCGTCGTGGCGACTGTCATGTCCAACTTCGGACTCGAGCGTTATCTCGGCACGCTCGGCCTCACCATGATCCGAACGCCGGTCGGCGATCGCCACGTGGTCGAGCACATGCGCCGCAATGGCTACAACGTTGGCGGCGAGCAGTCCGGCCATATCGTGCTTTCGGATTTCGGCACGACCGGCGACGGCCTCGTCTCGGCGCTGCAGGTTCTCGCAACCGTGGTCACGACAGGCAAGCCGGCGAGCGAAGTCTGCAAGCGCTTCGAGAAGATCCCGCAGTTGCTGCGCAACGTACGCTACGCCAATGGCTCGCCGCTCGAGGATGCGCGCGTACTGGCGGCGATCGATGCCGCGAAAGCGCAGCTCGGCGACAAGGGACGGCTGCTTATCCGCCCGTCCGGCACCGAGCCGTTGATCCGCGTGATGGCGGAAGCCGAGGACGAGCGGCTTGTCGCTGCCGTCGTCGGAGATATTGTCGCTGCCGTGCAGAATGTAGCTCAGGTAGCCTGAGAAACGCGCCACAATAAACCTTGGAGTGCGCCTCGTGTCCGATGAAATCCTGAAGCAACTCGACAGCGGCGTGCTTACGGTGACGCTGAACCGTCCGGAGAAGTACAACGCGCTCACGTTCGAGATGTACGACGCGATCACCGAGATCTGCTCGAACATTCCGAGCGACGGCTCGGTGAAGGCCATTGTTTTGCGCGGTGCTGGCGGCAAGGCTTTCGCAGCGGGGACCGACATCTCTCTGTTTCGCAGTTTCGAGACGCCGGAGCAGGGCATTGCCTACGAGAAGAATGCCGACAAGGTATTCACCGCGCTCGAGCGCTGCCCGGTGCCGACCATTGCAGCCATCACCGGCGCCTGCACCGGCGGTGGCGCGGGTATCGCGGCGTGCTGCGACATGCGCATTGCGACGCGTTCGTTGAAGTACGGGTTTCCGATTGCGCGCACGCTCGGCAATTGCCTGTCGGCGGCGACGCTGTCGCGTCTTGTCGCCCTGGTTGGCGAAGCAGGCGTGATCGATCTCATCTATACCTCGCGGCTCATCGAGGCCGACGAAGCGCTGCGCAAAGGTCTCGTCAACGAGGTTGTCGAGGATCACGACGCCGTCGTGTCGCGGGCTGATGCGCTCGCGCGCCAGATCGCGGGGCATGCGCCATTGACCATGCGCGTGACCAAGGAGCTCTTGCGCCGTCTCCGCCAGCGCCATCCCGTGGTCGATGACGACGATTTGATTGGCATGGTCTACACGAGCGCCGATTTCCGCGAAGGCCTCGACGCCTTCCTGAGCAAGCGGAAGCCCAATTGGCAAGGGCGTTGAGACGCCATCGTCCGGCGGCGACGCCTGAGCCGCGGCAGCGTTGAGCGCTGACATATCAACTCTTGCCTAAGCGATTGCCGCAGCGTACCCTTTGATTGCCCAAACAGGATCTCGAAACGGGACCGTAGAAAAAGGGGCCATCATAGGGAGGTTTCTCATGTCGCGTGTTTCACGCCGGCAGTTTCTGGCTACGTCCAGCGCCGGAGCAATTGCTGCATCGACCGGCGGTCTTGCCGGCATCCTCGCAACCGGCCGCGCGCCGGCATATGCCCAGCAGACGACGGTTCACTGGCTCCGGTGGAACGACTTCGTTCCGGCTTGCGACACGCTGCTGCGCCAGAAACTGCTGCCCGAGGCCGAGAAGGCGCTCGGTATCAAGGTCCGCTACGAGACGGTGAACGGCAACGATCTACAGCCACGCATCACCTCGGGCATCCAGTCGGGCGCCGGCCCCGACCTGCTCATGCTCTTCAACAACCACCCGCATCTCTATCAGGCGAGCCTGGTGGATCTGAGCGATGTCGCGGGTGAGATCGCGAAGGATCAGGGCGGCTGGTACAAGCTCTGCTCGGCGAACAGCTCGTCGGGCGGCAAGTTCTTCTCGATGCCGATGGCGATCATCGGCGCCATGAACGCCTACCGCAAATCATGGTTCGCCGAAGTCGGCTACAACGAATTCCCGAAAACCTGGGATCAGTATCGCGACGCGGGCAAGAAGCTCAAGGCGAAGGGCTATCCGATCGGCCAATCGCTCGGCCAGTCGTTCGGCGATCCGCCGACGTTCGTATATCCGCTGCTGTGGTCGTTCGGTGGTGCCGAGATCGACGACAAGGGCAAGGTGGTCATCAACTCCAAGGCGACCGTCGATGCCGTCAAATGGATGACTGCTGCGTGGGCCGATTCCTTCGATGAAGGTGGCCTCGCATGGGACGACGCATCGAACAATCGCGCCTTCCTCGCTGGTACTGTCTGCTCGACGCTTAACGGCGCCTCGATCTACATCGAGTCCTCGCGCAAGCCGGAGCAGTACAAGCAGCAGAACGGCAAGCCGCTCAAGGATGACATCCTGCACGCGCCGCTGCCCGGTGGCCCGGCTGGTCAGTTCGGCTTCCACACGTACACCTCGCATGTGATGCCGAGCTACTCGAAGAACCAGCAGGCGACGAAGGATCTGCTGCGCTTCATTCACAAGAAAGAGAACTACGACCAATGGTTCTCGACCGGTCTCGGCTTCTACACGCCGGGCACGCAGGGTTGGGAAACCCACGACTTGTGGAAGAAGGATCCGGTGATGGCGCCGTTCGCGGTTGCCGGCAAACTCGGCCTGACGCCGGGCCATCCGGGTGAACCGAACGCGAAAGCCGCCGAGGTTCTGACGAAGTATCTCATCGGCAACATGTTCGCCGGCGCGATCCGCGGCCAGAAGGCCGAGGATGCGGTTGCAGCGTGCGAGAAGCAGCTCAAGGCGATCTATGAAGGCTGAGGCTTTCTGATCGGAATGGCATGACCGGAGCGCCGGGCGCTCCGGTCTCTCTCGCAGAATGGGGGCGGTCGGCAGGTTCGGCCTGCCGCCGGCTCTCATGACATCTTCCGAAAGGACGAAACGCCGATGGCTGTTGCGGCGTCAACTTCGACCCCAGAACGCGTGATCGTGGCCAAGCCGAAGTGGCGGCCGCTGGAGAACGAGCGCAATCTCGCATGGCTTCTGCTTTTGCCGACGATGGTGCTGCTCGGGCTGTTCATCGCCTACCCGTTCATGCGCGGCCTGTTGCTGTCGGTGACGGATACCCGCGTCGGCGTTCCCGGTGAGTTCGTCGGACTCGATAACTTCCGGCGGCTCGCATCGGATCCGATCTTCCATGCCGTCGTATGGAATACCTGCTGGTACACGTTCGTCACGACGATCTTCAAGCTCGCTCTCGGGCTCTGGCTGGCACTGCTGCTGAACCGGTCCTTCAGGTTCAAGGCCTTCACGCGCGCCTTCATCCTGCTGCCGTTCATCATTCCGACAGTGCTCTCCACCTTCGCGTGGAAGTGGATGTTCGATCCGACCTTCAGCGTCCTCAACTGGATGCTCTACCAGACGGGCATAATCCGTACGGCCATCAACTGGCTCGGCGACGGTGATCTCGCCATGCTCTCGATCATCATCGTCAATATCTGGCGCGGCGTACCGTTCTTCGCGATCTCGCTGCTCGCCGGCCTGCAGACGATCAGCCCCGACTTGAACGAGGCAGCTGCCATCGACGGTGCGCGGCCTTTGCAGCGCTTCTGGTACATCACATGGCCGCTGCTGCTGCCGGTGACCATGGTCGTGATGCTCTTCTCGGTCATCCAGACCTTCGCCGACTTCCAGATCGTCTACGTGATGACGGGTGGTGGCCCGGCCAACGCAACGCATCTGTTCGCGACTTACGCCTATCAGCTCGGCGTCGGCACGGGGCTCCTGAGCCAGGGTGCAGCCGTCTCGCTTGCGATGTTCCCGATCCTCCTGCTGATCGTGATCGTCCAGCTCCTTTACATTCGCCGCGTGGAGGTTCGCTGATGATCGAAGGTGCGATCTGGCGCCGCTGGGTGTTCTTCTACATCCCACTAACGCTCTTCCTGATCTTCCTGCTCTTCCCGTTCTACTGGATGCTCATCACGACATTCCGGCCGGACGGCGAGCTCTATCGACCATGGCGGGCGGCGAACTACACGCCCTTCTGGACGTGGAATCCGACGCTCGATCACATCAGGTATCTTTTCAGCGAGACGATGTTCGCGACGTGGCTCTGGAACACCATGTTCATCGCCATTGCGTCGACCATCATCTCGCTCATCTGCGGGGTGTTTGCCGGATATGCGCTCGCGCGGTTGAATTTCTCGTTCGCAGGCAGCCTGGGCACCGGCATCTTCATCACCTATCTCGTGCCGCAGACGCTGCTCTTCATTCCGCTCTCGGAGATCATCCGAAACTACAAGCTCGGCGACACGCCATGGTCGCTGATCCTGACCTATCCGACATTCCTCATACCGTTCTGTACGTGGCTCATGATGGGCTACTTCAAGGCGGTGCCAAAGGAACTGGAGGAATGCGCCCGAATAGATGGCGCATCGCGATGGCAGGCGATGCTCTACATCATCATTCCGGTCGCTATTCCAGGCATTCTCTCGGCAGGTATCTTCGCCTTCACGCTCTCGTGGAACGAGTTCATCTACGCGCTCGTGTTCCTCTCGAGTCCGGAGCAGAAGACGGTGCCGGTCGGCGTCGTCTCGGAGCTCATACGTGGCGATGTCTTCTTCTGGGGACCGCTGATGGCGGGCGCGCTGCTCGGATCAATCCCGGTCGCGATCGCCTACTCCTTCTTCGTCGAACACTACGTTTCTGGCCTCACGGGCTCGGTCAAGGGATAGACGCACTATGGCAACGGTGAGCATCCGCGAGGTTCACAAGCACTACGACGACTTTCACGCCGTGAAGGGCGTGAGCCTCGAAATCAAGGACCACGAGTTCGTGGTTCTCGTCGGGCCTTCGGGCTGCGGCAAGACGACGACGCTCAGGATGGTGGCAGGTCTCGAGACGATCACCGAGGGGCGGGTCCTGATCGGCGATACGGTGGTGAACGAGCTGCCGCCGATGGATCGCGATATCGCGATGGTCTTCCAGAATTATGCGCTCTATCCGCACATGAGCGTCTACGACAACATGGCTTTCGGGCTGAAGATGCGGAAGTTCGACAAGGTCGAGATCAAGCGCCGCGTGGCCGAGGCCGCCGACATTCTCGGCATCAAGGACCACCTGCACAGAAAGCCGCGGCAGCTTTCAGGTGGGCAGCGTCAGCGCGTTGCGCTCGGCCGGGCGATCGTGCGCAATCCACAGGTCTTCTTGTTCGACGAGCCGCTGTCGAACCTCGACGCCAAGCTGCGCGTGCAGATGCGCGTCGAGCTCAAGAAGCTGCATCAGCGGCTCGGCACGACGGCGATCTATGTCACGCATGATCAGGTCGAGGCCATGACGCTCGGCGATCGCGTCGTCGTCATGAAGGATGGGCTCATTCAGCAGGTGGGCGAGCCGCTCGATCTCTACAACACGCCGGCGAACAAATACGTCGCCGGCTTCATCGGCTCACCGGCCATGAACTTCGCGGATGTGACCATTGCGAAGAACGGCAGCGGCCTCGTCGCGACGAACAACGCGATGAATATTGCAGTGCCGGAGCATCTGGCGGCGCCGCTCGGCTCGCACGTCGGAAATGCGGCGACGTTCGGCATTCGCCCTGAGGATCTGCGCATTGCCGATGGATCGGATCCCGCACATCAGACCTTCGAGGCGGTCGTTGAGGTTGCCGAGCAGCTCGGATCGGAAATTCTGCTCGACGTCACGTGCGGTCCGAACAGCATGGTTGCGAGCGTCGATCCGACCGTGCGTGTGAAGCCCGGCGAGAAGATCCGTCTCGCCTTCAATCCGACGCGCGCGCACTTCTTCGACGGCAAGTCGGAGATGGCGGTGAGGGGGTAGGCAGGGCGGGTTCAGCTCGATACAAAAGCAGACCCGAAGATGCGCCATGCGCCGTCGATTCGAGACATAAAGTATGCTTGGCGCCAGCGGCGAACGATGGCCCCGTCCTCTCGCACCAGATCCCAGGTCGCGGTCGCGACCGCGGTAGACGTGTTGAGAAACTGGATGTCCAGATCGGCATACGTGCAGCTCTTGCAGCCCGCGTTGCGGTAGCTGTCGAGTGCGGTCTGATAGTAGCGCTCGACGTCGGAGTGTGTAGAGAAGCCCAGCAATGAGCCGTCTTGTCTCAAGGCGATGCCGGGCGCTGCGAACAGCCGGCCGACACGTCGGCCATCGAATGTGGCAAATGCGCCGGCAAAGTCATCGAAGACCTGCCGAATCTCCTGCTGGGGCTTGTCCATCTCGCGTTTCTCCAATCGGCCGCGGCGGCAGAAACCGCCATCACGTCAGCGATACTTCCCGTCCCACCCTGCAGGAACGCCGAGGACCTTGCCGTCCTTGTCGACCTCGGGACGGTTCATGGAGAACGTCGTCTCGGGCGTGACAACGGCGTATTCCATGTAGCCCATGCGGCCGAGCGGGCGCATCTCGGAGGTGTTGACGATGCCGTCCTTGATGTAGCGGTCGTCGTTGTGAAGGCCGACGAGGTAGCCGACGACCATGCTGAACCCGCCGCGCTGCGGCGCGATGGCCGGAAGCTCGATGACCTGATGCAGCTTGCACTCGAAGACGGCGGCGGCTTCCTTCACGTATGGCGCCTTGACCATCTTGCCGCGCACGCCGGTGAGACCTGCGAGCGGAAACTCGTCGACGTTGGCGGGCACCGCGGCCGAGGACATGTTCATGTGCTCGCGCAGGTCCCAGGTCGACATCGAGCAGGTGAACTCGCCGTTCTCCTGGATGTTGCGCAGCGAGTCCTTCACGCCGCCCGTGCCGAACACGACGTAGTGAGGCCGGTCGCCGACGGCATTGAAGAATCTGTATGGGGCGAGATTGGCAATGCCCTCATTGCTGACCGTGCCGATCCAGCCGATCGGACGCGGTGCCACGAGCGCCTTGAAGGGGTCATGCTTGAGGCCGTGCTTATTCTGGAT
>JAEYPL010000340.1 GCA_023410905.1 Pseudomonadota bacterium
CGGCACGAAGGCCGTGCCGAGCCGGTCCGCGACGGCGCCACCGAGAATGAAGCCGCGCGCCTCGATGCCCGCCACCGCGTCGATCGGCTCGCCGCGCCAGGGCTCGGTCATGCGCACGATCGTCGCCTTGAAGCCCTGTGCATCGCCGAACAGCGTCGTGACATCGCGGAACATGATGCCGGGCTTCGGGTAGTCGGGGATCGTGCGAATGAGGCTCTTCAGATCGGCCACGGATGGGTCTCCACACTTGCTGCGACGGTCGCCTTGGTCTTCAGCTCTCCCAGGGCACGCCACCCGCGTACGTCAGGTACGGCACGCCCGCGAGCCAGCCGGAATCGACAGGCAAAAGGATGCCGGTGATCGTGCGCGCCTGATCGGAGGCGAGGAAGGAGATTGCCGCCGCGATATCCGATGGCTCGGGCAGCGTCTTGAGCGCGTGCACGCCCATGATCTTGTTCATGTCGCGTTGACCGGCGGCGACCTTGGCGCGCAGCGGCGGCGTCATGACGTAGGTCGGACCGACACTGTTGACGCGGATGTTGTGGCGCCCGAGCTCGACGGCGAGGATTTGCGTCAGACGCGCGACGGCTGCCTTGCCGAGGTTATAGGCAGGGATCGGCAGGGGCTGGAGAGAATTGATCGAGCCGATGGTGACGATGGCGCCGCGCTGCTCGGGGATCATCCGGCGCGCGAACGAGCGGCAGGCGTGGAGCGTGCCGTTGTAGTTGACCTGCCACATGCGGTCGTGGGCGGCCATGTCCATGTCGAGAACGGATTCGGTGTTCGGTATGAGACCGGCCGATGTGACCAGCACGCGCGGGGCGCCGAATTCCTTCGCTACGGCCTCGGCCGCGGCTTCGACGGCATCGCCATTGGCGACATCGCAGCGCCACGCCTTGGCGCCATTGCCGATGTCGCGCGCGACCGCTTCGGCCGCCTCCATGTTCACGTCGAGAATGGCAATGCGGTAGCCGTCCGCCGCGAGCCGCCGCGCCGTCGCCTCGCCAATACCGCTCGATCCGCCCGTGATGACGGCAATGCCTGCCTCTCCGGCCATGACCACTTTCTCCCCTGGTTGCCGGCGTGGTGCAGCCGGTCTGTCCGATGCCGGTAAGGTTAGCCGAAGGCCGGTTCCACAACCAGGGCTTGAAGCGAGGACGTCGGTCTTGTTGCACCGCCACGCGCCGGCAGGTATCTGTCTCGCGCGACACCGCGCCGGGTAGAACGGCGGCAGGTCGAAGAGATGAGTGCCAGGCCCAAAATGGAAAATTTGAAACTCATTGCCCTCGACGCCGAGGACCTGAAGGTCGTTTCCGCGCATCTGCAGGATGCGGTGCTGAAGATCGCGGACATGGCGTTCGTACCGCGCGAGCAGCGCTTCGCAGCCATTCTGAACCGCTTCGACTGGACCACCACGCTGCCCGGCGGCAAACGCATGGTGCCAGTGCGGCGGCAGGCGGCCTTGCGTTTTGAACGTGTGCTCGGCGCGCAGGTGAGTGGCATCGATCTCAAGGCCGGGCAGGATGTGCTGGAACTGCTGGCGCTACAATTCGAGCCGACGCCGGCTGCCGAGGATCCGCAGGGTCATCTGACGCTGGTGTTTGCCGGCGGCGGCGCCGTGCGCCTGCATGTCGAATGCATAGAGGGCGAGCTGAAGGATCTCGGTCCGGCCTGGCAGGCCCGCGCCATACCGAAGCATCCGGACGACGGGACCGCCTAGGACGGGCAATACGACAGGATCTGCACAAAATCTCCTCTCCCCGCTTTTGCGCCGAGAGGGTTAGGGTGAGGGGCGGCGACATACGCCAACGTTGCGCGCGTGGCCGCCCCTCATCCGGACCTTCGCCCCGTAAGGGCGGGGAGAAGGGATACAAGGGAACGACACATGCCAACAAGCCTTACGACATCCGACGCCGGCTTCGAGGCGGCCTTCCGGACATTCCTCGCACAGAAGCGCGAGGTCTCGGAGGATGTGGACGCGCAGGTGCGCGCGATTCTTGCCGATGTGCGCGCGCGCGGTGATGCCGCTCTTATGGCATTCACGCAGCGCTTCGATCGCTTCGATGTCGGCGCCAAAGGTCTGCGCATCGCGGCGGAGGAAATCGCCGCCGCAGTGGCCTCCGCGGATGCAGAGACTGTCGAGGCTCTGACGCTCGCGCGTGATCGCATTGCCGCCTACCATCAGCGCCAGGTGCCGCACGACGATCGATATCGCGATGCGCTGGGCGTAGAACTCGGTGGGCGCTGGACGGCGGTCGAAGCCGTCGGCCTCTATGTCCCGGGCGGCACGGCGTCCTATCCGAGCTCGGTGTTGATGAATGCCGTGCCGGCGCGTGTCGCTGGCGTGCCGCGCATTGTCATGGCGGTGCCGACGCCGGACGGACAGCTCAATCCGCTCGTACTGGTCGCGGCGCATCTCGCGGGCGTCGAGGAGATCTACCGCGTCGGCGGCGCGCAAGCGGTGGCGGCGCTCGCCTATGGCACGGAGACGATAGCGCCCGTCGTCAAGATCGTCGGGCCGGGCAATGCCTATGTGGCGGCGGCGAAGCGGCAGGTGTTCGGTACGGTCGGCATCGACTCGATCGCGGGGCCGTCCGAGGTGCTGGTCATTGCCGATCGCGATAACGATCCGGAGTGGATCGCAGCCGATCTTCTTGCGCAGGCCGAACACGATACGGCGGCGCAGTCCATTTTCATGACGGATGACGCGGCTTTTGCGGATGCGGTCTGTGCGGCTGTGGAGCGTCAGCTCGCCGTTCTGCCGCGCGGTGCCATTGCCTCCGAGAGCTGGCGCGACTTTGGCGCGGTAATCCTGCTGAAGGATCTGAGCGAAGCGCCCGCGCTTGCCGATCGCATTGCCGCCGAGCATCTGCAGATTGCCGTGCGTGATGCTGACGCTCTCGCTGACACCATCCGTAATGCGGGTGCGATCTTCCTTGGCGCACATACGCCGGAAGTCATCGGCGATTATGTTGCAGGCTCGAACCACGTGCTGCCGACGGCGCGGAGCGCGCGCTTCTCGTCGGGCCTCGGTGTTCTCGATTTCATGAAGCGCACGTCCATTCTGCGTCTCGACGAGGCTGCGCTTGCCGCACTCGGACCCGCGGCCATGCGGCTCGCCCATGCCGAGGGCCTCGAAGCGCACCGCCGTTCGATCGCCGTACGGCTCGGGCCGAACGCATTGTCCGCGCAGTCGGACATGGAGGGTACGTGAGCGAATTGCCCGATGCGCCTCGTTCCCGGCTCGTCGGCATCACGCTCGACGAGGCCTCGATCACGCGCGGGAATGCAAATATCGAGCACGAGCGCGAGGTCGCGATCTACGACATTATCGATGCCAACACATTTGAGGTGGAGGGGCGCGAGGGGCCGTTTACGCTGAAGCTCGCCGTGGTCGAGGATCGCCTGCATTTCATTATCGATACGGAGCCGGTCACGGGCGAGCATACGTTCATGCTCTCGCTCTCGCCTTTGAAGCGCGTGATGAAGGACTACTTCATCGTCTGCGACAGCTACTACAAGGCCATTCGGGCGGCACCGCCCTCGCGTATCCAGGCCATCGACATGGGCCGTCGCGGTCTGCACGATGAAGGCAGCCGCGTGCTCATGGAGCGCCTCAAGGGCAAAATCACGGTCGATCATGATACCGCGCGGCGTCTCTTCACGCTGATCTGCGCGCTTCATTGGAAAGGCTGAGGCGGGATGCCGGTGGGCGCGGGCAGCAATGACACCGGCCATCCCGGGATCGTGCGCGAGCTGCCCGGCGCCGTGCTGTTTGCCTGCACGATGAATGTCGTGCGTTCGCCGATTGCCGCGGCGATCCTGCGCCATCTTGCAGGACGGCGCGTCTACGTCGCCTCGGCTGGCGTGAGAGCTGGCACCGAACGCGATCCGTTCGTGACGGCGGTCATGGATGAGATCGGCATCGACGTTTCCGAGCACGCGCCGCTCGCATTGGCCGATCTCGATGATACGTCGTTCGACCTCATCGTGTCGCTATCGCCCGAAGCGCATCACTCCGCGCTTGAGCTCACGCGCACCATGGCCGTCGATGTCGAGTACTGGCCGACCTTCGACGCTTCGCTGATGGTCGGCCAGGGCAATCGCGAGCAGACGCTCGACGTGTACCGGCGCGTGCGTGATCAGCTCTTCGAGCGCATCAAGCGCCGCTTCGGCTTCGAGGGCGGACCAACAGTATGAGACCGCCCACCACCGCCACTACGCGGGGAATGGCTC
>JAEYPL010000349.1 GCA_023410905.1 Pseudomonadota bacterium
CGCCGACCAGCGGTCTGGTTGCGACATTCTTCGGCACGCAGTGGATGTCGATGCTGTTCGGCTTCGTCTTCCTCTCGCACCAGATCGGCTCGTTCCTCGGTGTCTGGCTCGCCGGACGCCTGTTCGACCTCACGAAATCCTATGACGCCATGTGGTGGATCTCGGTTGCGCTCGGCGTGATCGCGGCCTTGCTGCATTGGCCGATATCAGAGCGTCCTGTCGCGCGCCTCGCTGCTGCGAGCGTCCCAAGCAAGGCCTGAGAGAACTGCCATGACCACGATGTCGATTGCGCCACCGCCGGCGGGCGGTGCAGCGCCACACCCTCTGCTGGCCGGAGCCATCCTGCCGACGCTGCTGCGCCTCGCCTTGCCGACGAGCATTGCCATGGCGGCGACCGCGCTCGTCGCGATTGCCGAGACGGCGTACGTCGGATTGCTCGGTACGTTGCCGCTCGCCGGTCTCGCGCTCGTATTCCCGATGGTCATGCTTCAGCAGACCATGTCGGCGGGCGCCATGGGTGGCGGCATTTCTTCCGCAATCAGCCGCGCGCTCGGTGCGGGTAATCTGGATCGCGCCGCCGCGCTGGCACAGCATGCCTTCCTGATCGGCGCAACCGCTGGGCTCTTCTTCTTAGCGCTCTTCCAGCTCGCAGGTGCGCCCATCTACTCACTGCTTGGCGGTCGTGATGGTGTGCTGGCCGAGGCGCTGGCCTACTCGAATGTCGTGTTCTTCGGCGCGCCGTCGATCTGGCTCGCGAATACCTTCGCTTCGATCCTGCGCGGCACGGGCAATATGGTCGTGCCGTCGATCGTGTTGCTCGTAGTCGCCGCCGCGCAGATCGTACTAGGTGGAATGCTGGGTCTCGGTTTCGGGCCGGTGCCGCGTCTCGGTATGGCAGGTGTTGCACTCGGCCAGGTGATCGCCTTCTCTACGGGTGCGCTCTATCTCTACTGGCATCTGGCCTCGGGACGCGCGCGCATCACGCTGAGGCTTTCTACGCTTTCCGTGTCGTGGGACATTCTGCGCGATATTCTCAAGGTCGGCGCGATCGCGTGTATCTCGCCGCTGCAGACCATCCTGTCCATCCTTATCATCACGCGCCTCGTGTCGGAACTCGGCACGGAAGCGCTGGCGGGTTACGGTATCGGCGCACGCCTCGAATTCTTGCTTATCCCGATAACGTTCGCCATCGGCGTCGCGAGCGTGCCCATGGTGGGCATGGCCATCGGAGCCGGTGACGTCGCACGCGCACGCCGCGTTGCGTGGACTGCAGGCATCGTCTCGACGCTGGGACTCTCGCTCATTGGGCTCTTCGTCACGCTCTATCCGCAACTCTGGGCGGGTCTGTTCACGAGCGATCCCGCCATTCTCGCATCTGCGAGCACGTATCTGCGCTGGGCTGGCCCCTTCTATGGCCTGTTCGGCCTCGGTCTCTGCCTCTATTTTGCCTCGCAGGGTTCCGGCAAGATTCTGGGCCCTGTGCTGGCTGGAACGGCGCGCCTGCTCGTCGTGCTTATCGGTGGTTTGTGGCTCGTCAGCATGAATGCGCCGGCGTGGCAGTTGTTTGCGCTCGTCGGCGTTGCGATGGCCGTCTACGGCGGTGCAACAGCATTCTCCTTGTGGATCGCGGATTGGGGACCGCAGCGGCGCAGCTGACGCGCCTAGCAGTCATGCAGCGCGTGGTGCGCGCTTGCGCCTCCTCCGCGCACGAAGCAAACTCTCGGATAGCCAAACAACAAGCTTCCGGGAGGAGCCATGTCGTCCCCAGGCAGGGAAGAAGCCGGCCGCACTGCGCTGGCAGGAATCAAAGTCGTCGATCTCACGCAGTTCGAGGCCGGCACGTCGATCACCGAGTCGCTCGCGTGGCTCGGCGCGGATGTCATCAAGATCGAAAATCCGGTCGGTGGTGAGCAGGGCCGCGGCGCCTCGACCGATATCAAGGGCGTCGACAGCTACTATTTCATGCTGCTCAATGCCAACAAGCGTTCGGTCACGCTCAATCTCAAGGATGAGCGCGGCAAGGACATGCTGCGCAAGTTGATCGCGCAGGCGGATATCTTCGCGGAGAACTTCGCGCCCGGTGTCATCGAGAAGCTCGGCTTTTCGTACGAAGAAGTCTCGCGCATCAATCCGCGCATCATCTATGCGACCGTCAAGGGCTTCGGAAAGGGGAGCCCCTACGAAAAGCATCTCGCCTTCGACATGATCGCTCAGGCCGCTGGCGGCGTCATGAGCATCACCGGCGAGGGCGACGGCAAGCCGATCAAGCCCGGCGTCACGCTCGGTGATACAGGCACGGGCCTGCACGCGTGCATTGGCGTTCTCGCGGCGCTCTACCAACGCACGGCGACCGGCCGCGGCCAGAAGGTCGAGGTCGCGATGCAGGATGCGATGGTCAACTACTGCCGCATTGCCTACGCCTCGCAGCTTCTGCACAAGAAGCCATGCCCGCGCATGGGCAATCAGGTTGTGCTCGGCACGAATGCGCCATCGGACGTGTTCAAGTGCAAGCCGGGCGGGCCGAATGATTACGTCTACATCTATACGAGCCGCGCCAACAACATTCAGTGGGAGCGCCTGCTGAAGGTGATCGGTCGCGAAGATCTGAAAGGCAACGAGCGCTTCGCCACGCCGCAGCTTCGCGTGAAGATCGTCGAAGAGATCAATGGCTATATCCAGGCGTGGACGAAGGACTACACCAAGCACGAGGCCATGCAGATTCTCGGCGAGCAGGGAGTGCCGTGCGGCGCCGTTCTCGATACCGACGAACTCATGAACGAGCCGAGCATGCGTGAGCGCGAGATCTTCGTGGAAGTTGATCATCCGGCGCGCGGCAAGGTGGTCATCCCGGGCTGGCCGGTGAAGCTCTCCGACAGCTACGTCCACGTGAAGTCGTCGCCCATTCTCGGTGCCGACAATGCCGATGTGTACGGCGACTGGCTCGGTCTTTCGAAGAATGACCTCGATGCTCTCAAGAAGGAGCAGGTGATCTAGCGCACGCTGGGCCTGCCCGCAGAAACTGAACGCACCAGAGAGGAACACCCGATGGCTATTGGCTCCGACATCATTGCCAAGGCAATGAAGAACGAAGGCGTGAGCGATTTCTTCTACATCATGGGGGCGCCCATGATGGCCGTCGAGAAGGCCGCTATGAAGCTCGGCCTGCGCGGCATCGACGTGCGCCACGAGCAGGCCGCTGCCATGGCCGGCTTTGCCTATGCGCGCCTGCGCAACAAGCCTGCATTCTGCATGGCCGCCTCGGGCCCGGCAGTGACGAACCTCGTGACCGGCATCGCGCACGCCTGGGCCGATTGTACGCCGGTCATCGCGCTCGGTGGCGCCGCGCCGGTCGTGACGTGGCATCACGGCGCCTTCCAGGACATCGACCAGCTCGCGATGTTCAAGCCCTGCACGAAATGGGCGGACCGCGTTCACCACACCAAGCGCATTCCCGAGCTGATCAATCTCGCAGTCAAGCATGCCATGAGCGGTAAGCCCGGGCCTGTCTACCTGGATATGCCGGGCGATATCCTCTACGCGGAAGTCGACGAGTCCAAGATCGAATACCCCGATCCCTATGATCACGCGAAGCGGCCGCGGCCGGCGGCGAGCGCGAATGATCTCTCGGCGATCGTCGAACTCCTGTCGAAGGCGAAGCAGCCGGTGCTGATCACCGGCTCGGGCGTGCAGTGGTCCGAGGCCGAGAAGGAGATGCTGGCCTTCGTCGAGGCGGCGGGCGTGCCCTTCTATACGACACCACAGAGCCGCG
Organism: Pseudomonadota bacterium; assembly: GCA_023410905.1. GTDB lineage: Bacteria > Pseudomonadota > Alphaproteobacteria > Rhizobiales > Hyphomicrobiaceae. The sequence goes on from JAEYPL010000349.1 coordinate 3,770, forward strand.
GCGTGATCCCCGAGGATCACAAATATTGCTATCTCACGTCGCGCGCAGCTGCTTTCCGCGATGCCGATCTCATTCTCGTCGTCGGCACGCGCATGAACTACATCATCGGCCATGCCGCGCCGCCGCGTTGGAATGCCAATGCGAAGATCGTGCGCGTGGATGTCGATCCGATCGAAGTCGCATCCTCGCCCCGCAAGCTCGATGTCGGCGTCGTCGCCGATGCGAAGGTCGCCTTCCAGCAGTTGACTGCGGCGATTGCGGGTAAGGTCACGCCTGCGACCTATGAGACATGGCGTGAGCGCCTGCGCACGCGGAACGTTCAGAAGATGGCCGAAGCCGAACAGACGCTCTCCAATCCGGCATCGCCGATCCATCCGCTGCGTCTGTGCAAGGAAGTTCGCGACTTCATGGATCGCGATTGCGTACTCTGCGTGGACGGGCAGGAGATCCTGAACTACGGCCGTCAGGCTATTCCGCAATATACGGCGCGACACCGCATCAACTCAGGTGCTTTCGGCACCATGGGTGTCGG
>JAEYPL010000025.1 GCA_023410905.1 Pseudomonadota bacterium
TCTTCTTGCCTTCCTTGCGCAGGATGAACTCGCCCTGATAGCGAACACCCTTGCCCTGGTACGGCTCCGGCGGACGGTAGCCGCGGATCTCAGCCGCAACCTGCCCGACCTTCTGCTTGTCGATCCCTGAAATCAGCACGTGATCCTGGCGCGGACCGCCAAGCTTAACGTCGATGCCATCGGGAATCTTGTAGTTGATCTCGTGGCTGAACCCGAGCTGCAGCGTCAGATCCTTGCCCTTCAGCTGGGCACGAAAACCGACGCCGTGAATCTCGAGCGTCTCGGCATAGCCGTCGACGACACCCTTGACCTGATTGTCGACGAGCGTACGCGAGAGACCCCACATGCTGCGTGCGCGCTGCGTGTCCTCGCGCGGCGTCACACTGATACCGTCGGCGGTCTTCTCGACCTTGACGTCCTCCGGGAGCGTCACGGAGAGCTCGCCCTTCGGCCCCTTGACCTTGACAGTCTGGCCGCTCACATCCGCCTGCACGTTGGCGGGAATGGGGACCGGTTTCTTGCCGATGCGCGACATCGCCTCAGTTCCTCAATTCAAATCATCCAGCCGCAGGCGCCCATCCGAATAGAGCGCTCACGCCTCAGAATACGCTGCAGAGCACCTCGCCGCCGACCTGCTCCTCGCGGGCCCGCGTATCCGACATCACGCCTTTCGGCGTCGACAGGATCGAGAGGCCGAGGCCGTTGGCGACCGTCGGGAGATCACGGAGCGGCGAGTAGACGCGACGGCCAGGCTTGGAGACGCGGGAGATCTCCTTGATCGCCGGCTGGCCGTTCAGGTACTTGAGCTCGATCTCGAGCTCGGACATGCCGTTCTTGTGATCGACGCGCGTGTAGCCGCGGATATAGCCTTCCTCGGCCAGCACGTCCAGAACGCGTGTCCGGAGGTTGGACGCCGGGCTGCTCACCTTCGGACGCCGCCGCATCTGCGCATTGCGGATGCGTGTCAGCATATCGCCGAGCGGATCGTTCATCGCCATAGGGTCTCGTCCTTCTACCAGCTCGACTTGACCATGCCGGGGATCATGCCCTGGCTTGCCAGCTCGCGGAGCTGGTTGCGGCACAGCTTGAGCTTGCGATAGTAGCCGCGCGAACGGCCGGTGATTTCGCAGCGGTTGCGGATACGCGTCTTCGACGAGTTCCGCGGCAGCGTGGCGAGCTTGAGCTGCGCAGCAAAGCGCTCCTCGGCCGGCTTCTTGAGATCAGCCGCCGTCTCTTTCAGCTCTTTGCGCCGCTCGGCATACTGATCCACCAGCTTGCGCCGGCGCTCATTCTTGTTGATCGAGCTCTTCTTCGCCATCAGGTCCTCCAAGACCCATATGCCGGCAGGATCGCTGCCTGCCTGATCGAATTCTGCTCCAGAGCCTTACGTCCGGAACGGGAAATTGAAAGCACGCAGCAACTCGCGCGCTTCGTCGTCGGTGCCTGCGGTCGTGCACACGATCACGTCCATGCCCCAGATCTCGTCGACCTGGTCATAGTCGATCTCGGGAAACACGATGTGCTCCTTGAGGCCGAGGGCAAAGTTGCCGCGACCATCGAAGCTCTTCGCATTCAGCCCGCGGAAGTCCTTCACGCGCGGCAGCGCGATCGTGACCAGGCGGTCGAGGAACTCGTACATGCGATCGCCGCGCAGCGTGACCTTGGCGCCTAGCGCCATGTTCTCGCGCACCTTGTAAGTCGCGATCGACTTCCGAGCCCGCGTGATGACCGGCCGCTGGCCTGCGATCATCGCGAGATCCTTCGAGGCGTTCTCGACCTTCTTTCGGTCGTTCACGGCCTCGCCGACACCCATGTTGAGCACGATCTTCTCGAGGCGCGGGATGCGCATCGGGTTCTTGTACCCGAAGTGCTCCGCGAGCTTCTTGCGGATCTCCGCCTCGTAAAGCGTCTTCATGCGCGGCTTGTAGTCGGCCGGGCGCGGCTTGCGCGGCGCAGCGGCTGCACCCGTCGCGGCCTTCGCCTTGGCTTCCTTAGCCGGCGGGCCTTTCGGCTTACCGCCCTTGGCGCCAGCGGGGGCGCTGCCGCCCTTCTGTTTCGCGTTGTCGGCCATGGCTTATGACTTCTCCGGAATGACTTCGCCCGAGCGCTTCGAGAACCGCACCTTGCGGCCATCCTCGAGGATCTTGAAACCGACGCGTGTCGGCTTGCCATCCTTGGGATCCTCGAGCGCGAGGTTCGACAGGTCGATGGTTGCTTCCTTGGAGATGATCCCGCCTTCGGTGGTCGCGCTCTGCTTCTGATGGCGGCGCACCACGTTGACGCCACGCACAAGTGCGCGGTTTTCCTTGGGGATCATCTTGATGACTTCGCCGTGCTTGCCCTTGTCGCGGCCCGCGAGCACGATGACGTGGTCACCCTTCTTGATCTTGAGCGAGGGCATTACAGGACCTCCGGCGCAAGCGACATGATCTTGACGTGCTTGCGAGCACGCAGTTCGCGCGTCACCGGTCCGAAGATGCGCGTGCCGATCGGATCGCCGTTGGCGTTGATCAGCACCGCCGCATTGCGGTCGAAGCGGATCAGCGAGCCGTCGGCCCGACGCACGCCCTTGGCGGTGCGCACGATCACGGCCTTCATGACCTGGCCCTTCTTCACGCGACCGCGCGGAATGGCTTCCTTCACCGACACTACGATCGTGTCGCCGATCGTGGCGTAGCGGCGCTTGGAGCCACCGAGCACCTTGATGCACTGCACACGACGGGCGCCGGAATTGTCGGCAACGTCGAGATTTGATTCCATCTGGATCATGGCGCGATCCTCAGTCCTTCCTGCCGTCTCAGCCCGGCTGCTTCAGTGCGACCCAACGCTTGTGGCGCGAGATCGGGGCGCTCTCCTGGATGCGCACCTTGTCGCCGGTCTTGAACGTGTTGTCCTCGTCGTGCGCCTGATACTTCTTCGAGCGACGAACGGTCTTCTTCAGCAGCGGATGCGTGAAGCGACGCTCCACTTCCACCACGATCGTCTTGTCGTTCTTGTCGGAGACGACGACGCCGTTGAGAATACGCTTTGGCATATCGATCCCCTTCTTCAGCCGGCCGCCGGAGCATTGCCCCGGAGCGTACGGGCGAACGTTTTCACACGTGCGATCTCGCGGCGAACGATGCGGATGCGCGCGGTGTTCTCGAGCTGACCGGACGCCGCTTGAAAGCGCAGGTTGAACTGCTCCTTCTTGAGCTTCACCAGCTCCTCGTCGAGCTGATCGAGCGTCATGGTCTTGAATTTCTCTGCCGCCATATCGGGCCTCTTAAACTCTCAATCCTGCCGTCACAGCAGCCGCGTCACGATGCGCGTCGCGATCGGCAGCTTGGCTGCACCGAGCGTCAGCGCCTCGCGGGCGACGTTGTCCGGCACGCCGTCGATCTCGAACATGATGCGGCCCGGCTTCACCCGGCACACCCACAACTCCGGGCTACCTTTGCCCGAGCCCATGCGCACCTCGGCCGGCTTCTTCGTCACCGGCACATCCGGGAAGATGCGGATCCAGACGCGGCCCGCACGCTTCATGTGACGCGTGATCGCGCGGCGCGCCGCTTCGATCTGGCGTGCGCTCAGACGCTCCGGCTCCGCGGCCTTGAGGCCGTGCGAGCCGAAGTTGAGGTCGGTCCCGCCCTTGGCAGCGCCGTGGATACGGCCCTTGTGCTGCTTGCGGAACTTCGTCCGTTTCGGTTGCATCATGGCAGTCGTTCCTCGAAGACTTTATTCGCGCGGACGACGGTCGCCGCGATCACCCCGATCGCCGCGGTCCTCGCGCCGGCGCCGATCACCGCCGCCACCACCCTCTTGCGACTCGAGCGCACGACGCTCGGACGCCATCGGGTCATGCTCGATGATCTCGCCCTTGTAGATCCAAACCTTCACGCCGATGATGCCGTAGGCCGTACGCGCAACGCCGTAGCCAAAGTCGATGTCGGCACGCAGCGTATGCAGCGGCACGCGGCCTTCGCGGTACCATTCGACGCGCGCAATTTCAGCGCCACCGAGGCGGCCCGAAACGTTGATACGAATGCCCTGCGCACCAAGACGCAGCGCCGACTGCACGGCGCGCTTCATGGCGCGGCGGAAAGCAACGCGGCGCTCGAGCTGCTGAGCGATCGTCTCGGCGACCAGCGTCGCGTCGATCTCGGGCTTGCGCACTTCAACGATGTTGAGATGCACTTCCGACTGCGTGAGGCGCGCGAGCTCGCCGCGCAGCTTCTCGATGTCGGCGCCCTTCTTGCCGATCAGAATGCCGGGGCGTGCCGAATGAACGGTCACGCGGCACTTCTTGTGCGGGCGCTCGATCACGATCTTCGCGATGCCGGCCTGACGCTGCATCTTCAGGATGTGCTCGCGCATCTTCCTGTCTTCGTGCAGCAGCTTGCCGTACTCGGCGCGGCTGGCGAACCAGCGACTATCCCAGGTGCGGTTGATGCCGACGCGAAGGCCGACGGGATTGACCTTGTGACCCATCAGGCGGCCTCCTCTACAGTGCTCTCGGGCGCGGCCTTTGCGGCGGCTTCGCGCACGATGACGGTGAGCTGCGAAAACGGCTTCATGATCCCGCCAGAGCGGCCACGCCCACGGGCATGGAAGCGCTTCATGACGAGGTTCTTGCCGACGAACGCCTCGGAGACGACGAGATCGTCGACGTCGAGACCGTGATTGTTCTCAGCGTTGGCGACCGCGCTCATGAGGCACTTGCGTACGTCGACCGCGATCCGCTTGCGCGAGAACTCAAGCTCCGTCAGCGCCGTCTGCACCTTCTTGCCGCGGATCATCGCCGCAACCAGGTTGAGCTTCTGCGGCGAGACGCGCAGATTGCGCGCCACGGCCTGCACTTGGTTCTCCGGCAGACGCCGTTCGGCTTTGGGCTTACCCATCTTACCTGCCCTTCGTCGCTTTCTTGTCGCCGCTGAGGCCATGGAAGGAGCGCGTCGGCGCGAACTCGCCGAACTTGTGACCAACCATGTCCTCGTTGACGGACACAGGAATGTGCTTCTGGCCGTTGTGCACGCCGAACGTCAGGCCGACGAACTGCGGCAGGATCGTCGAACGGCGCGACCAGATCTTGATGATCTCGCTGCGGCCGCCGCCACGCACTTTCTCCGCCTTCTTGAGGAGATAGCCGTCGACGAACGGGCCTTTCCAAACCGAGCGTGCCACGATCTATGCTCCTACTTGCTCTTGCTGCGCGGACGGACGATGAACTTGTCCGTCGACTTGTTCTTGCGCGTCTTGAAACCTTTGGTCGGCTTGCCCCACGGCGTCGCCCAGTGCTTGCCGCCCTTGGTGCGGCCGCCGTTCGGGTGATCCACCGGGTTCATCATGACCGAGCGCACCGTCGGGCGAATGCCGAGCCAGCGCGTGCGGCCCGCCTTGCCGATCGAGATGTTGCCGTGGTCGGGGTTCGAAACCGCACCGACGGTCGCCATGCACTCCTGGCGCACACGCCGCGTCTCGCCCGACTTCAGCTTCAGCACGGCCCAGCCGGCGTCACGGCCGACGAGCTGCACGAAGGCGCCGGCCGAACGTGCGATCTGACCACCGCGTCCAGCCTTCAGCTCGACGTTGTGCACGATCGTGCCGATCGGGATCGACGAGAGCGGCATCGCATTGCCGGGCTTCACGTCGACAGCGGCGCCAGCCACGACCTTGTCGCCGACATTGAGGCGCTGCGGCGCGAGGATATAGGCGAGCTCACCGTCGGTGTACTTGACGAGCGCAATGAAGGCCGTCCGGTTCGGATCGTACTCGAGCCGCTCGACAGTGCCTTCGACATCGAACTTGCGACGACGGAAGTCCACGAGGCGATAGGACTGCTTATGGCCACCACCGATGTGGCGCATCGTGATGCGCCCGTGGTTGTTGCGCCCACCGGTCTTGGTCTTGCCCTCGACCAGCATCTTGACCGGCGCGCCCTTCCACAGGTGGTCGCGGTCGACCAGCACGAGCTGGCGACGGCCGGGCGATGTCGGGCGATATGTCTTCAGTGCCATGGTCGTTCTCTATTCCTCAGAGCCCGGTCGTGATGTCGATCGAGTGCCCTTCCTCGAGCGTCACGATGGCTTTCTTGACCTCGCCCTGGCGGGCGACGATGCCCTTGAAGGCCTTCAGCTTGCCCTTGCGGACGAGGGTGTTGACCGCCTTCACCTTGACGTTGAACAGCTGCTCGACGGCGGCCTTGATCTCCGGCTTCGTCGCAGCGCGCGACACCTTGAAGATCACCTGGTTCGCCTCGGAGGCCATCGTCGCCTTCTCGGTGATGACCGGCGAGCGGATGATGTCGTAGGCCTTGAGCTTGCTCATTTGAAGCGCTCCTCGAGGGCGGCGACAGCGGCCTTGGTCAGCACGAGCTTCTTCCGGCGCAGAATGTCGTAGACGTTGATGCCCTGCACGGGCAGCAAGTCGATGTTCGGAATGTTGCGCACCGCCTGCACGAAGCCCGTGTCGAGCTCCGCACCGTCGATGAAGAGCGCGTTTGTGAGGCCGAGCGCCGCGAGCTGCGCCTTGAGACCCTTGGTCTTGCCGTCAGACGACGCGGCCTTCTCCAGCACGACGAGCTCGCCGGCCTTGGCCTTGGCGGACAGCGCGTGACGGAGCGCGAGGGCGCGCACCTTCTTCGGCATGCCGATCGCATGGCTGCGCGGCTTCGGCCCGAAGGCTTTGCCACCACCGCGCCACTGCGGCACGGACTTGTCGCCGTGACGAGCGCCGCCGGTGCCCTTCTGCTTGTACATCTTCTTGCCGGTAACGGTCACTTCCGACCGATCCTGAGCATGATGTGTACCGGCCATGCGCTTCAGCAGCTGCCAGCGCACGGTGCGCTGGATGAGATCCTCGCGCGGCTCCAGGTTGTAGATCGCGTCGGCGAGATCGACCGTCCCGGCCGAGCTCGCATCGAGCGTGGTGACTGGCGTCTGCATCAGGCCTGCTCCGTCGTCGTCTGGCCAGCCTGGGCGGCGCTTGCGGTGCGCGCGCGGAAGGCACCCGGCTTCGGCGCATCCTTCGGCGCCTTCTTCACGGCGTCGCGGATCAGCACCCAGCCACCCTTGGAGCCCGGGACTGCGCCGCGCACCAGAATGAGGCCGCGCTCGACGTCGGTCTTGACGACCTCGAGGTTCAGCGTGGTGATGCGCTCATCGCCCATGTGGCCGGCCATCTTCTTACCTTTGAAGACCTTGCCGGGATCCTGGCGCTGACCGGTCGAACCAAGCGCGCGGTGCACGACCGAGACGCCGTGCGTGGCGCGCATACCGCCGAAGTTCCAGCGCTTCATACCACCCTGGAAACCCTTGCCCTGGCTCTGGCCCGTCACGTCGACGAGCTGGCCGGTGACGAAGTGGTCGGCCGTGATCTCGGCGCCGACTTCGATCAGGTTTTCGGGGCTCACGCGGAATTCGGCGAGCTTACGCTTCGGCTCGACCTCGGCGCGCGCGAAACCACCGCGCTCGGCCTTGGTCAGGCGGTTCGGCTTACGCTTGCCGGCTCCGAGCTGGAGCGCGGTATAGCCGTTCTTTTCCTGCGTCAGGTGGGCGACGACCTGGAGGTTGTCGAGCTTCAACACGGTCACGGGGATATGTTCCCCGGTCTCCGTGAAGAGCCGCGTCATGCCGACCTTCTGTGCAATCACTCCGGAACGCATCCGTTGCATTCCTTTCCTATTGGACTGAGCCACTGGTTCCTGTCCGGTCCACCTCTGCGAGCCTCGCGGCCCTCATCGGCGCCAGCCAGCCGTCAGAGCTTGATCTCCACGTCGACGCCGGCCGCAAGGTCCAGCTTCATGAGCGCGTCTACCGTCTGCGGCGTTGGATCAACGATGTCGAGGAGCCGCTTGTGCGTCCGCATTTCGAACTGCTCGCGGCTCTTCTTGTCGATGTGCGGCGAGCGGTTCACCGTGAACCGCTCGATGCGGGTCGGAAGCGGAATGGGGCCGCGCACCTCGGCGCCGGTTCGCTTCGCCGTATTCACGATCTCGCGCGTCGACGCATCGAGAATTCGATGGTCAAACGCTTTGAGTCGGATCCGGATGTTTTGGCCGTTCATCTTCTCACTCGTCCCGCTGGAAACGTGAGCGCCCGCTGTCGTGCAACACCGGACGCTCGCCGCTTCTCCTGATTACTCGATAATCTTCGTGACCACGCCAGCGCCGACCGTGCGGCCGCCCTCGCGGATGGCGAAGCGCACGCGCTCCTCCATGGCGATCGGCTGGATGAGGTCGACGAGGAACTCGGCGTTGTCGCCGGGCATGACCATCTCGGTCCCTTCCTTCAGCGTCACGATGCCGGTGACATCGGTCGTGCGGAAGTAGAACTGGGGCCGGTAGTTATTGAAGAACGGCGTGTGGCGGCCACCCTCGTCCTTGGTGAGGATGTAGGCCTCGGCCATGAACTTCTTGTGCGGCTTCACGGAGCCCGGCTTCGCGAGGACCTGGCCACGCTCGACGGCTTCCTTGTCGATGCCGCGCAGGAGGCAGCCGACGTTGTCGCCAGCCTCGCCCGAGTCGAGCAGCTTGCGGAACATCTCGACGCCGGTGACGACGGTCTTCTGCGTGTCCTTCAGACCGACGATCTCGGCTTCCTCACCGACCTTGATGGTGCCGCGCTCGATACGGCCCGTGACGACCGTGCCGCGGCCCGAGATCGAGAACACGTCTTCGATCGGCAGCAGGAACGGCTTGTCCTTCGGGCGCTCGGGGAGCGGGATGTAGTTGTCGAGGGCGTCATAGAGCTTGAGGATCGCCTCGTCGGCGAGCGGGCCCTTCTCACCGTTGAGCGCCTTGATGGCGGCGCCGCGGATGACGGGAACGTCGTCGCCCGGGAACTGGTACTGCTTCAGCAGCTCGCGCACCTCGAGCTCGACGAGGTCGAGGAGCTCTTCGTCATCGACGATGTCGCACTTGTTGAGGAACACGACGATGTAGGGAACGCCGACCTGACGGGCGAGCAGGATGTGCTCACGGGTCTGCGGCATCGGGCCGTCGACCGCGGACACGACCAGGATCGCGCCGTCCATCTGGGCGGCACCCGTGATCATGTTCTTCACGTAGTCGGCGTGGCCCGGGCAATCGACGTGCGCGTAGTGACGGTTCTCTGTCGCGTACTCGACGTGACTCGTCGCGATCGTGAGGATCTTCGTCGGGTCGCGGCGGCCCTGGCTTTCCGAGGCCTTGGCGACTTCGTCATAGGCGATCGCCGTCTTGGTCCAACCCTTGTCGGCCGAGACCTTCGTCAATGCCGCCGTCAGCGTCGTCTTGCCGTGGTCGACGTGACCAATCGTGCCGACGTTGCAGTGGGGCTTATTGCGATCGAATTTCTCCTTGCCCATCTCAGGCTCTCCTCATGCGTCTGGACGACTGGCGTCCTCTTTGAACTCAAGTGATGTCTATCTCTGTCCTCGGGGATCAGGCGTACTCTTTCATCAAGCGTACTTGGCCTTGACCTCCTCGGCGACGTTGCGCGGCACTTCAGCATAGTGAGCGAACTGCATCGTGTAGGATGCACGTCCCTGGCTCATCGAGCGGAGCTGGCTCACATAGCCGAACATGTTCGCCAGCGGCACGTTGGCCCGGATGACAGTCGCGTTGCCGCGCATCTCCTGGTTACGGATCTGACCGCGGCGGCTGTTGATATCGCCAATGACACCGCCGACGAAGTCGCCGGGCGTCACCACCTCGACGTCCATGATCGGCTCCAGGAGCTTGATGCCCGCCTTCTGGCAGCCCTCGCGCATCGCCTGCCGCGCCGCGATTTCGAACGCGATCGCGGAGCTGTCCACCTCGTGGAAGGCGCCGTCGAACAGCGTCACCTTGGTATCGACGAGCGGGAAGCCGATCAGCACGCCGCTTCCCCAGATGCTCTCGACGCCCTTCTCGACACCAGGGATGTATTCCTTCGGCACCGTGCCGCCGACGATCTCGCTGGCGTACTCGTTGCCAGCGCCGGGCT
>JAEYPL010000139.1 GCA_023410905.1 Pseudomonadota bacterium
GCCGCGACGCGCCTAGGCGGCGCTACAGGCGCCGGTGCTTCGACCGGCATCGCAGCGCGCGGCGGTGGTGCCGGCGGCGCGATGTCGCGCTGTGGCGGCGGCACACGCGGCGACAGACCGTCGACGAGCAAGCCCGGTACACCACTCGACGGCGGTCTGACTGCCGGGGGGGGCTCGCCACTGGTGCCAATCGTTCCGTCGCGATTGACGACGAGGGTCGGGACCCGGCGAGGACCATCGGCCGACTCGCGCTCAGGCGCCGGCGGCTGGATGGAAACGGGCACGGGCCGCGCATTTCGGTCCTCAGTGAGGCGGTTCAGGAATTTCTTGTCCGTGTGGGCGATCTGCTTGCCGCCCGGCTCGGTCGGCTGTGCTTTCGCAGGAGCGCTGTCGGCACGCAGGATCGGCAACTTGCCGCTCGAACCGCCGCCACCGGTCATGGCCTTGTAGCCATAGGCGAGGCCGCCACCGAGCACGATCGCGCCGACCAAGGCACCGACGACCACAATGGCGCGCGGGCCGCGCCGCGTGCGTTCGGGCTCCTCGGCGTAGTCGTCCTCGTAGTAGGCGTCGTCCGGGTGGCCTTGTGCGCCTGGTTGCACGGCCGCGTAGGGATCCGCACCACCGGGCCGGTAGGGATCGTCGTAGGCATAGCCATCGTCGTGGCCATAGTGGCCCTGCTGCTGCGGGGCATAACCATGCTGCTGCTGGCCGTAGTAGCCGGCATCGTGCTCAGCACCTTGAGCGCCCGGATAGCCGCCGCCTTGCGTGGGATAACCGCCCGGCAGTGCTCGCCCATACGGGTCGTGAGCATCGTGATGCCCTTGGTGATGGTGGCCCTGGTTGCCGAAGGACGGCGCCGCATAGGGCTGCTCCTCGGGCTCGCCGAACGGCGGGCGGCCATAGGCGCTCTGGGGCTGCTGCGCACGGCCGGGAGGTGGCGCAAAGGGCTCGAAGCGCGAGGCGAGACTGGCGTCGGGCCTGAGCGCGCTGAAGATGTCCCGCGACGCGGGCGCACCGCCCTCGTGCTCATCGTGTTGATGCGGGTATGCGCTGCCGTAGCCCTGTGCGGGCTGAGCCGGATCATGCGCGGCGTTCGGCGACCTCAGGTGCGCATCCGCGCCCTTAGGAAGCATGTTGTTCTGCCGTGCCATCGAGATACCCCCTTCAGGTTTCCCGCTGTGCCGGAGCTGCCCGCGCGTCGATCAACCCGCTCTAATTCCTGCCGCGTAAACCGCGATTCATCTCGTCGAATCGTAGGCTAGCGCATTTCGGTCGGAGCGTGCACCCCGAGGATGGCCAGCCCAGTCGCGATTACCTGTGAACAAGCCCCCACGAGAGCAAGGCGCGCAGCGGTCAGCTTCCGGTCATTCGCTTGGATAAATCGCAAATGTGGCGAATCATTGCCTCGCGTCCATTGCGCGTGAAATGCAGACGCCAAATCAGAGAGATAGAAGGCTATGCGATGCGGCTCGTGCGCGCGCGCAGCACCTTCGGCCGTGCGCGGAAAAAGCGCGAGCCGGCGCAGCAGATCGAGCTCGCCGTCGTCAGTCAGCAGGGACGTGTCCGCGCCCGTCACATCGGGGTCGGCCGGGCCGAGGTTCGGGAAGGCCTCCGCAGCATTGCGGAAGATCGAATAGGCCCGCGCGTGCGCGTACTGCACGTAGAAGACGGGATTGTCCTTCGACTTCTCGACGACCTTCGCCAGATCGAAGTCGAGCGCCGCATCGTTCTTGCGGTAGAGCATCATGAAGCGGATCGGATCGCTGCCGACCTCGTCCACAACCTCGCGTAGCGTGACGAACGTGCCGGCGCGCTTCGACATCTTCACCGGCTCACCGCCGCGAAGCAGCTTAACGAGCTGACAGACCTTGATATCGAGATCGGCCTCGCCGCCCGAGAGCGCCGCGACAGCCGCCTTCATGCGCTTGATGTAGCCGGTGTGATCGGCGCCGAACACGTTGATCAGATGCCGGTACCCCCGCGCCAGCTTGTCGTGATGGTAGGCCATGTCACCGGCGAAGTAGGTGTAGCTGCCATCCGACTTCATAAGCGCGCGGTCGACATCGTCGCCGAAGTCCGTCGCCTTGAAGAGTGTCTGCTCGCGATCTTCCCACTCCTCGTCGTCGTGGCCCTTTGGCTTTTCGAGGCGGCCCTCGAACACGAGACCTTTTGCTCTCAGCTCCGAAATGGTCGCCGCGATGAGGTCCTTGCCGCCCTCGGTCATGGCGCGCTCGGAGAAGAACACCTCGTGACGGATGTCGAGCGCGGCCAGATCTTCCTTGATCATGACGAGCATCATCTCGATGGCCTTGGCGCGCACGATCGGCAGCCAGGCACTCTCGTCGTTGGCCTTCCTGAGCAGCGCGTCGCCGTGCTCCTTCGCGAGTTCGACACCGACCGGCTTCAGGTAGTCGCCCGGATAAAGACCGGCGGGAATCTCGCCGATAGTCTCGCCGAGTGCCTCACGGTAGCGCAGGAATGCTGAGCGCGCGAGCACATCCACCTGCGCGCCGGCATCATTGACGTAGTATTCGCGCGTGACCGCATAGCCCGCAAAGTCGAGCAGGTTTGCAAGCGAGTCGCCGAACACGGCGCCACGCCCATGGCCGACGTGCATCGGGCCTGTGGGGTTCGCCGACACGTACTCGATGAGCAGCTTTTCGCCCTTGCCCATGTTCGACGCGCCGTAGCGAGCACCCGACGTGCGCACCTCCCCCACTACCGACTGCCAGCGTTCCGGCGCGAGTGAGATATTGACGAAGCCCGGCCCGGCCACCTCGACCTTCACATAGCCGGGCAGGCCCGAAAGCTCACCGACGAGCGCATCGGCAATGTCGCGCGGCTTCATGAGCGCGGGCTTAGCCAGCACCATGGCGGCGTTCGTCGCGAGATCGCCGTGTCGTGGATCCTTGGTCGGCTCCACCTCGACGGCGCCAAGCGCAAGCTCGGCCGGCAGGCGGCCCGCCTGCTGCAGCCTCTTCAATGCGTCGGCAATCTGCGCCTCGACCTCGGCGAGCACGGTCATGATGTTTCCTCGGATGGGGCGACGCCCGGGCTTCGGCAGGCGCCTTCCGCCCGCGTCATAGCATGGCGGCAGCTAATGCAAATCAATAGTGTCGTCAAACAGACGCGCATATTCGGCGAGCGCGAAGCGGTCCGTCATGCCGGCAATGAAGTCGGCCACGCGGCGGGCCCGTCCGGCCGGATCGAGGCCCAGAATGCTTTCCCCGCGGCCGCCCGGCAAGTCTGCGGGGCTCGTCATGTAGCGGTCGAAGAGGGCCGCGATCACCTCCTCGGCCTTGTGCATGACGCGCATGACCCGCGGGGCCCGGTAAACGCGATCGAACAGGAATTTCTTGAGGGCATCGAGAGCGGCACGCTGGTCGTCCGGGAAAGCCACGACTGCGATGCCCGCATTGCGGATGCCATCGGCACTGGTGATGCCGAGCGCGGCGATGCGCGCGCGCGTCTCCTTCACGACCTCGTCGACCATGACGGTAATCATGCGCCTGTTCACTTCGTAGAACAGGCGGCGGTCACGATCGATTTCGCTGCGCGCGAGCGTCGTGCCGTCGAGAGCGGCGCGCGCGGCCTTGACGAAGGGGCCTGCCATGGGCGCCGCTTCGAGGTCAGCAAGACTGATGAGACCGGCGCGCAGCGCATCGTCGATGTCGTGGTTCGTGTAGGCAATATCGTCGGCGATGGCGGCGACCTGCGCCTCGGCGGGTGCGAAACGATCGAGCTGGAGCGCCTGCGTGAGCCCCTGCGCGGCGATGAGATCGAGAAGCTCACGGTTGCGCTCCGCAGAGTTCGCCGGCGCGTGCGGTCCGATGAGCGGGCCATTGTGCTTGGCGAGACCTTCGAGCGCTTCGAACGTCAAGTTGAGCCCGTCGAAATGGGCGTAGCGGCGCTCGAGCGTCGTGACCATGCGCAAGCTGTGCGCGTTGTGATCAAACCCGCCCCAGTCGCGCATGGCCGCATCGAGGGCCCGCTCGCCCGCATGACCAAAGGGCGGGTGGCCTACGTCGTGCGCAAGCGACAGCGCTTCGGCCAGATCCTCGTCCAGTTCGAGTTGCCGGGCCATCGAGCGCGCGATCTGAGCCACCTCCAGCGAGTGGGTCAGGCGCGTGCGGAAATGATCGCCTTCGTGATGCAGGAAAACCTGCGTCTTGTAGGTGAGACGCCGGAAGGCCGTCGCGTGGACGATGCGATCGCGGTCGCGCTGGAAGGGCGTCCGGTATGTGCAGGGCGGCTCGGTTGCGGCCCGGCCACGGCTTTGGCCGGCATCGAGCGCCCAGACTGCAACGGTGCGCGCGCCCGGACGGCGCGGGATCGTGCCCCCCGCGGAACCTGCCTGCTCGCGAATGTCGCCCTTCTCCACCTTCTGCCCCTGGCTCGGCGGTCAGCCGGCCCGATGCATGGCTGCCCCTCGATTCACCCTATGATAGCGCAGCCTTTTCTATAAACGACAGGCGCCGTTTGACATCGCAGAGGCAATTCCTATTTACTTATCAAGTATCCGCGTCGAGTCCGGTTGGTATCCCGGCCTCCAGGAACGCGCGAGGAGCCCCTTCATGACGATGGTCGAGGATCGCCCACGAGTTGGATTGACCGAGCGTGCCGCCCGGCGGATCGCTGAGATCGTGGCCGGCGAGCCCAGCGCCAACGCCCTTCGCGTGAGCGTCGAAGGCGGCGGCTGCTCAGGCTTCCAGTACAAGTTCGATCTGGTTTCGGGGCGCGAGCCCGACGATCTCGTCATCGAGCGCGCGGGCGCGGTCGTGCTGATCGACGAGATGTCGGTCGGCTACATGGAAGGCTCCGAGATCGACTTCGTCGACGAATTGATCGGGGCTTCGTTCAAGATCCAAAACCCCCAAGCCACCGCCGCGTGCGGCTGCGGCACCAGCTTCTCGATCTGATCACCCCCACCCTTGCCGCACCCCAGCAGCTCAAGGCTGCTGGGTTTCGAGGCCCATGGCGCGACGGTAGACCGTCTGGTTGATGCTGTGGCCGAGGCGGTTCTGAAGCGCCCCCACGTACGTATTGATGGCATCGCCCTGAAGCTGACGCGACAGCTCCTGGCGCAGGGCGGTCATCTGCTCGGGCGTCGCAGGGGGCGGATCGACGATGGCGCGCACCACGATGATGGTGCGTGACTTGCCATCGGCACTCTCGACTGAGGCTGCAGCACCGCGTGCCAGCGCGAATGCCTGCTGCACGGCCGCGCGGGTTAAGCCATCCGGCTGCTGGTTTCGCGTCACGGGCTGCCCGAGCTTGACCTCGAGCCCCATTTCCTTGGCGACATCCTCAAGCGCCTCGCCCTTGTCGACACGCTCCACGATCTTCTGAGCGGTGGCGTTGAGCGCAGTGCGGCGCTCGGCTTCCATCCAGGCCGTCTTTACAGCTTCCTGAACTTCCTCGAAGGGCTTCTGGCGCTCTGCCGTGACACCCGCCACGTCGACCCAGGCATAGCCACCATCCGTCAGCTCGATCGCTTCGCGGTCGAGGCCGCTGCCACCCTCGAAGGCCGACGCGAGAATACGCACGGCATCGGGGTTCTCGAGCGCCGGCTTGCCATCGGGCGTCATGCCCTGCTTGTCGGTTGCCTCGATCTCGATGAAGTGCACCTTGAGCCGCTCGGCGACCTCCTTGAGGCTGGCACCACCCGCGCGCGCATCGTCGACGCGATCGTGCAGCTCCTGCATCTCGCGATTGACGCGCTCGCCGGCAATGCGGTCGCGAAGCCGCTCCTTGACCTCATCGAACGTGCTCTGCTTGCCAGGCGTGATGTCGGCGACGCGCACGATCACCGTCGAGAACGTCCCCGTGACCGGCTCCGAGATCTGCCCCTTCTCGAGCTTGAAGGCTGCGTCGGCGATGGCCGCATCGATCATCTCCGACTTGGCGAGCGTGCCGAGATCGATATCGCTTTCCTTGAGCTCGAGCCCTTTGAGGCCTTCCTCGAAGGACGGCGCAGCCTTGAGCGCGGCAGAGGCCTTCTCGGCGGCGGCGCGATCCGGGAACGAGATCTGTTGGATGTGCCGGCGCTCGGGCGTCGCGAAAGTATCCTTCTCGCGCTCGTAGAGTGCCTTCATCTCCTCGTCGCTGACGGCGACGTGCTTGCGCACCTCGGCCTCGGTCAGCAGGATAAGAGGAACCTTCCGGAACTCGGGCGCCACGAAGCGGCGCTTGTTCTGCTCGTAGTACGCCTTGAGCTTTTCCTCGTCTGGCGCCTCGACCTTGCCGGCAACCTCGGGATCGAGCGTCATGTGCGCAATGGTGCGCGTCTCGCCCTGGTAACGGTGAAGCGTCTGGATGAGATAATCGGGCGGCACATTGCCGCCGGCGAGCGTCTCGGTGAGCTGCTCGCGCACTTCCTCCGCGCGGCGCTCGGCGAAATAGCGCCCCTCGGTGAGATTGTTCTGCCGCAAGATCTCGGTGAAGGCATTGCGGTCGAACTGACCGCCGACGCCGTGGAATACGGGATCATTGCGGATGGCATCGGCAATCGTCGCGTCGGACAGATAGAGGCCGAGTTCACGTGCGTGCGTGTCGATGGCAGCGGTACCAACGAGGCGCGCGATGACGCGCTGGTCGATGCCGAGCTGGCGCGCCTGGTCGATCGTGAGGCGGCGGCCGAACTGGCGCGCAAGAGCGCTGATCTCGACCTGCAGCGCTTGCTGGAATTGATCCTGCGAGATTTCGGTCTTGCCGATCCGTGCGAGCGACGTCTGCGCGCGCCCCTGGAAGACGTCGGCAATGCCCCACACGGCAAAGGCGATGACGAGGAGGCCGATCAGCGCCTGGATGAATATGCCTTTGACGCCGCGTCTCAGTGCTTCCAGCATATTCTCGTCAACCCTTTGCTGATGCATGGCGCCGCTCGGCGGGCGCTCGATTTGATGTCCATATAGGCCGTGTGCGCGAGGGCGTCCACATTCCCGCTCTGGACCCGTTGTGAACGGCTAGAGATTTCTTTGCGTCTCAAATGCTTGTGAGAGCGCCGAAGGTCGCTGTGGGCCGAGGGTTGAAACTGCGGGAGCCGCACGATAGGCATGGCGCGGCATAATAATTGCGCAGGGCGGTTCGGCAGGGCGAGGAAACATGACCGGAAGTACGATCAGGCCGCTCGTGGCCGGCAATTGGAAAATGAACGGGCTCGCGGCCTCCCTTGCCGAGGCCGACGCCATGGCGAAAGGCCTCTCGAACGAAGCCGCCGATGTCCTCATCTGTCCGCCCGCGACACTGATCACCAAGCTCGCCGATACGCTCGCCGGATCGCGTATCGCCGTCGGCGGACAGGACTGCCA